>NZ_JBWKSN010000003.1:0-534374 GCF_059419825.1 Pseudomonas sp. GW821-FHT05D12 | reverse complement strand
CCCCCCCCCCCCCCCCCCCCCCCCCCCCCCCCCCCCCCCCCCCCCCCCCCCCCCCCCCCCCCCCCGCTCCCACACTGTCCGCGCATGATCAGGACACTTTGGTATGCCCACTGCCCTATACCGCTTCATCCTCGCCGCCCTGCTGTTGCTGCCGCTGGCCGCACACGCAGGCGATGCCGAAGACTTCCTGGCCGCCAACCCGACCCAGCAAGCCAAGCTGCTGCAGGACTGGGCTGCCCAGCCAAATCCAGCCCGCATCGAACTGGTCGACGCCCTGCAACAAGGCCGACTCACGGTCAACGGTGAAACCAGGACCGTACGCCTGAACAACCGCCTGCGCGGTTTGATCGACAACGTGCAAGCCAGCCAGCAACTGCTCGCCGCCGACCCCAAGGTGCGCCTGGCCGCAGCACAAACCCTGCAAAAAACCGCTGTGCCTGCGCAGCTCAAATTCCTCGACCAGCAAGTCGCCGCCGAGACCAACGAGGACGTGCACACCGCCCTCAGCCTGGCACTGGCCAACCTGCAACTGGTCGACACCGACCCGCTGGTGCGCCTCGCTGCGGTGCGTCTGCTCGGCAGCACCGGCGATCCGCTGGCGCGCACCCGTCTCGAAGCACTGCTGGCGCCGGGCGTGGAAACCGACGCCGCCGTGCACACCGCTGCCGAAACCAGCCTGGCCCAGGTCAAACGCAAACTGATGCTTGGCGAGATCCTCGGCCAGGCCTTCAGCGGCATGTCCCTGGGGTCGATCCTGCTCCTCGCGGCCCTGGGCCTGGCGATCACGTTCGGCCTGCTCGGTGTGATCAACATGGCCCACGGCGAGATGCTGATGCTCGGCGCCTACTCGACCTATGTGGTGCAGTTACTGATGCAGCGCTACGTGCCCGCGGCCATCGAGTTCTACCCGTTGATCGCCTTGCCGGTGGCGTTCTTCGTCACCGCCGCGATCGGCATGGCGCTGGAGCGTACGGTGATTCGCCATCTGTACGGCCGGCCGCTGGAAACCCTGCTCGCCACCTGGGGCATCAGCCTGATGCTGATCCAGTTGGTGCGCCTGGTGTTTGGCGCGCAGAACGTCGAAGTCTCCAATCCCGCGTGGCTGTCCGGCGGGATCCAGGTGCTGCCCAACCTGGTGCTGCCGTACAACCGCATCGTGATCATCGCCTTCGCGCTGTTTGTGGTGGTGCTGACCTGGCTGCTGCTGAACAAGACGCGCCTGGGCCTCAACGTGCGCGCCGTCACCCAGAACCGCAACATGGCTGCCTGCTGTGGCGTGCCCACCGGGCGCGTGGACATGCTCGCGTTTGGCCTTGGCTCCGGCATCGCCGGCCTGGGCGGCGTGGCGCTGAGCCAGATCGGCAACGTCGGCCCGGACCTGGGCCAGAGCTACATCATCGATTCGTTCCTGGTGGTGGTGCTCGGCGGTGTCGGCCAGTTGGCCGGCAGCGTGATGGCGGCCTTCGGCCTGGGGATCGCCAACAAGATTCTCGAACCGCAGATCGGTGCCGTGCTCGGCAAGATCCTGATCCTCGCGCTGATCATTCTGTTTATCCAGAAACGCCCGCAGGGACTCTTCGCACTGAAAGGACGGGTGATCGACTGATGAACCAGCCATTGATGCTCACGGCCACGCAAAAGGCCGGCCCCACCGTCACGATTGCAGTGGGCGCGTTGATCCTTGTGGTACTGCTCGCGCTGCCGCTGCTGTCATTGTTGCCGCCGGACAGTGCGCTGCATGTGTCCGCCTACACCCTGACACTGGTCGGCAAGATCCTCTGCTATGCCATCGTCGCGCTCGCGCTGGACCTGGTGTGGGGCTACGCGGGAATGCTCTCGCTCGGCCACGGCCTGTTCTTCGCCCTCGGCGGTTATGCGATGGGCATGTACCTGATGCGCCAGGCCAGCGGCGATGAGTTGCCGGCGTTCATGACCTTCCTGTCGTGGACCGAACTGCCCTGGTATTGGGTTGGCACCGAGCACTTCCTGTGGGCCCTGTGCCTGGTGGTGCTGGCGCCGGGCGTGCTGGCGCTGGTGTTCGGTTTCTTCGCCTTTCGCTCGCGGATCAAGGGTGTGTATTTCTCGATCATGACCCAGGCCCTGACCTTCGCCGGGATGCTGTTGTTCTTTCGCAACGAGACGGGCTTTGGCGGCAACAACGGCTTCACCAATTTTCGCAGCATTCTCGGTTTCGGCATCACCGAACCGGGCACGCGCGCGGTGTTGTTCGTGGCCACGGTCCTGCTGCTGGTGGCGAGCCTGTTCATCGGCTGGCGGCTGGCACGCAGCAAGTTCGGCCGGGTACTGACCGCCCTGCGTGACGCCGAGAACCGCCTGATGTTCTGCGGCTACGACCCGCGCGGCTTCAAGCTGTTCGTGTGGGTGCTGAGCGCGGTGTTGTGCGGTTTGGCCGGGGCGTTGTATGTGCCGCAAGTGGGCATCATCAACCCCAGCGAAATGTCGCCGACCAACTCCATCGAAGCCGCCGTGTGGGTGGCCCTGGGCGGGCGCGGCACGCTGATCGGGCCGTTGCTCGGCGCCGGCGTGGTCAATGGCATGAAGAGCTGGTTCACCGTGGCCTTCCCGGAATACTGGCTGTTCTTCCTCGGCGCGCTGTTCATCATCGTCACCCTGTACCTGCCCAAGGGCGTGATCGGGCTGCTGAAAAAATGAGGAACGTCATGCTCGAACCTATTCTCGATGCGGGCAGCGGCCGCGATGCCATCGGCCTTGGCCAGGCCGCCGGCACCGGCCTGAACACCCGCCACGGCACGATCCTGACCCTGGAAGACATCAGCGTCAGCTTCGACGGTTTCAAGGCCCTCAACGCCTTGAACCTGTACATCGGTGTCGGTGAATTGCGCTGCATCATCGGCCCCAACGGCGCCGGCAAGACCACGCTGATGGACGTGATCACCGGCAAGACCCGTCCCAGCCACGGCAAGGCCTGGTTCGGCGAGACCCTGGACCTGACCAGCATGAGCGAAGTGCAGATTGCCCAGGCCGGCATTGGCCGCAAGTTCCAGAAACCCACGGTGTTCGAAGCCCTCAGCGTGTTTGAAAATCTCGAGCTGGCGCAGAAGACCGACAAGTCGGTATGGGCCAGCCTGCGCGCGCGCCTGAGTGGCGAGCAGAAAGACCGTATCGATGAAGTGCTCGACACTATTCGCCTGACCGCGTCAGTGGATCGCCCGGCGGGTTTGCTGTCCCACGGGCAAAAGCAGTTCCTGGAAATCGGCATGCTGCTGATGCAGGACCCGCAGCTGTTGCTGCTCGACGAACCGGTGGCGGGTATGACCGACGCCGAAACTGAATTCACCGCCGAACTGTTCAAACGCCTGGCGGGCAAGCACTCGTTGATGGTGGTGGAGCACGACATGGGCTTCGTCGGTTCGATTGCCGACCACGTGACCGTGTTGCACCAGGGCAGCGTGCTGGCGGAAGGATCGCTGGAACAAGTGCAGGAAAATGAACGGGTGATCGAGGTGTACCTGGGCCGCTGAAAAATCGGCGGCAGACACACTGTTGTAGTGAGCAGGCTTGCCCTGCGTTGGGTTGCGAAGCGGCCCCAATAAGAGCGCCGCGTTACGCCAGGCACACCGCGTTATCTGGTTTTAGGGCTGCTGCGCAGCCCAACGCAGGGCAAGCCTGCTCACCACAGAAGCCAGGTACCTGCGTACCAGGTACATGCCCGCCAGGCATCTGCACGATTTGGGGAGATTTTGAACATGCTGCACGTCGACAAGCTGCACCCGTACTACGGCGGTATGCACACCAACACCTTTGTGGTGAGCAGGCTTGCCCTGCGTTGGGCTGCGAAGCGGCCCCAATAAGAGCGCCGCGTTACGCCAGGCACACTGCATCGCCTGGGTTTGGGGCTGCTGCGCAGCCCAACGCAGGGCAAGCCTGCTCACCACAGAAGCCAGGTACCTGAACGCCAGGCACCTGCGCACTAGGTACATGCACGCCAGGCACTTGCCACCAGGCTCCTGCATGCCAGGTACCTGCACGATTTGAGGAGTTTTGAACATGCTGCAAGTCGACAAGCTGCATCAGTATTACGGCGGTAGCCACATCCTGCGCGGTCTCTCCTTTGATGTGAAGATCGGCGAGGTCACCTGCCTGCTCGGCCGTAACGGCGTGGGCAAGACCACCTTGCTCAAATGCCTGATGGGCCTGCTGCCGGCCAAGGAGGGCGCGGTGAACTGGGAAGGCAAACCCATCACTGGGTTCAAGCCGCACCAGCGCGTGCACGCCGGGATCGCCTACGTGCCGCAGGGTCGGGAGATTTTCGGGCGGCTGACGGTGGAAGAAAACCTGCTGATGGGCTTGTCGCGGTTTCCCGGTGCCGAGGCCAAGGAAGTACCGGCCTTTATCTACGAACTGTTCCCGGTGTTGCTGCAAATGAAGCACCGGCGCGGCGGTGACCTGTCCGGCGGCCAGCAGCAACAGTTGGCGATTGGCCGCGCCCTGGCCAGCCGTCCGCGCCTGCTGATCCTCGATGAACCCACCGAAGGCATCCAGCCATCGGTGATCAAGGAGATCGGCGCAGTGATCAAGAAACTGGCCGCACGCGGCGACATGGCCATCCTGCTGGTGGAGCAGTTCTACGACTTCGCCGCCGAGCTGGCCGACCAGTACCTGGTGATGTCGCGGGGTGAAATCGTCCAGCAGGGCCGTGGCGAAAATATGGAGCGTGAAGGTGTACGCGGCTTGGTTACCATCTAATCTGTAGCGTCCTGATGATAAGCACTCAACCATGAACCTGCCCGTCTCCCCCGCTCTGTTCACCCCCAGCTGGCACGCCGAGCTGGAACTCGGCTACGCACGTTTCGGCGACACCACGCGCCCGGTAATGCGCCGCCATCTCGGCCCGCTGCGGGTGCAGAAGCACCTGTATGCCGAAGGCCCCGAGGTGTGCCAGCACATCATCGTGCACCCACCCGGCGGGATTGCCGGTGGTGATCGCCTGGACATCAGCGCGCATGTCGGCACAGGCGCCTGGGCCCAATTGACCAGCCCCGGCGCGGCCAAGTGGTACCGCGCCAGCGGCCCGGCGTTTCAGCAACTGGACTTGACCGTGGAAGCCGGCGCGACCCTGGAGTGGCTGCCCCAGGAAACCATCGTGTTCAGCGCCGCCCAGGCCGAGCTCACCACGCGCATCCAGCTGCACGGCGATGCGCGGCTGTTCTACTGGGACGTCATTGCCCTCGGTCGCCCGGCCAGTGGCGAGCGTTTCGACCTCGGCCACTTCCAATCGCACCTGGATATCCGCCGCGACGGCCAGTTGCTCTGGCATGAGCGCCAGCGCATTGTGGGCGCCGACGGTTTGCTCGACTCGCCCATCGGCCTCGACGGCCAACCGGTGTTCGCCACGCTGTTGCTGACCGCCGAGATCGAACCGCAACTACTCGAACAGTGCCGCGCCCTGCCCCACGCCGTGCGCGGCGACCTGACCCAACTGCCCGGTTTGCTGGTCGCCCGCTGCCTGGCCAGTGAAGCGCTGTTGGCGCGGGGCTGGTTGATTGATTTATGGAAACTGTTACGCCCGGCGGTGCTGGGCCGTGAAGCCGTTTCACCGAGAATCTGGAGCACATGAAGATTCGCCTGCAGGAGCCGGCTTGCCGGCGATCGCGGTGACTCAGTCACGAAGGTTTCGCACAGGGATCTACGGTGTTTTTATGAATAACGTTTTGAAGGACCTTGAACCATGGATCTGACCCCACGGGAAAAAGACAAGCTGCTGATCTTTACCGCCGGCCTGGTGGCCGAGCGCCGCCTGGCGCGCGGGGTGAAGCTCAACTACCCGGAAACCATCGCCTATATTTCCGCCGCCCTGATGGAAGGCGCCCGCGATGGCCGCACCGTGGCCGACCTGATGCATTACGGCACCACCCTGCTGAGCCGTGAGCAAGTGATGGAAGGCATCCCGGAAATGATCCCGGATATCCAGGTGGAAGCCACGTTCCCGGACGGCACCAAGCTGGTCACCGTCCACCAACCGATTGCTTGAGGGACCGAGCATGTCCATCTCCCTGCGTGACGCCGTGCACGCCGACCTGCCGGCGATTCGCGATATCTACAACGACGCGGTGCTCAACACCACGGCGATCTGGAACGAACAACCGGTGGACCTCGGCAACCGCCAGGCCTGGTTCAGTTCGCGCCAGGCCCAGGCCTATCCGATCCTGGTCGCGGTGGAAAATGATGAAGTGATCGGCTACGCCTCGTTCGGCGACTGGCGTCCCTTCGAAGGCTTTCGCTACAGCGTCGAACACTCGGTGTATGTGCGCAATGACCAGCGCGGCAAAGGCCTTGGCCCCCTGCTGATGCAAGCCCTGATCGAACGCGCGCGCGGCTGTGGCAAACACGTGATGGTCGCCGCCATCGAAAGCGGCAACCAGGCCTCGATCCGCCTGCATGAACGCCTGGGCTTCATCACCACCGGGCAGATGCCCCAGGTGGGCATCAAGTTCGGCCGCTGGCTGGACCTGACCTTTATGCAACTGACATTGAATCCGGGCGCGCAACCGCCCAAGGAGTGAGATCGATGAGCGCGACCCATCTGCGTCGAGTCAATGCTGAAAGTTTTGCCCACTACCGCCAGGGCTTGGTGGAGCTGTTGCTCGACGCAGTCAAGCACGGCGCGTCGGTGGGTTTCATGGCCGACTTCGATGAAGCCCAGGCCCGCGACTATTTGCAAGGCGTGCGCGCCAGCATCGAAGACACCAGCCTGCTGCTGTGGGTGGTGGTGCGCGACGAACAGGTGATCGCCAGCGTGCAATTGGCGCTGTGCCTGAAAGCCAACGGCCTGAACCGCGCCGAGGTGCAAAAACTGCTGGTGCACAGCAGCGCGCGACGCCATGGCCTGGGCCAACAGTTGATGAACACCCTGGAACTCGCCGCGCGCCAGCACAAGCGCGGCCTGCTGTACCTGGACACCGAAGCCGGCTCGGGCGCCGAGGCCTTCTACCAGTCCCTGCGCTACACCAAGATCGGCGAACTGCCCGACTACTGCCAAAGCCCGGACGGGCGCTACACCCCGACCGCCATCTACTTCAAGACCTTGGGGCAACCTGCATGATTCCTGGCGAATATCAGATCCAGCCTGGCGAGATCGAACTCAATGTCGGCCGCCGCACCGTCACCCTGAGCGTGGCCAACAGCGGCGACCGCCCGATCCAGGTGGGTTCGCATTACCACTTTTTCGAGACCAACGACGCACTGACCTTCGACCGCGCATTGAGTCGCGGCATGCGCCTGAATATTCCAGCGGGCACGGCGGTGCGGTTCGAGCCTGGGCAAAGCCGTGAAATCGAACTGGTCGATTTGAGCGGCGGACGCCGGGTATTTGGTTTTGCCGGGCGGATCATGGGCGACCTCTAGGCCCCATCGCCGGGAAGCCGGCGAAAGCGAGCGCGCGATCCCACATTCACTTAATTCCCAAGGCAATCACATGAAGATTTCCAGACAAGCCTACGCCGACATGTACGGCCCCACCGTCGGCGACAAGGTCCGCCTGGCCGACACCGAGCTGTTCGTCGAAGTGGAGCAGGACTTCACCGTCTACGGCGAAGAAGTGAAATTCGGCGGCGGCAAGGTGATCCGCGATGGCCAGGGCCAGAGCCAACTGCTCGCCCACGAGGTCGTCGATACCCTGATCACCAACGCGCTGATCATCGACCACTGGGGCATCGTCAAGGCCGATGTGGGCCTCAAGAATGGCCGCATCCATGCCATCGGCAAGGCCGGCAACCCGGATATCCAACCCGGTGTGACCATGGCCATCGGCGCCAGCACCGAAGTGATCGCTGGCGAAGGCATGATCCTCACTGCCGGCGGCATCGACTCCCATGTGCATTTCATCTGCCCGCAGCAGATCGAAGAAGCGCTGACCAGCGGCGTCACCACCATGATCGGCGGCGGCACCGGCCCGGCCACCGGCACCAACGCCACCACCTGCACTTCGGGTCCGTGGCACCTGGCGCGCATGCTGCAGGCCAGCGACTCGTTCCCGATGAACATCGGCTTGACCGGCAAGGGCAACGCCAGCCTGCCGGAGCCGCTGATCGAACAGGTCAAGGCCGGCGCCATCGGCTTGAAGCTGCATGAAGACTGGGGCACCACGCCCGCCAGCATCGACAACTGCCTGAGCGTCGCCGACCAGTACGACGTGCAAGTGGCGATCCACAGCGACACCCTCAACGAGTCGGGCTTCGTCGAAACCACCCTGGCCGCGCTGAAGGGCCGCACCATCCACACCTATCACACCGAAGGTGCCGGTGGCGGCCATGCGCCGGACATCATCAAGGCCTGCGGCTTTGCCAACGTGCTGCCCAGTTCCACCAACCCGACGCGGCCGTTCACGCGCAATACCATCGACGAACACCTGGATATGTTGATGGTCTGCCATCACCTGGACCCGAGCATTGCCGAAGACGTGGCCTTCGCCGAAAGCCGCATCCGCCGCGAAACCATCGCCGCCGAAGACATCCTGCACGACCTCGGCGCCTTCTCGATGATCAGCTCCGACAGCCAGGCCATGGGCCGTGTCGGCGAGGTCATCACGCGCACCTGGCAGACCGCCGACAAGATGAAAAAACAGCGCGGCGCCCTTCCCGGCGACGGTCCGGGCAACGATAACTTCCGCGCCAAGCGCTACATCGCCAAGTACACCATCAACCCGGCGATCACCCATGGCATCAGCCATATCGTCGGCTCCATCGAAGTCGGCAAATGGGCTGACCTGGTGCTCTGGCGCCCGGCGTTCTTCGGCATCAAGCCGACCCTGATCCTCAAGGGTGGTGCGATTGCCTCCAGCCTGATGGGCGACGCCAACGCCTCGATCCCGACCCCGCAACCGGTGCACTACCGCCCGATGTTCGCGAGTTTCGGCAGCTCGTTGCACGCCACCAGCCTGACCTTTATCAGCCAGGCAGCGATGGACGCAGGCCTGCCGGAAGCGCTGGGCCTGAAGAAACAGATTGGGGTTGTGAAGGGCTGTCGCGACGTGCAGAAAACCGACCTGATCCACAACGATTACCTGCCGGATATCGAGGTGGATCCGCAGACCTACCAGGTCAAGGCCGATGGGGTGTTGCTGTGGTGCGAGCCGGCGGACGTGTTGCCGATGGCGCAGCGGTATTTCCTGTTCTGACCCCCGAATCGTGCAGGAGCCCGGCTTGCCGGCGATAGCGGCCTCTAGAGCGCTTTCGCCGGCAAGTCGGGCTCCTGCAAGGGCGCGTCAGAAATTGGCGCGAGGATCGAAGGCAGCTTTCTGCGCCAACGCCTGCCACAACGCTTTCACCTCGTCATCGCCTGCCGGTGGCATCACCGCCTTGAGCTGCACGTAAAGGAAGCCGCGCTGCCCGGCCTTGTTCAGCAAGCCATGGCCCTTGGCGCGCATGCGCTGGCCGTTCTGGCTGCCGGCCGGCACCTTGAGGTTGATCTTGCCGGTCAGGGTCGGCACCGCCACTTCCGTGCCCAACGCCAATTCCCATGGCGCCAGGGGCAGGTTGATGATCAGGTTCTCGCCATCCACCTCGAACTTGGGGTGCGGCGCAAACTTGATGATCAGGTACAGGTCGCCATTCGGCCCGCCGCCGATGCCCGGTGCGCCCTGGCCCTTGAGGCGGATGCGCTCGCCGTCGGTCACGCCGGCAGGGATCTTCACGTTCAGGCTCTTGGTGGTGTTGCTGACATGCCGGCCCGAGGCGTCGTATTGCGGCACCTGGAAGCTGATCTGCTTGGACTCGGTCGACAGCGTCTCCTCGAGGAACACCGACAGCTGCATCTCCACGTCCTGGCCTTTACGCCCGGCAGGACGGCGCTGGCCGCCTCCGAAGGCATCGCCACGCGAGCCGAAGATCGAACTGAAGAAGTCCGAGAAGTCGCCCGCGTCCTGGCCGCCACCAAAGCCGCCACGGCTCTGCCAGCCCGGTGGCCCCTGGAATGGCTGGCCATGTTGGCCGTATTTGCGCAGTTCGTCGTATTCCGCGCGCTTATCCGCGCTTTTAAGCGCTTCATAGGCTTCGGACGCGTCCTTGAACTTGGCTTCGGCGTCTTTTTCCTTGCTGACATCCGGGTGGTATTTGCGTGCGAGCTTGCGATAGGCGGCCTTGATTTCCTTGTCATCGGCGCTCGGCTCGACACCCAGAATCTTGTAGTAGTCTTTGAAATCCATCGGCGGTTCACCATCCTTAATCGAGATCGCACAGCCCGGGGCACAACGTGCGCTGCATTGCACCTGTTGAGTGCTGTGGCCTGGGGGTGCGTCAAAGTGTTATCGGCGCTAGCCGTATGCACAAGATGTGGGGGCGAAACGCGTACTTTCAAGCACCATTTAACGGATAGTCGGCCTACGCATTCCTTTGCGACTGGCATACACTGCGCGGCCGTTTTTCAACCGGAACCCGATAGACATGAAAAACCCATCCCCAGCCCGTGCCTGCGGCATCGACTTTGGCACGTCCAACTCCACCGTCGGCTGGATCCGCCCCGGCGAGGAGACGCTTATCGCGCTGGAGGACGACAAGATCACGTTGCCATCGGTGGTGTTCTTCAACTTCGAGGAGCGCCGCCCGGTCTACGGTCGCCTGGCCCTGCACGAGTACCTGGAAAACTACGAAGGCCGGCTGATGCGCTCGCTCAAGAGCCTGCTGGGTTCCAAGCTGATCAAGCACGACACCAGCGTATTGGGCACGGCCATGCCGTTCACCGACCTGCTGGCGCTGTTTATCGGCCAACTCAAGAGCCGTGCCGAGACCACCGCCGGCCGCGAGTTCGAGGAAGTGGTGCTGGGACGTCCGGTGTTCTTCGTCGATGACGACCCGATGGCCGACCAGGAAGCCGAAAACACCCTGGTGGATGTAGCGCGCAAGATCGGCTTCAAGGACATCTCGTTCCAGTACGAACCGATCGCCGCGGCCTTCGACTACGAGTCGACCATCGAGAAGGAAGAGTTGGTGCTGATCGTCGACATCGGCGGCGGTACGTCCGACTTCTCGCTGGTGCGCCTGTCACCGGACCGCCGTCACAACGACAACCGCCACGACGATATCCTCGCCACCGGCGGTGTGCACATCGGCGGGACCGACTTCGACAAGCAACTGTCGCTGGCCGGCATGATGCCGCTGTTCGGCTACGGCAGCCGCATGAAAAGCGGTGCATACATGCCCACCAGCCACCACATGAACCTGGCGACCTGGCACACCATCAACTCGGTGTACTCGCAGAAATCCCAGCTGGCCCTGGGCAGCATGCGCTACGACATCGAAGACACCGGCGGCATCGACCGCCTGTTCAAGCTGATCGAACAGCGCGCCGGCCACTGGCTGGCGATGGAAGTGGAAGAAACCAAGATCCAGCTGACCCACGAAGACAGCCGCCACGTACTGCTCGACCGGGTTGAACCGGGCTTGAGCGTGAACCTGAGCCGCAGCCTGTTCGAGGCGGCCATCGACGGCCTGCTGGAGCGCGTGCGCAACAGCGTCACGCAATTGCTGGCCGACGCCTCGGTGGACGTTGCCCAAGTGGACACGGTGTTCTTCACCGGCGGTTCGAGCGGCATCCCGGCCCTGCGCCACAGCATCTCGGCAATGCTGCCGAATGCACGGCACGTGGAAGGCAACATCTTCGGCAGCATCGGCAGCGGCCTGGCGATCGAGGCAAGCAAGCGCTACGGCAGTTGAGCGAGACGCTGGCCAGAGGAGGCTTGAGGCAACCAGAGCCTCTTGTGGCCTGCAGGGCTTGATGAGCCAAACAAAGTCTCCTGTGACCTGCAGGGTTTGATATGGCTGATGAGCTTATTGTGGCTGCCAGGCTTGATATGGCTGATGGGCTTGTTGTGGCTGCCGGGCTTGATGTGGCTGATGAGCTTATTGTGGCTGCCGGGCTTGATGTAGCTGATGGGCTTGTTGTGGCTGCCGGGCTTGATGTGGCTGATGAGCTTATTGTGGCTGCCAGGCTTGATGTGGCTGATGAGCTTATTGTGGCTGCCAGGCTTGATGTGGCTGATGAGCTTATTGTGGCTGCCGGGCTTCTTGTGGCGAGCGGGCTTGCCCCGCGTTGGGCTGCGAAGCAGCCCCATCAAGGATGAATGCGGTGTTTCAGGTATGCCTGGGATGATGGTTTTGGGGCTGCTTCGCAGCCCAACGCGGGGCAAGCCCGCTCGCCACAAAAAAGCCCACTCATAACAGGAGACGCCCACCCGCCCTAGCGAAAATAAATCGACCACAGCCCCAGAAACGTCAGACCCCAGACCACCACCCCCGGCACGATCACCAGGTAGTTCCATGGGCTGAAACGATCATTGCTCTCGCCGTCAGGATCCCCCGCGGCAAAATTGATCAGGCCTTGGGACTGCTGCAGGATGTAGGCACAGATCGGAATCGCCAGCATCGTCAGGTTCTTATACGCAGACCACGCCTCGATCCGCGCCGCCGCCGCGTCGAACATATTGGCGCCCACCGTCAGCACCACGAAAACCGTCGCCCACTGCTCAAAATCGAAGTCGAACTTGCGGCCGCTCTCGACTATGCGCCGGTAGGCCAGGCGATAGAGCTTGTGGATAAAGAAAATAAAAAAGAACGCGCGCGCCACTGGCAACATATCGGCCTGGTTGGCCTGCTTGTACAAGCTCCAGTTTTTATACGCCCAGACATAGGTGTAAAGCCCAAAACTGAGCAGGCTCAGGATCAGCAATTTCTTTTTGGAAATGACGTAAAACTCGGCTGACGGCCGCGCTGTGTCGGTCAGCTCCGCCGTTGGCGGAGCATAGAGATTGTCGCTCACTGCTTGTTTCCCCTTAAGTCCCTTTAACGTTCTCGTTATTGCATCAAACCATGCCAGCGAGCTTCAACTCGCTCTTCAAATACGCGTAGTAGATCGGCCCCGCCACCACGCCCGGCAAGCCAAACGCGGCTTCAAACACCAGCATCGCCAGGAGCAATTCCCACGATTTGGCACTGATCTGCCCGCCGACAATGCGCGCGTTGAGGAAATACTCGACCTTGTGGATCACGATCAGGTAGCCCAGCGCCGCCACCGCCACCCAGATCGACAACGACAGCGCGACGATAGTGATCAGCGTGTTGGACATCAGGTTGCCGATCACCGGCAGCAGGCCGAGCAGGAAGGTCAGCACGATCAGGGTCTTGGTCAGCGGCAGGTGAATGCCACACAGCGGCAGCACCACGGCCAGGAAGATCGCGGTAAAGGCCGTGTTCAGCGCGGCGATTTTGATCTGGGCGAAGACGATGTTGCGAAAGGCCTGGACCAGCAAGTGCAGGCGGTCGAACAGCGCAGCGGCGAGCGGCTTGCGCTTGGTAAGGTCGGGCACGCGCTGCAGCGCGATGATCGCGCCGAGCACCATGCCGATCAGCAGGGTGACGAACATGTGCGCGGCGTCTTTGCCGACCAACTGCAGTTCGCTCAGGTGTTTGCTCAGCCAATCACCGATGGCCACGCGGAACTCGGCGGCGCTAGCGGGCAAGTAGGCATCGAGGAAGGGCGGCAGCTGGCCGCGCGCGCGGTCGACCACACCCATGAACTTGTCGAGGGACGCCCCGGGATTTTCTGCTTCGTGGAGCAGGAAGCTGATGGCGCCGGCGAAGATCAGGGTCAGCACGCTGACAATCAAGGTGCCGAGCAAGGCCACGGCCAACCAGCGCGCGCGCCGGCCTTCGATCAGCCGCTGCAACTGCGGGGTGAGCATGTT
This sequence comes from Pseudomonas sp. GW821-FHT05D12, assembly GCF_059419825.1. NCBI lineage: Bacteria > Pseudomonadati > Pseudomonadota > Gammaproteobacteria > Pseudomonadales > Pseudomonadaceae > Pseudomonas > Pseudomonas sp. GW821-FHT05D12. Next base: position 520,657 of record NZ_JBWKSN010000003.1, on the reverse strand, counting down.
GACCAGTTCATACACCAGCAGGCCGGCCAACAGGCTGGGCAGCAGCTTCAGCGGCAGGACCAGCAATAATCCACCGAAAATGATGACGCAACTGACCAGCAACAACACGTGACGCTGAGAAAACGTTGGCATACAGCCTCAAAACGAACGGCGTTAAAGGATGTTGTAGGAGCCGGCTTGCCGGCGAAAAACGCAAGGGCACCGCGTTTAGTCTGGATAAACGCGTGAGCGTTCCCGCTTTTTCGCTGGCAAGCCAGCACCTACAGGGGGCTGTGTGCGAGTGTCGCAGCCTTCTATGGCCTGGGGCTATTATTTCTTCAGGCAGGTGCTCATAAAGGTTTTGCGCGCGTCGCCGGTCAAGGCTTTGGTCTTGGCGTCGGCATTGCAGTCTTTCATCTTCTGCTGCTGGGGCGTCAGGGTCTTGGCGTCGTTGGCGGCGGGAGCCGCCTTGAGACACGTACTCATAAAGGCTTTGCGTTCATCGCCTTTGAGCGCCTTGGTGGTGGCGTCGGCATTGCAGGTGGTCATTTTATTTTGCTGGGCAGTGGCGGCAAAACCCTGGGAACACAGCAGCAGGCCCATCATCAACAGCGGAATACGCAGCATCTTCATGGAGTTTTCTCCCTGTTACCGTGCCGGGGGGCACGGCCTACCGAGGAGTGTAGTCAAAGCCTGTTACATCTTCACCGGCCGCGGATATTTGTCCGCCGGTACTGCTCCGGCGTGCAGCCGGCATGGCGCTGGAACATGGCGATGAAGGCCGAGGCGGTGCTGTAGCCCAGGTCGAAGGCCACATGTTGCACGCTGCGCTCGCTGTCGAGGGCTTCGATGGCGGCGAGATAACGCAGGCGCTGGCGCCATTCGCCGAAACTCATGCCCAACTCACGCACAAATTGCCGCGCCAGGGTGCGCTCGCTGACATGCACCTGCTCGGCCCAGTGCGCCAGGGGACGATTGTCGCCGGGGTCGGCCTGCATGCCTTCGAGTACGCCGAGCAGCCCGGGGTGACGCGCGTAGGGCAGGAAGCAATCGTGAATCGGCGCCTGCCTGAGTTGATCCACCACCACGTCAGCCAGACGGCGGTCGGCGTCGCTCTGAGGGTTATTCACATCACGCTGGGCAAAATCCTTGAGGATCGCCTTGAGAATGTCGCTGATCGCCAAGGTGCAGGGGTGCTTCGGCAGTTGCTCGCACAGCTCCGGGGCCAGGCCCACCGAGTGGTAGATGATCGCGTGGGCGTTGTAGGAGCTGTGCTCGGTCTGCGGCGGCACCCAGACCGCATACTGCGGCGGCGACATGAAGCGGCTGCCGGCCACTTCCATGCGCATTACCCCACTCGCCGAATAATCCAGCGAACCCCACAAGTGCTGGTGCGGCGTGCACTCGGTATCCGGGGCAAAATCGGAGTAGCGAAAGTACACCGGGCTGGGCAGCCGGGCGAAATCGGCGAGGCGGACGATGTGTCTGGGCATATTGTCTGGATACAGGCGCAGGTTGTCTGGATCGCAGTATAGGCTTCGATCCAGACAAGGGGATAATCCTGCCTCATCAACACACTTGGTTTCTTTCGATGCAATACGCGTATCCGCTGCTGGCTATCTTTATCTGGGCCGGCAACACCGTGGTCAACAAGTTGGCCGTGGGCTCGATTTTCCCTGCAGAAATCGGCTTTTATCGCTGGTTGCTCGCAGCGCTGCTGTTTACCCCGTTCATGCTCAAGCCGGTGATTGCCAACTGGTCGATGATCCGCCCGAACCTGGGCAAGGTTTTCATCCTCGGCGTGCTGGGCATGGCCGTGTACCAGAGCCTGGCCTATTACGCCGCCACGCTGACCAGCGCCACCAACATGGGCATCATCCTCTCGCTGATGCCGTTGATGGCATTGACCGCCGCCATCATCAGCCTCGGCCAGCGCCTGACCTTCGGCGCCCTCACCGGTGCCGTGCTGTCATTTGCCGGCGTGGTCGTGGTGGTCTCGGCCGGCAGCCTCGGCGCGCTGCTGCAGCACGGCGTGAACCTCGGCGACGGCATGATGCTGGTGGCCACCCTGGCCTATGCGGTCTACAGCACCCTGCTGAAAAAATGGCAGCTGCGCCTGCCGCCGTTGGTGCTTCTCTATCTGCAGGTGCTGGTGGCGGTGGTGGTGCTGTTTCCGCTGTTCCTGTTTTCGGCGAAAGCGGGCCTGGGCTGGGCGAACATCCCGCTGGTACTGTACGCGTGCTTGCTGGCGTCGATGCTCGCGCCGTTGGCGTGGATGCATTCGGTCAAGACCCTGGGGCCAAGCCGCACCACATTGTTTTTCAATCTGCTGCCGCTGATCACCGCGCTGATTGCAGCCGTGGTGTTGAAGGAGCAGTTGGCGCTGTATCACCTGGTGGGTGGCTTGCTGACGTTGGGCGGGGTGATCTTGTCGGAGCGTTGGACCACGCCGGTGCGCCGCGAGGCCAGCGCGGCCTGAGCCCTCGCTATCGCGGGCAAGCCCGCTCCCACAGTGAACCGCGTTGCTTGGTGGGTGCTGGCTTGGCGCGATAAACGATTACGCGATTGGGTCGGCTAAACCCCGTCGGCTTTCAATCGCTGCGCATGCTCGACGAACAAGCGGATCGGCTCCGCGCCCTTGCCCACCAGCCCCATGGACTGGTTGACGATGTCGAAGTGGTCCAACGCATAGTCATCGCCGATCACCCGCCCCAAATGCGAACTGTAGCGCCCGACCATGCCGTCACACTGACCCTTTTCTCGCACAAAACTGCGAGCGAACAAGCGGCAACTGCGGTTCGTGCCGTCCAGCAAGTTGCGCCCGCGATCGGTCTTGCCCGGCTGTAAAGTGCCGGACCACGAGTAATAGCGCACGCCATTGACCACCTCGGCGCCGTGCCCACCCCAAGTGTCGGGCAACCCCTGGGGATACTGGCGATTGAACAGGGCCACGCCGGCGCTGGTCAGGGAATGGTGCGAGGCCTGCAGATCAGCCTTGAAGCGCGGCCCGCGATAGCCGGTTTCCAGCACGCCCATCACCCAGGCAACCAGATGGAACAGCGCGCTCATGATCCGCCCTTTCACACTCTCGGCCGGGTAATGAAGGTGGATATGGTCCGCCAGTTCCGAACCCTGATTGGGCCCGGCCACCGACGTCACCGACGCCACCCAGTCAGGGCGCTTGGCCGCCGCATAGCGGGCGGTAAGGGCGCCCTGGCTATGGCCGATCAGGTTGACCTTGTCGGCACCGGTGTCACGGCGAATCTGCTCGATTTGCGTCAGCAGTTGCTCACCGCGCACCTCGCTGGAATCCAGCGGCGCCACCTGCACGGCAAACACCTGCGCGCCACCGGCCCGCAGCGCCGGGACAATGCCGTACCAATAGGGAAACAACCCCACGCGCACGAAGCCGAGCATGCCGGGGACCAGCACCAGGGGATAACGCGTGGCGAGCGGTTGGGGCATGACGCTGACATCCTGGTCTGAAGGGTGATTGAACCATCCTAGACCAAATGACATGACCGCCCCATGAACAGGCGATCGTTTGCAAATGCTCGACGCCCATTGAAATCCGATAAAACTTTTTGCGTCACGCAGGACTCACAACTTGGAGCGATCACGCCGGTAGAGCGTGGCGTAAAACCGGATTAGCACCAGGAGATTGAGATGACTGAAGCAAACTTGACTGACGTTGCGACCCTGCGCAGCCGCGCCCGCCAGAACGTCGAAAACGGTGCCGTGACCGAGGGTTACGACGCCGACCGCGAAGAGATCATTCGCCTGCTCAACGCCTCGTTGGCCACAGAACTGGTGTGCGTGCTGCGCTACAAGCGCCACTACTTCATGGCCAGCGGCGTCAAGGCCCAGATCGCCGCCGAGGAATTCCTCGAGCACGCGACCCAGGAAGCCGAACACGCCGACAAACTCGCCGAGCGCATCGTGCAACTGGGTGGCGAACCGGAGTTCAACCCGGACCTGCTGTCGAAGAACTCCCACGCCCAATACGTGGCGGGTAACAGCTTGAAGGAAATGGTCTACGAAGACCTGGTGGCCGAGCGGATCGCGGTGGACAGCTACCGTGAAATCATCCAGTACATCGGCGACAAGGACCCGACCACCCGCCGTCTGTTTGAAGAGATCCTGGCTCAGGAAGAAGAGCACGCAGACGACATGGCTGACATCCTCGAAAGCCTGTAACCCCCGCAACACCCTGTAGGAGCCGGCTTGCCGGCGATGATGGCCTCAAGCTCTCCACCGAGAACCAAGGCCTCATCGCCGGCAAGCCGGCTCCTGTTTTTTTGTGTCGGATCAGCCTTTCACGGTCTTCGGCGCCTTGCCTTCCTTCATCTGCTGGAGCAATGGTGCACATTGGTTCGGCTCATCGCCGCTGGGGGCGACCAGCGCCAGCAACCCGGCAGCCGGGCCGGCGATCACGCCCAGGGCGACCATGCCCGCACCACGCAGCGCCAATGGGATGGCTTTCACCCCGGCATTCGGCTTGATGAACGGGCCGTTGACGTACAGCGGGGAACGCAGGGAGAACAGGCGGAAGCCCTTGGATTCCGGCGTGATGGTGAGGTCGAGCTGCTCGGTGGCCATGTTCGCCGTGCCATCGATGTAGATGATGGCGTTCTCGGTATCGAACACAAACAGCCGCGTAGTCGCCAGGCCAGTCTTGATGCCGAAGTCCGCCGCCGCGCAATTGATCTTCACTTCCTTGTCGCCAAACAGGCGGCCCACCACGTAGTTGCCGACGTTGAGCCCGGCGATTTCCATCAGGCTGCGGCTGATGGCGCCATCGTTGATGAGCATTTTCAGGTCACCGTTCGAGGTGCCCAGCAGCGCCGCCACGGAGTTGCCGCGCCCGGAAATATCCGCGTCGCCGTTGAGTTCACCAAAGCTGGTTTTCATCGGTTCGAAGGTCGGGAACAGCTGCTTGAGCTTGAAGTTGCGCGCAGTGAGCCGGGCACGGCCCTCCATTGGCGTAGTGCGGCCATTCAGACGGATCTGCGCGTCCAGCTTGCCGCCGGCCACGCCGAAACGCAGGGGTTCCAGGCTCAGTTCGCCGTCGTTGAGGATCAGGTGGGTGTAGAGGTCGGTGAACGGCAGATCGGCACTGTGCACGATGCGCTTGCCGGTGAATTCCACATCGGCATCCATGTCGCGCCAGCGCTCGGTGCGGAACTCTTCCACCGGCAGCACTTTGGTCGCCGGTTGTTTGCTTTCGCCGCCCCGGGCCTTTTGCTTGGCGTTGGAGTCGGCGCCGATCAGGGGCGCGAGGTCGGTCATCAGCAATTGATTGGACACCAGCGCGCCGCTGAGCTTGGGCCGTGGCTGGCTGGCGACGTAGCCGAGGTTGCCGTGGATGTCACTGTCACCGATCTTGCCGTTGAAGTTTTCGTACCGGAAAGACGCACCCGTCGGCTCGTGCAGTTTGGCGATCAAGTGCCCGTCAGTGGCGTAGGCCGGCGAGTCCGGCAGGGTCACGCCCGTCAGCGGGTACAGGTTGCCCAGGCTGGTGCCGGAGAGTTTCAGGCGCAGGTCGAGGGCGCCGAGGTTCAGCGGGTCGGTCAGGGTGCCGGCCAGCGCGATGCTGGTGTCGGCGATCTTGACCTGGGCCTGCAGCGGGAATGGCTTGGCCGCGTCCTGCAGGGCCAGCAGGCCACCGATTTTGCCGCTGCCGTCGAGTTTCTGGCCATGGTACTGGCCTTTGACCTTGAGGCCGAACGCGTAGTCCTGCGGTGCCGAGCCTTTTTCCAGGGCCTTCTTGGCATCGGCGTCGCCGACGATTTCGCCAAACGGAATCGGCTTGCCCAAGGGGTCGATGATCACGTCGAGCTGGGTCTTGAGGGTCTGGTCGTCGAGGGTGACGTGGCCCTTGTCGAAGCCGATGGCGCCAATGTCCACCACCCAACTGGAGGGTTCGGCGTTGGGGTCCTTGGGGTCGAACTTGAATGTCCAGTTGGCGCGGCCGTCGGCCAGGCGCTGCAACTGGGCACTCGGCTCGGTGAGGTCGATGCGCGGGATCACCACGCGCTGCACCAGCAGCGCCAGCGGCGAAATGCGCAGCTCGACCTTCTTCAACGTGACCATTTGCGGCTGTTTCGACCAATCGGGATTGCCCAGGGTCAGGTCTTCGGCAATCACATGGGGCCATGGCACCCAGGCACGCCAGCCGCCTTCGTCGGGCTCACGCGCCCACACCACGGCCAGGTTGCCGTTGATGGCAAACGGGCGATGCAACTCTTCGGAAACCTTGGCATTGAGGGGCGGCTTGATGCGGTTCCAGTCAAAAAACACCAGGACCAGCACCAGGATGGCGATTAACAGAACGAAGCTGGCGCAGCTCCAGGCGACAATTTTACGAGTGCGCGTCATTGCACAGGACTCCTCAACACGAATAGCTGAACTACAGCTCATAAGGCTACGACTGGCAAACCGCGCGGGGGTTTAACTCGATCGCGGATTTAGTCGCAAAAAGCCATTTTCCTGATCGACCGGACAGATTCGATCATCAACGGGCGCACCATTGTTACCCATGTTCGTGTCGAAAATACCCACCTCGGTGCAAAAGCGCGTGCTTGAGAGGCCCGTTCTAGAGCGGCTCTGGCGAACAATCAATTCTGTTGATTATTACCATTGTGTTTATGAACTTTTATATCGACTTATCAAGAGTAGCATTAGCCCTGTACCCACTTTATCGCCCTCCCAAGGAGCAACCCATCATGAAACGCCAAGTACTCGCTACCGTCCTGCTGTCTGTCCTTGCTTCCAGTGCCTTTGCCCTGCCAGCAGCCGAACAGGCAACCCCACAGAACAAAGCTCAAGCCGTTCAATCCAGCCAGACCCTGGCTCGCAGCGGTTCGCAAGAAGAAGAGAATCGTGACTACGCCAAAGGCGGCGTCGCTGAAAACGGTTCGGAACAGGCCAACAAACGCGCCTACACCGAAGGTGTTGCTGAAGGTGGCCGTGATCGCCTGGAACAGAAAGGCCTGGTCGAAGGTGGTTCTGAACAAGCCAACAAACGCGCTTACACTGAAGGCGTTGCCGAAGGCGGCTCGGACCGTCTGCAAGAACTGCATCAAGCACAGAGCTAACCCCGTGGTGGCCCTGAAAAAAGCCCGATCAGCCGATCGGGCTTTTGACTTTTCATAGCACCTGTCACCCCGCCTGCCCCGTCAAGTTCGACGCCAGCGAAGCTGTTTTGCTAGAGTGCAGCGCTGTACTTGTCGACAAAAGCCCGCCCGCCAATGCTGCCCCGCGCCGAACAGAAGCAACAGACCCGCCTCGCCCTGATGGACGCAGCCCGCCATCTGATGGAGTGTGGCCGTGGGTTTGGCAGCCTGAGCCTGCGTGAAGTGGCGAAGACGGCCGGCATCGTGCCTACCGGTTTCTATCGTCATTTTGCCGATATGGACCAGCTCGGACTGGTATTGGTCAGTGAAGTGGGCCAGACTTTTCGCGCCACGATTCGCCTGGTGCGCCACAACGAATTCGTGATGGGCGGCATTATTGATGCCTCCGTGCGGATCTTTCTCGACGTGGTCTCGGCCAACCGTTCGCAATTCCTGTTCCTGGCCCGCGAGCAATACGGCGGCTGCCTTGCCGTGCGCCAGGCCATCGGCGCCTTGCGCGAAGACATCACCCGCGACCTGGCGGCCGACCTGACGCTGATGCCCAAGCTGCAACACCTGGATGCCGAAGGCCTGCACGTGATGGCCGACCTGATCGTCAAAAGTGTGTTCGCCACCCTCCCCGACATCATCGACCCGCCCGCCCAGGCGCTGCCTGCCCACCTCACGCCCCAGGCGAAAATCACCCAGCAATTGCGCTTTATCTTTATCGGCCTGAAGCATTGGCAGGGCCTGGGCAGCACCGAATAAGCGCCTTACCCCGCCGGGTGAAAACGCTTCGCGGTGGTGTAGTGCTTGTTCCAGTACGAATTGCTCAGCGAATCGATACGCACGTTTTTGCCGGCGCGCGGCGAATGAATGAACTTGCCGTCACCGATGTACAGCCCCACATGGCTGACCTGGCCGCGCCCATTACCTTTGAAAAACACCGCGTCGCCAGGCTTGAGTGCATGGCGCTTGATGGTCGCCGCCGTTGATCGATGCATTGCCAGCGTGGTGCGCGGAATCTGGATATTGGCTTCGGTCTTGAACAGGTACACCAGGAAGCTGCTGCAATCGAAGCCCTGCTCCGCCGAGGCACCGCCCCATTTGTAAGGTGTGCCGAGCAATTGGAGGGCACGGTCAACCACATCCTCAATGGACGCTTCTTTAAAGGACGCAGTGAACAAAGGGCGTGGCTGTAGATTGGCCGACGCAGACGAAATGGCGAGAGACAGACTGACAATCACTAAACAAAAAAATGACTTGAACATGATGAACGTCGCAATGGGATAAACACGGCGCACAGCCTAAAGAAACAGTGCGTAACGTTTTGAACGCCGAATCCGCATCACTTGTAGGAATAGTCCTAAAACGCCCATGACAGGTGCGCCCTACTTCCGCGCGCACCACTTTGGTTCACCACTAGAAACTTCCTACGCCCTCTTTAGTAGCACTACTACACTGCCTACAAGCAATTCCTACCCTTCACCGGGGTTGGCAAGCCCCTTGCTCTAGCACTCTCATCGCTCATTGCTGGAAGCTTCCTGATGCTGGTGATCCACCGCCGAATCGCCCCCCAAGCCCTCTGGGCCGCCGAGTTGCTGCTGAATTTCGAAGCACGCAGCAAAAGCCGCCTGCGCTGTTTCAGTGCCGACGGTGAAGATGTCGGCCTGTTCCTGGAGCGTGGCCAGCCGCCGCTGCACGATGGCGAATGCCTGCAGGCCGAAGACGGACGCGTCGTACGCGTCGTTGCACGACCTGAACAACTGCTTCACGTCACCTGCAGCAGCGCCTTCGAACTGACCCGCGCCGCCTATCACCTGGGCAACCGGCATGTGGCGTTGCAAGTGGGGGACGGTTGGTTGCGCCTGCTCGATGACTACGTGCTCAAGGCCATGCTGGAGCAACTGGGCGCCCACACCGAGACCATCGAGGCACCCTTCCAACCGGAGCACGGTGCCTACGGCGGTGGCCACCATCATTCGCGGCATGGCGATGAAGATTTCAACTACCCGCCCAAGTTGCACCAGTTCGGCGTGCGTCCATGAACCCAGCCTGGGCGCTGCTGCGTCTGGCCAGTCCGCAATTGCCGATTGGGGGCTACAGCTATTCCCAGGGCCTGGAAATGGCCGTGGAGAACGGTCGCGTCAACGACGCGGCCAGTGCGCGGCGCTGGATCAGCGACCAACTGCTGCTCAACCTGGCACGCTTTGAAGCGCCTCTCTTGCTCGCCCATTGCCGCGCCGCTGCCGAACTCGATTGGCCGCGCCTGACCCAATTGTGCGAAGAGCACCGCGCCAGCCGAGAAACCCGCGAGCTGTACCAGGAGAGCCGGCAGATGGGCTACTCCCTGCAACAACTGCTCAATGGCCTGCCGGAACTCGACCAACCCGCCGAGGATTTCCTCGCCCGCCAGCCAGAGCCGCACCTGGCCCTGGGCTGGGCGCTGGCGGCGCGGGCCTGGACTATCAGCCCTGACGATGCCCTCGCCGCCTGGCTCTGGAGCTGGCTGGAAAACCAGTTGGCCGTATTGATGAAAACCCTGCCGCTGGGCCAGCAAGCCGCGCAGCGCTTGACCAGCGAACTGCTGCCGCTGCTGCAACAGGCCCAGCAGGACGCCAGCCATATCGCCCCCAACCATTTCGGCAGCGCCGCTTTCGGCCTGTCCCTGGCGTGCATGGCCCATGAGCGCCAGTACAGCCGACTGTTTCGTTCCTGAGGCCTTTTACTGTGGAGAAGCACATGAACACACAACCCCTGCGCGTCGGTATCGGCGGCCCGGTGGGCTCCGGCAAAACGGCCCTGACCCTGGCCCTGTGCCTCGCGCTGCGCGACCGCTATAACCTGGCCGTCGTCACCAACGACATCTACACCCGCGAAGACGCCGACTTCCTGGTGCGCAACCAGGCGCTGGCGCCGGAGCGCATCATCGGCGTGGAAACCGGTGGCTGCCCGCACACGGCGATCCGTGAAGACGCCTCGATCAACCTGGAAGCGGTGGACCAGCTCAACCGCCGCTTCCCCGGCCTGGACCTGATCCTGGTGGAGTCCGGTGGCGACAACCTCTCGGCCACCTTCAGCCCGGAACTGTCGGACCTGACCATCTACGTGATCGATGTGTCCGCCGGCGACAAGCTGCCGCGCAAAGGCGGGCCTGGCATTTGCAAATCCGACCTGCTGGTGATCAACAAGATCGACCTCGCGCCGATGGTCGGCGCCTCGCTGGAGCTGATGAACAGCGACACCCAGCGCATGCGCAACGGTAAACCCTTTGTGTTCAGCAACCAGAAAACCGGCGTCGGCCTGGCCGACATCGTCGCCTTCATCGAACGCCAGGGCCTGCTGACCGCCGCCTGATCAACCCACAAGGAACCTGTCCATGAGCCTCAACAAACTCCTCGCAGCTGCCGCCCTGCTGCTCGCCCCTGCCCTGGCCTTCGCTCACCCGGGCCACGGCGACAACGGCCTGGTGGCCGGTATCAGCCATCCCCTCAGCGGCATCGACCACTTGCTGGCGATGGTTGCGGTCGGCCTGTGGGCGGCCCAACAAAAAGGCGCCGCGCGCTGGGCCCTGCCGTGCACCTTTGTCGGCACCATGCTGATCGGCGGCGTGCTGGGCTTTGAAGGGCTGGAACTGCCGGCCCTGGAAAGCGGGATTGCCGCCTCGGTGTTGGCCCTGGGCCTGGCAGTGGCGCTGGCGGTGCGTCCACCGCTGTTCGTGGCCGTGGCTGCCACGGCGTTGTTTGCGCTGTTCCACGGCGTGGCCCACGGCCTGGAGTTGCCGGACATGTCCAGCCCTTGGGCCTATGCCGCGGGCTTTGTCGGCGCAACGGCGGTGTTGCACGCGGCCGGGTATGCGGTAGTGCGCTTCCTGCCGGCAGCGGCGGCGCCGTTGGTGCGGATTGCCGGCGCGGCTTCGGCGGCGACTGGGGTGTGGTTGTTGGCGGGGTGAGTGTTGTCGCGCCGATAAGGGCCACATCGCAGGCAAGCCAGCCGCCCACATTTGACCGGTTTCACACACCCAAATGTGGGAGCGGGCTTGCCCGCGATAGCGCCAGCGCAAACACCATAGATCCCAAGCCTGCTACCATGCGCGGCAAACACCCCTGCCGTGACGACGCCAGCCAATGCCCAGCGCTTCCCACCCCTCCTTGAACACCGTGCTCACGCACTTCCACAGCCTGATCGTGCCGCTCTGGCAAGGCCCGGGCTGGAACGCCGAGTTGGCATTGCCCTTTGAGGCGCTGGACGCCGATCACCGCCCCTTGCCCCCGCAACGCTACCGCGCCATGGCCTGCGCCCGGCAGTTGTACCTGTTTGCCAGCCTGATCGGCGAGCCCGGCGCGGCCTTCGCCGAAGAGCGCGCAGCGGCGCTGTTCCGTTCGCTGCAACGGCATTTCCACGACGCCGAGCACGGCGGCTGGTTCTACAGCATCGACCCCGCCGGCCAGCCGCTGGACAAGCGCAAAGACCTCTACACCCACGCGTTCATCATCTTTGCCTGTGCGCACTACTGGGCCAAGGTGCGTGAGCCACTGGTGGAGTCGGTGCTCGACGCAGCCCTGGAAGTGGTCGCCAGTCGGTTCGCCAGCGGCGACGGCCTCTACGAAGCCGTGCTGGAGCGCAACTGGTCATCCCTCAAGTCCGGCCCACTGCAAAACCCGCTGATGCACCTCGCCGAGGGTTTCCTCGCGACGCTGGCCGTGCGTGAAGACCCGATCACGCAAGACGCCCTGCTGGACTTGGCCAACGCGATGCAGAAGCGCTTCATTGCCCCCGAGCACGGCGTGATGCTGGAAAAACCGCTGGGCGCTGTGGATAACTGGTTTGAGCCCGGCCACCAGTTCGAATGGTTCTTTTTGCTGGAGTCATCGCCAGTGCTGCGCGGCACGCCGCTGCATGCGTCGTTGACGCGCGCATTTGCCTACGCCGAACAGAAGGGTGTGGATAACAGCAGTGGCGCGGTCAGCGGCATGCTGGCCCTGGACGGTAGCGTGCGTGATAGCACCCAGCGTATCTGGGCACAGGCCGAATACCTGCGGGCACTGACCTTGCGGCCGAACAGTGAAGCCGTGCTGCAGCGTCAATTGCTGGCGCTGCAGCAAAAATTCCTGCATGCCAAAGGCTGGAATGAATGCCTGGATGCCCATGGCGAGGTCAGTCGGCGGGATATGCCGTCTACCACGCCTTATCATTTGGCGACCTGCTATCAGGGGTTGGTCCAGCATTTGGGCTGACCTCATGGGCCTCTTCGCGAGCAAGCCCGCTCCCACATTTGATCGCATTCCAAAGGCAGGACGCGGTTAAATGTGGGAGCGGGCTTGCTCGCGAAAACCTCACCTCGGTCTACCTGACTATCACGCAATCCACTTGCGATCCCCGGTAAAACTGATCGTCAGCCAACGCGCCGCATCCGGCTTGCCCAGCCCTGTGGATATCTCTTCACGCAGCGCATCCAGCGTGGCGACATTGCCCACCGGGTAATCCGCCGGCAATACCACATGAATCTCGATAAACCGTGCGCGTCCGTGCTTTTGCACGTAGGACACGTAGTCGTCGAAACCATGCCGGGCCTGGGCCGCGTCCATCACTTCACGCACTTTGTCGTCCAGATGATCCGGCGCAATACCCAGCACCTCGCGCAATGCCGGGCGCAAAATCTTCAGCGCCGGCGCCAGCATGCTCAGGGCCAGCAGGATCAGGATCAACGGGTCGACATACACCGCCCATTCGCCATAGCCCTGGGACTTGAGCAGCAGTGCAGCCAGGAAGCTGATCAGCAAACCCACCGACAGCATCGCGTCCACCAGCCAACTGATGTTGTCGAACTGGATCAGTGACGATTTGAGCGTACGGTTGCGGTAGCGCACGTAGAAGAAATAAGCGAACTCGACAACGGTAAACACCGCCGCGTAGATGATCACCAGGCCCAACTCGATCTCGCGCCCGCCATTGATGATGCCGAACACACCGTTGAGAAACGCGTAGATGGCGATCAGCAACAGGAAACTGCCTTCGATCAGCAGCACCATGGGTTCCAGGTGCCAATAGCCGAACTGGAAGCGTTCGTTGCTTTTCTTGGCGATCAGCTTGGCCGTGATCAGCATCAACACCTTGATGGCGGTGGCGATCAGCGAGAAAAAGCCGTCGAATAAAATGGATTGGGCGCCAGATACCACACCCGTGACAATCCCGGCGATCGCCACGGCGAACATCAGGATAGTCGATTGTTTGAGCAGTGCCTGCTCACCTCGGTTACTCACATTTCCTCCTGTCAAAACCTATAAACCGCACACTGCGGAGGGGTTTTCAGGGGTGGAGTGTACCTTATGTCGTGTTTTGGCCGATTTGCCGCCATCGCCGGCAAGCCGGCGCCTACATATGACCACCTGCAGGAACCGGTTTGCCGGCGACTCGAATCAATGCCTTACTTGGCGCCTCGCTCGATGGCAAACCCAGCCCAGGTCTGGCTCACCGGCATCAACTCCAGGCGGTTGATGTTGACGTGCGCAGGCGTGTTCAGCACCCAGAAGATGGTGTCGGCAATGTCCTGCGGCTGGATCGGCTCGGCACCGGCATAGGTGGCGTCATAGCGCGCCTGGTCGCCGCCGAAGCGCACCAGCGAGAACTCGCTTTCGCACAGGCCTGGCTCGATGTTGGTCACACGCACGCCGGTACCTTGCAGGTCGCAACGCAGGTTTAGCGAGAACTGCTTCACGAACGCCTTGGAGCCGCCATACACGTGGCTGCCCGGGTACGGGTAGCTGCCGGCGATGGAGCCCAGGTTGATGATCCCGGCGCCACGGCCATGGGCGATCAGGCGCGGCAGCAGCAGGCTGGTGGTGGTCAGCAGGCCCTTGATGTTGGTGTCGACCATGGTTTCCCAATCGTCGAGGCTGCACTTGGGCGCAGGATCGGTGCCCACGGCCAGGCCGGCGTTGTTGATCAGTCCACGCAAGGTGGCGAACGACGCTGGCAGATTGGCGATCGCGTCTTCCATGCCCTTGCGGTCACGGACGTCCACCACCAGGCCATGCACTTCGGTCTGCTTGGAAAGCTCTTCGACCAACGCATTCAAACGGTCGGCACGACGACCGGTGAGCACCAGTTTCCAGCCGGCTTCGGCAAAACGACGGGCACAGGCCTCGCCAAAACCTGAGGTTGCGCCAGTAATAAACAGCGTGTTGGACATGGTGTTCTCCTTGCGGTGATCGGGGAAAAAAGTTGCCAGCAGAATGCCCGTACGCCGCGGTGGCGGCAACCGCTATGCACTCACCTTCTTGTACAGCTGATCATTTTTTGACCATTACGAGCAACGCCATATAAACCGTGGCCTGCAGCCATATGCGCGCAGGTTATCCACAACTGCGCCCACAGTCTTTGGGGGCAAGTGCAAAACACCCGAAGCCGCTGTGTACAAGGCCTGCAGGCGGTTTTAGAAAGTTTTTTGCTTGACCTTGGCCGGGGCGTATGTAGGCCCATGACCCCGCAGAAAATCCAGACGATGGCTCCAGGCCAGTCATTCCGGCCTCTGCGGCAGTCTTTCCAGAGTTTAGTCACAGACTTATCCACAGGCCGGAGGGACATATTTCGGTCATATACCTGTGTCTTTAAACAGGTTGACAAAGGCCTCGTCCAGTCCGCAAAAAGCCGCTGGTCAAAAAACAACCGCCATGCTGCAAGCCACGTAAATAAAGGCCTTCAGCGAGCTACACCCACGTTACCCACAGCCGGTTCCACAGCGGATGGGGACAAGTCAAAACTGTGACAAAACAGGGATTTGCGGCGGCTATATGTCGCGCTTTCAGAGGAGGCCAGATTTGTTTTCCACAATTTGGCGGGGAGCCTGTGGACACCCCAAAAACAAATGTGGGAACCGGCTTTATGTGGGAGCCGGGCTTGCCCGCGATAGCTTCACCTCGGTTTGCCTGACAGACCGAGGTGTTCGCATCGCAGGCAAGCCAGCTCCCACATAAAGCCGGTTCCCACATGGGTTACTGCATCAAGCTTTTAGATCAGTGCCCACCCAGGTAGGCGTTGCGCACCTCTTCATTCACCAGCAATTCCTTACCGGTGCCGGTCAGGCGAATCTCGCCGTTGACCATCACATACGCACGGTCCGACAGGCGCAACGCATGGTTGGCGTTCTGCTCCACCAGGAAGATGGTCATCCCGGTGGAAGCCAGCTCGCGCAGCGTGGCGAAGATCTGCTTCACCACGATCGGCGCCAGGCCCAGGCTCGGTTCGTCCAGCAGCAACAGCTTGGGCCGGCTCATCAGCGCGCGGGCGATGGCGAGCATTTGCTGCTCACCACCGGACATGGTCATCGCGCGCTGGTTGCGCCGCTCCTTGAGCCGTGGGAACAGCTCGAACATGCGCTGCATGTCCTCCGTGGCAAACTTGTCGCCAATCGGGATGGTGCCCATCAGCAGGTTTTCCTCGACGGTCATGTCGGGGAACACCCGCCGCCCTTCCGGCGACTGCGCAATGCCGTTGGAAGCGATGTAGTGGGACGACTTGTGGGTGATGTCGACGCCGTTGTAGATGATCTGCCCCGACTCGGCCCGAGGCTGGCCGAAGATCGACATCAGCAGCGTGGATTTACCCGCGCCGTTGGAACCGATCAGGCTGACGGTTTCGCCTTCATTGATGTGCAGCGAGACTTTTTTCAGGGCCTGGATCGGGCCGTAGAACACGTCCAGGTCCTTCATTTCGAGGATAGGTGTACTCATACCAGCTCCTCTTCGTCTGCGCCCAGGTAGGCGGCAATCACTTTCGGGTCGTTGCGGATCGCATCCGGCCCACCCTCGGCAATCACGTTGCCGTGGTCCAGCACCACGATGTGGTCGGAAATACTCATCACCATGCCCATGTCGTGTTCGATCAGCACCACCGTGAGGTCGTGTTCGTCGCGCAGCAGGCGAATCATCGCGCTGAGGGCTTCGGTTTCCTGCGGGTTGAGGCCCGCTGCCGGTTCGTCCAGGCAGATGATCTGCGGCCGGGTGCACATGGCCCGGGCGATTTCCAGGCGGCGCTGCTGGCCGTAGGAAAGCTCGCCAGCCAGGCGGTTGGCGCAGTCCACCAGGTCGACCACCTCGAGCCAGTAGAAGGCATGGTCGAGCGCATCGCTCTCGGCCTTGCGATAGCCCTTGGTGTTGAGGATGCCCGCGAGCATGTTGCGGTTGACCCACATGTGCTGGGCGACCAGCAGGTTTTCCAGCACCGACATTTCCTTGAACAGGCGAATGTTCTGGAAGGTACGGGCCAGGCCGGCACGGTTGACCAGGTGGGTGCCGCCGAACATCTTGTAGAACACCCGGCTGAAGAAGCTTTTCGGCGACACGAAGTCGACCGCCTTGAAACGCTCACCCAGCAACTGGATCACGTTGGTCTGCTTGCCGCGAATGTTCAGTTCGATCTTGCCGCCGCTGGCTTTGTAGAAGCCGGTGAGGCAGTTGAACACGGTGGTCTTGCCCGCGCCGTTAGGGCCGATCAGGGCGAAGATCGAGTTGCGTTCGACCTTGAGGCTCACGTCGCTCAAGGCCTTGATGCCACCGAAGTGCATCATCAGGTGTTCCACGGAGAGGACGACTTCCTTGCTCATGGCGCTACCCCCTTGCGTGGCGTCACACCGGTGCGGCTGATCCGGATCAGGCCGCGCGGTCGCCAGATCATCATCACCACCATCAGCACGCCAAACAGCAGCACGCGGTATTCGCTGAAGCTGCGCAGCAGTTCAGGCGCGACGGTCAAGACGAACGCCGCAATCACCACGCCGACCGTCGAGCCCATGCCGCCCAACACCACGATGGCGAGGATCAGCGCCGACTCGAAGAAGGTGAACGAGGACGGGTTGACGAAGCCCTGGTAACTGGCAAAGAACACCCCGGCCAGACCGGCGGTGGAAGCGCCGATGGTGAACGCCGAGAGTTTGACCAGCACGTGGTTCAGGCCCATGGAGCGGCAGGCGATCTCATCTTCGCGCAAGGCTTCCCAGGCGCGACCGACCGGCATGCGGGTCAGGCGATGCTTGATGTACAGCACGGCCAGCACCACCAGGAACAGCACGATGTAGATGAACAGGAATTTGATATTGGGGTTGTAGTCGATGCCGAAGAATTCGTGGAATGGAATCCCACCGTCCTTCGCCTTGCGCCCGAACTCCAGGCCCAGGAAGGTCGGCGACGGCACCGGCATACCGTTCGGGCCACCGGTGAACGACAGCCAGTTGTTGAGCACCAGGCGGATGATTTCACCGAAGCCCAGGGTCACGATGGCAAGATAATCGCCGTGCATTCGCAACACCGGGAACCCGAGTATGCACCCCGCCAGCGCCGCACAGATGGCCGCCAGCGGCAGCACCGTCCAGAAACCCAGGCCGAGGTATTGATAACCCAGCGCCAGGCCGTAGGCGCCGATGGCGTAGAACGCTACGTAACCGAGGTCGAGCAGGCCGGCCAGGCCGACCACGATGTTCAGGCCCAGGCCGAGCAACACGTAGATCAGGCCGAGGATCACCACGGTCAGCAGGTACTTGTTGGCGAAGATCGGGAACACGATGGCGATCACGATCAGCACCGGGATGATCCAGCGCAGCCGCGACTTGTAGTCCGGTGGCAGCACGTGCACGCCGGAGCCACTGCTTTCGAAGCCCTGCAGGATCTTCAGGCCCTTGGGGGTCTGCAGGAACAGGCTCATGGCAAAGCGGCCGACCATCACGATGGCGACCAGCAGGGCCACGCGGGCCGGTTCCAGGTTGAAGCTGTAGCCGTCGAGGACCACGCCGACGATCGGACCGAACACGATCAACGAGATCAGCCCGGCAAGGACCGTATCGACCACACTTTTCTTGATATCGATGGGTTTGGCAGCAGACATGTTTACACCTTCGCCACGAGTGGGCGACCAAGCAGGCCCTGGGGACGGAAAATCAGAATCACCACCAGCAGGGAGAAACTGAACACGTCTTTGTAGTCAGAGTTGATCAACCCCGAGAACAGCGACTCGGAAATACCCAGGATGATCCCGCCCAGCATCGCCCCAGGCAGGGAGCCGATGCCGCCGAGTACCGCTGCGGTAAACGCCTTGATGCCGATGATGAAGCCGGCATAGAAGTCGAACGTGCCGTAGTTGAGGGTGATCAGCACACCGGCCAGGGCCGCCATGGCGGCACCGATGACAAACACATAGGAGATCACGCGGTCGGTGTTGATGCCCAGGATCGAGGCCATCTTGCGGTCTTGCTGGGTGGCGCGGCACATGCGGCCGAGCTTGGTGTACTTGATGATGTAGGTGAGCAGCGCCATGCCGGCAAACGCCGCCACGAGGATGAAGACCTTGGTGTACGTGAGCTGGACGAACCCGCTGCCGATGTCGACACGCCAGGCCCCGGCCAGCAGGGTGGGAATACCTTGTTGCTTGGCACCCTGGGCGATCTGCGCGTAGTTCTGCAGGATCAGGGAGATCCCGATGGCGCTGATCAGCGGAGCCAGTCGGGTGGAGTTGCGCAGCGGTTTGTAGGCGACACGCTCGATGACCCAACCGTACACGCCGGTGACGACCACGGTGAAGATCAAGGTGCCGAGAATGAGCAGCGGGAAGGATTCGATGCCGAAGTAAGCCAGCAGTGCCAGACTGATCGCCGCGAGGTAAGCGGAAATCATATAAACCTCGCCATGGGCGAAGTTGATCATGCCAATGATGCCATAGACCATTGTGTAGCCGATGGCGATCAGGCCATAGACCGACCCGAGGGTCAGGCCGTTGACCAGTTGCTGCAGGAAAATACCATCCATAACGCAATCTCACGCGGTGAGAGACTGCACACCCGCCAGTTGCCGGTGTGCGGCTCTTCTTGGAGGAAAAAACAGATATCCATCACAGCACCATTCCCTGTGGGAGCGGGCTTGCTCGCGAAGGCGGCGGGTCAGTCAACACATCGACTGCTGACAGATCGCTTTCGCGAGCAAGCCCGCTCCCACAGTGGATCTGTGGTGCCCAGCCTTACTTCTGTTTTTCCAGCTGATGGTATTTACCGTCTTTGTCCCACTGGTAAACCACGTAGTCGGAGACTTTCAGGTCACCCTTCGCGTCCCAGGCTTTTTCACCCATCACGGTTTTCACCGGGTGCGCCTTGAGCCACTTGGCGGCGTCTTCGCCCTTGTTGGACTTGGCGCCATTGAAGCCAGCGGCCAGGGCCTGGATCGAGGCGTAGGCGTACAGGGTGTAGCCTTCTGGCTCGGTGCCGTTTTTGCGGAACTCTTCAACCACGGCCTTGCTGTCCGGCAGCAGGCGCGGGTCGGCGCCAAAGGTCATGTAGACGCCATCCACGTACTGCTTGCCACCAGCGGTCGCGACCAGTTCGTCGGTAACCACGCCGTCATCGGACATGAACTTCACGTCCTTGAGGCCGGCTTCACGGATCTGGCGAACCAGAGGACCGGCTTCCGGGTGCAGGCCGCCGAAGTACACGACGTCAGCACCGGTGGAACGGATCTTGGTGACCAGGGCGCTGAAGTCTTTCTCGCCACGGGTCAGGCCTTCTTCCAGCACCGGCTTGACGCCGCGCTTGGTCAACTGCGCCGCAGTGGCGTCGGCCAGGCCTTTGCCGTAGGTGTCCTTGTCGTTGATAACCGCGACTTTCTTGCCCTTGAGCACGTCGACGATGTAGTCGCCGGCGACGATGCCTTGCTGGTCGTCACGCCCGCACATACGGAACATGGCGCCCAGGCCGCGTTCGGTCACTTGTGGGTTGGTGGAGCCTGGGGTGATCGCGATGATGCCCGCCTCGTCATACACCTCGGACGCCGGGATGGTGTTGGACGAGCAGAAGTGCCCGACCACGCCGATGACTTTGTCCTGGTCTGCCAGGCGGTTGGCCACGGCTACGGCTTGCTTGGGTTCGCAGGCGTCGTCGCCGGCGACCAGCACGATTTTCTCGCCGTTGATGCCACCGGCCTTGTTGACCACATCGGCTGCCGCCTGGGCACCCTTCATGTACTGCTCACCGAAAGCGGCGTTGGCGCCCGTCATCGGCCCCGCCACGCCAATCTTCACATCAGCTTGAACAAACGCAGAAACACCCAGCGCCGCTGCAACGGCGAGGGCCAGAAAACCTTTCTTGTAAAACGTCTGGGACATGAGTGGTGCTCCGATATTTTTGATTTTTGGCACGACAACTTGCATTCAAACCTTTCACTGAAAGCCCAGAGCAAGGCGCGTGCCATTACGTTTTTATTCTTCAAAAAGACACGGTGTCATTGGGATTGCTGGCGTTTCGACTCCTTTTGCCAGGACGTGCAACCCTCTAGCGTCAAGAGGTGCAACCGGTGGATCGAAAAAGTACAACCTTGGCAGGTCGCACCTGCAACCAGACGGATAAACGACAGTTCCTGCACCTGTAACAACGTGCGTAACGGAACTGCACATTTACAGTGCGTGATTGCTACGACTTGCACCAATACAGATTAGTAGCCTGCTAAGAAAATGCAGGCTTCTGAGCAGTATTTCGCTGATCAGATCACGATCCTCAGGCATTGTCCGGCGTGATACAGCGAGAATCCGGCTTCATACAGGCAACTGCGCAGGCCCACTCCGGCCAGCGGTTGCATGGGCGCGAACGGAATCGGCAAGGCCTGGGGATTCTGGTGACACAGGTAATCGGCAAACGCCTTGCCGACCACACTGCCGGTGGTCACGCCGCGCCCGTTATAGCCCGTTACTGCCACAAGGCCAGGGGCCGGTTCGAACAGGCGCATCAGGTGATCCGGGGTGAAGGCGATGCAGCCGGTCCAGGTGTACTCCCACTGCACCGATTTGAGGTACGGGAAGTAATGCTGCTGCACCCGATCGGCCCACGCCTTGAGGAACCAGGCCGGTTTCTGGTTCCCGTTGCCCAGGCTGCCGAGCAACAGGCGGCCATCGGCATCGCGGCGGATGCTGCTCAATACCTGGCGCGTGTCCCAGGAACCCTGGCCGCCGGGCAGGATTTGCTTGGCGGCGTCGTCGGTGAGGGGCGCCGAGGCCACTTGGTAGTAATAACCGGGGAAAAAGTTGCGGCGCAGTTCGGTCCATTCGCCTTCGGTGTAGGCGTTGGATGCGATCACCACCTGTGCAGCCTGCACCGCACCGTTGGCGGTCTGCACCGACCAATGCGCGCCTTGGCGCTCCAGTTGGGTGACGGGGGAATGGTCGAACAGTTGTCCGCCCAAACCCGCCGCCGCAGTGGCCAGGCCACTGGTGTAGGCCATCGGGTTGAGGGTGCCGGCGCGTCTATCCAGCAGGGCGGCGGCGATCTTCTGGGTGCCGGTGGCTTGCTCGCAGGCCTGGCCGGTGAGTAATTCGACCGGCGCCCCACGGCGCTTCCACTGCTCTTCGCGACTGCGCAGATCCGCCTCGCCCCGGGCGTTGTGCGCCATGTGCAAAGTGCCCTCGCGGCGCAATTGGCAATCGATGTTGTATTTGTCGATCAGGCTGAACACCAGCGACGGCGCGGCGCCCAACATGCGGTTGAGCTGGCTGCCCACCGCCTCGCCGAAACCGGCTTCGATCTCGTCCGGTGGAATCCACATGCCGGCATTCACCAGCCCGACGTTGCGCCCCGAACCGCCGTGGCCGGTGCGATGGGCCTCGAGTACGGCGACACTTTTGCCTTGTTCCAGCAAGTGAATGGCGGCCGACAAACCGGTGATCCCGGCGCCGATCACGCACACATCCACCTTGACCTCGCCCGCCAGCGCCGCACGCTCCGGCCGGCCGGGGGTGAGGTGTTCCCACAAACATGTTTCGCGCAATGCCATTGCCAGACTCCGATGAGACCTAACAAACATCTAAATTCAGTTTCGACTTGGTAATCCAATCAACTGTGGGAGCGGGCTTGCTCGCGAAAGCGGTGGATCAGTCAACAGATATACAGCTGATCCACCGCATTCGCGAGCAAGCCCGCTCCCACATTTTTTCCGCATTCCGACAGGTATTTAGTCGAAAGTAATGCCTTGGGCCAGCGGCAATTCCAGCGAGTAGTTCACGGTATTGGTCTGGCGACGCATATACCCGCGCCACGCATCCGAACCCGACTCACGTCCGCCGCCGGTCTCTTTCTCACCGCCAAACGCACCGCCGATTTCCGCACCACTCGGGCCGATGTTGACGTTGGCGATCCCGCAGTCGCTGCCCACCGCCGACATGAACTGCTCGGCTTCACGCACGTCGGTGGTGAAGATGCACGACGACAAGCCTTGCGGCACGGCGTTGTTCAGGCGCAGGGCTTCGGCGAAGTCGGTGTAGCCGACCACGTACAGAATCGGCGCGAAGGTTTCGGTGCACACCACGTCGCTTTGCTCGGGCATTTCCACAATCGCCGGCGACACGTAGTAGGCGTTGGGGAAGGTGTCTTCCAGCTGGCGCTTGCCGCCGAATACCTTGCCGCCTTCGCTCAGGGCTTGCTCCAGGGCGTCCTGCATGTTGTCGAAGCCGTGCTTGTCGATCAGCGGACCGATCAGGTTGCCTTCCAGCGGGTGGCCGATGCGCACCTTGGAATAGGCGGCCTTGAGACGGGTGACGATTTCTGCCTTGACCGACTCGTGCGCGATCAGGCGGCGCAGTGTGGTGCACCGCTGGCCGGCGGTGCCCACCGCACTGAACAGGATGGCGCGTACGGCCATGTCCAGGTCGGCGCTCGGGCCGAGGATCATCGCGTTGTTGCCGCCCAGTTCGAGGATGCTGCGCGCGAAACGCGCGGCGACTTTCGGGGCGACTTCACGGCCCATGCGCGTGCTGCCGGTGGCGCTGATCAGGGCCACGCGCGGGTCGTCCACCAGCGCGGCGCCCGCATCGCGGCCGCCGATGATGACTTGGCTGAGGTATTGCGGGGCGTCAGTGAATTTTTTCAGCACGCGCTCGAACAGCGCCTGGCAGGCCAGGGCGGTGAGCGGGGTCTTTTCCGAAGGTTTCCAGATCACCGCGTTGCCACACACCAGCGCCAGGGTGGTGTTCCACGCCCACACCGCCACCGGGAAGTTGAAGGCGCTGATCACGCCAACCACGCCCAGCGGGTGCCAGGTCTCACGCATGTGATGGCCGGGGCGCTCGGAGGCGATGGTCAGGCCATACAGCTGGCGGGACAGGCCGACGGCGAAGTCGCAGATGTCGATCATTTCCTGCACTTCGCCCAGACCTTCCTGGGTGATCTTGCCGGCTTCCCACGAGACGAGTTCGCCAAGGTCGGCCTTGTATTCGCGCAGCACGTCGCCGAACTGGCGCACCAGCTCACCACGACGCGGTGCCGGCACTTTGCGCCAGGCCTCGAATGCATGCTCGGCGCGACTGACCTGCTGCTCCACCTCGGCGGCGCCCTCCCAGTGCACACTGCCGATACGGCTGCCATCAATCGGCGAATGCACGGGTTGTTTACCCGCCTGGTACAGCGCCGGGTTTACCCCGAGACGATCAAGCAATGCAGCAACCATGGGTCACTCCTTCAATCTGCAGACAGAAAAATTGCGCCGCGGCCCACACGGCGATCCTGGGCTTATTTGTAGCTGGCCCAAGACTTGCCAACAAACGACGATTAGGCGAGATATCATTCCGTTTATTCATGCAAAGAATAAAAAGAGGCGTGCCGTGCTGAACAAAAGACATTTGCCCTCGATCACCGCCCTGCAGTGTTTCGAAGCCGCCACCCGCCACCTGAGCTTCACCCGTGCCGCCGAGGAGCTGAACCTCACGCAAAGCGCGGTGAGCAAACAAGTGGCGCAGCTCGAAGAACTGCTGCAGCACCTGCTGTTTCGCCGCGTGCGCCGCCGCTTGCAGATGACCCCGGCGGGCGACCTGTACCTGGTGGAAGTGCGCAAGATCCTTACGCAGGTGGAGATGTCCACGCACTACCTGCGCTCCTACGGCGGCGAGACCGAAGTGCTGCGTGTGTCCACGCCGTACACGTTCGGCGCCCGCTGGCTGGTGCCGCGCCTCAAGGGCTGGCGCCTGCGTCACCCGCAGATCCACCTGGACCTGTGCAACGAGCAGGAGCCGGACGAGTTGCTGCAAGGCAAGGCCGACATGGCCTTCTACTTCGGCCAGGGCTCACGCCCTGGCACCGAGAGCCTGAAGCTGTTCAGCGAAGAACTGGTACCGGTGTGCGCGCCGGAGAGCCTGCCAGTCCAGCCCTTCACCGACCCGACCCAACTCAGCGAGCTGGTGTTGCTGCAGAACGCCTCGCGGCCCCAGGGCTGGCACGACTGGTTCGCGAGCCAAGGTTTCCACACCGAGCACAGCTACCACGGGCCGCGTTTCGACACGTTCTATATGTGCATCCGCGCCGCGCAGGTGGGCTGTGGCGTGGCCCTGCTGCCGCGCTTTCTGGTGGAGGAGGAGTTGGCCGAGGGCAAGCTGGTGATTCCTTGGCCGCATGCAATGCCGAGCCAGGATGCGTATTACCTGGCCTATCCGGAGCATTCGGCGGAGGTGCCCAAGGTGCGCGAGTTTGTGAAGTGGATGATGGAGCAAGTTGAACCTGTTTGAGCCCCGTCGCCTGACATGCCGCCTTCGCGAGCAAGCCCGCTCCCACATTTAAAATGCATTCCAAATGTGGGAGCGGGCTTGCTCGCGAAGGCGCCAGTGGCCACAACAAAGATCCCAAGATGAAAAAACGCTGGCAAAACCCCACAGGTCTATGCGCCACTAGCCCCCTTCCTTAATTGTGCGTAAAGGTCGGCGCCGATCGCCGACCCGTCTGGAGATTCCCGTTATGAGCGAGAGTGTGTTTGCCGATCGCATCGTGCAGAACCTGCTCGACACCGACTTCTACAAGCTGACCATGATGCAGGCGGTGCTGCACAACTACCCGAACGTGGAAGTTGAATGGGAATTTCGTTGCCGTAACAGCGAAGACTTGCGCCCGTACCTGGCGGAGATCCGCTACCAGATCGAGCGCCTTGCCGAGTTGAGCTTGAGCCCGGACCAACTGGGCTTCCTGGAGCGCATCAGCTTCATGAAGCCGGATTTCCTGCGCTTCCTCGGGCTGTTCCGCTTCAACCTGCGCTACGTGCAGACCGGTATCGAGAATGGCGAGCTGTTTATCCGCCTGCGCGGCCCGTGGCTGCATGTGATCCTGTTTGAAGTGCCGATGCTGGCCATCGTCAGCGAAGTGCGCAACCGCTACCGCTACCAGACCGTGATCCTCGAACAGGCCCGCGAGCAGCTGTACCGCAAGTTCGACTGGCTGACCGCCAACGCCAGCAGCGACGAGCTGTCTGAGCTGCAAGTGGCCGACTTCGGCACGCGCCGGCGCTTTTCGTACCGGGTCCAGGAAGAAGTGGTCAGCGTGCTCAAGCATGACTTTCCCGGGCGTTTTGTCGGCACCAGCAACGTGCACCTGGCCCGCGAGTTCGATATGAAGCCGCTTGGCACCATGGCCCATGAATGGATCATGGCCCACCAGCAACTGGGCCCGCGCCTGATCGACAGCCAGATCGCCGCCCTCGACTGCTGGGTCCGCGAATACCGTGGCCTGCTGGGCATCGCCTTGACCGATTGCATCACCACCGACGCGTTCCTCGGCGACTTCGACTTGTACTTCGCCAAGCTCTTCGACGGCCTGCGCCACGACTCTGGTGACCCGGTGCAGTGGGCAGAAAAAGCTATCGCCCACTACCACAAGCTCGGCATCGAGCCGATGAGCAAGACCCTGGTGTTCTCCGACAGTCTGTCGTTGCCCAAGGCGCTGGAGATTTTCCGTGCGCTGCGCGGTCGGATCAATGTGAGCTTCGGCATCGGCACTAACCTGACCTGTGACATTCCAGGGGTGGAACCGATGAGCATCGTGCTTAAAATGACCGCCTGCAATGGCCAGCCCGTCGCGAAAATCTCCGATGAAGCGGGCAAGACCCACTGCACCGATCCGAATTTCGTCGCCTATTTGCGTCACGTTTTCAAAGTACCTGCCCTTTCCAGCAAGGAGTGAATCATGCAAGCCGTACAGCGTGAGATTGCGCAGCAGCTCAAGGTCCAAGCACCGTTCAAAGACCAGGCGGCCCTTGAAGCCGAAGTTGCGAGGCGTGTGGCATTTATCCAGGACTGCCTGCGCAATTCCGGGCTCAAGACATTGGTGCTGGGCATCAGCGGCGGCGTCGACTCCCTGACCGCCGGCCTGTTGGCCCAACGCGCGATGCAGGAACTGCGCACCCGCACCGGGGATGAAGCCTACCGGTTTATCGCGGTGCGCCTGCCCTATGAAACCCAGTTCGATGAAATCGACGCCCAGGCATCGGTGGACTTTATCGAGCCGGACGAGCGCCATACCGTCAACATCGGCCCGGCGGTGAAGTCGCTGGCCAATGAAGTCGCGGCATTCGAAGGCAAGGCCGCGGTGTCCCGCGATTTCGTGCTGGGCAACACCAAGGCGCGCATGCGTATGGTCGCGCAGTACACCATCGCCGGCGCGGCCGGTGGCCTGGTGATCGGCACCGACCATGCGGCGGAAGCCGTGATGGGCTTTTTCACCAAGTTTGGTGACGGCGCCTGCGACCTCGCCCCCCTGAGTGGCCTGGTGAAAAACCAGGTCCGCGCGATTGCGCGGCACTTTGGTGCGCCGGAGTCGCTGGTCGAGAAAATCCCGACTGCCGACCTCGAAGACCTGTCCCCAGGCAAGCCTGACGAAGCCTCCCATGGGGTGACCTACGCCGAGATCGATGCGTTCCTGCATGGCGAGCCGGTGCGTGAGGAAGCGTTCAAGATCATCTGCGACACCTACCGCAAGACCGAGCACAAGCGGGTCATGCCGTTCGCGCCGTGAACACTGTGGTGAGTGGGCCGCTGTGGCGAGCGGGCTTGCCCCGCGTTGGGCCGCGCAGCGGCCCCAGTGAGTTGAACGCGGTCATTCACACAAGCCATGTGGCAGT
Source organism: Pseudomonas sp. GW821-FHT05D12 (assembly GCF_059419825.1). Classification (NCBI taxonomy): domain Bacteria; kingdom Pseudomonadati; phylum Pseudomonadota; class Gammaproteobacteria; order Pseudomonadales; family Pseudomonadaceae; genus Pseudomonas; species Pseudomonas sp. GW821-FHT05D12. The sequence continues at coordinate 493,668 of NZ_JBWKSN010000003.1, read as the reverse complement.
TTTTGGGGCCGCTTCGCAGCCCAACGCGGAGCAAGCCCGTTCGCCACAGGTTTTCACCGCCCACAAAAAAAGCGCCTGAAAAGGCGCTTTTTTTTCGACCGGAGTCGGCTTACTTCACGACAACAGTGCCTTTCATCATCGAGATGTGGCCTGGGAACGAGCAGAAGAACGCGTAATCCGTACCGGCGGCCAGTTTCGACACATCGAAGGTCACGGAATCTTTCTCGCCAGCACCGATGATCTTGGTGTGGGCGATGATGCGGGTGTCGCCATCTTTCAGGTAGTTCTTGTCGATGCCGGCAGCCATGCCGTCGCTGGCGACGCCAGGCATGTCGGCGGCGGAGCTCAGCACCCAGTTGTGGCCCATGACGTTTTTCGGCAGGTTGCCGGAGTGAGTCAGCTCGACGGTGAATGTCTTGCAGCTTTTGTCGATTTCAATGGCCTTGGTGTTGAAGGACATTTGATCAGTGGAGTCGACGGTGACCTTGCACTCTGCAGCAAGCAACTGGCCGCTCGCCAGAGTCAGCAGGGAAACAGCAACGAGTTTGGCAAACATGTGAATCTCCAAGGCAGGGTTAAAAAACGCGTATTGCGACAAGGGTGCCTCATGCAGGCGTAAATTCTTATGATCTGAATCAACAGATTGTATACAACTTTAGGCTATCAGACTTATCAACACAATCTACCAGCTAAAGTAGCGACACCTGCCTATGATCGGCCCATCACCCTTTGGAGTCCGAACCATGCGCCTCAATCACCTGTTCAACGGCCTGCTGGCCGCGTACGCCTGCGGTAAGTGAAGGCCAAGCGCCCCTTGAAGCTGCTACCATGACGGCCCAAGGCAGCTGCGCGCCGCCCACCCTCACCTTCGACCCTAGAGGATCGCCCATGGCCAAACCTAATTACTCCTTCGCCAAACGTCAGAGAGACTTGGCCAAGGAGCAGAAGAAAGAGGAAAAGCTGCAACGCAAGAAAGCCGCTGCAGATGAAGAAGCCAGCGCACTGAACCCGGATGCCGAAGGCGAAGTAGCGACTGACGACACCGAGACACCGAAAGACCCGGCTGAATAATTGATCTGTTGCGCCAGGTCGCAAGCGGGCTTGTCGTGGCTATCGGACTTGCTGTGACAAGCGGGTTTGTTGTGGCGAGCGGGCTTGCCCCGCGTTGGGCTGCGAAGCGGCCCCAATATATCCCCCGTTAGTTCAGATAGACCGCAGCTTCAGGCTTCAGGGCTGCTGTGCAGCCCAACGCGGGGCAAGCCCGCTCGCCACAAATTAAGAAGCCCGGTCCTCACTCCAGCGGCATCACCGTCACCCGCACTTCCGGGTCATGGCTGCCTCCCCCCAGGATCACCCCGCGCAACGGCGATACATCGGAAAAGTCCCGGCCCCAGGCCAGGGTGATGTGTTCCAGTGCCGGCTGTACATTGTTCGTCGGATCAAAATCCACCCACCCCGCGACCGGGCAATACACCGAAACCCACGCATGTGACGCATCGGCGCCGATCAGTCGTGGCTGGCCGGGCGGTGGCTGGGTCAACAGGTAGCCGCTGATATACCGCGCCGCTAGGCCACGCGAGCGCAGGCACGCGAGCATCAGGTGGGCGAAGTCCTGGCACACGCCGCGCCGGCGCTCCAGCACTTCCACCAGCGGCGTGGCGACCTGGGTGGCTTCGGCATCGAAGGTGAATTCGCTGAAGATCTTTTCCATCAAGGCCTGCACGCCCAACAGCAACGGCTTGCCGGGAGGGAAACAGCTCTCGGAAAACTCGACGAAGGTTTTCTTCAGGTGCACATAGGGCGATTCGAAGCGATAGCGGCACGCCTCGACCAGCTGTGGCGACAGCGGCTGGCTGCTGTAGGTCAGGCTGTCACGGGTCTGGTCCCAAGGCGGTGACTGCTGGAAATCCAGCGTCGGCCGCGCCAGCACTTCGACGGTGAGCCCGGCATTCACCAGCAATTCATCATGGGGCCGCTCGAACGCCAGCCGTGTGATCGGGTTGCCGAACACGTCCAGCTCATCGCGACGCGAAGACGGCGGCGGGCTGATCTCCAGCTGCTGCGCGCTGCAGCGCTGCCAGGCGCAGGGGCGCGGCCACAGGTGCGCCAGCTGCTGGGCCAGGGACACCGGGCTGTCGTAGTGGTAGTGGGTATCGTGGAAAATCTGGTAGCGCGCACTCATCACACCGACACCGTTTGCTGACTGACATCATCCACATGGGCAAAGTGACGCAACGCCAGGCGATCCGACACTTGCCCGCTTTCATCGGCGACCGCCTGCAACAGGTCGGCCAGCCCCTCCAGTGCGGCGCGCACGCTGGACTCGCCAAACAGCGGGTTTTCCAGGCAGCCCAGGTCGAAACGCGCGAGGCGCTCGACCAACGGCGCCAGGCCGGTTTCGCGCGGCACACCGAAGTCGTCGTTGAGGCGACGCAAGGTGCGGCTCACCAGTTTCAGCTGGAACAGCACGGCGTGGGGGTTCTGCTCATCCAGTAGCAACAAGTCCAGCACCGGGATCAGTTGCGGCACCGCCAGGTAGCGCGAGCGATAGGTGATGCTGCTGTTGCCCAACTCCAGCAACCACTCCAGCCCCGCCTGGTCGAACACCGCCACGCCGCGCAGGAATGCCGCCAGGCTGCTGCTGAGAAATTGCAGGCGCTCGATGCGCCGGCCCATCATCAAAAAGCGCCAGCCTTCATCGCGGGTCATGTCGTCCAGCGCAAAGCCGGACAGCGCCGCCAGGGACATCACCAGGCGGTTGAGAAAATCCAGCAACTCGCCAAAATCCGGGCTTTCGCTTTCCAGCTCCAAGGCTTCGCGCTGCAGTTCGACCAAGGCCTGCCAGTTCTCGCGGGACAACTTGCCGCGCACCTGCGACGCCGCCCACTGCAGGCGCTGCAGGTTGGCACGCAGGCTCGACGGCCAGTCATCGCCGAGCAACGCCGCGAGCAGGCGCTCGGGCAACTCGCCTTCCTCCGGCAACAAACGCAGGTTCTCGCCCAGCTCGACCGCGGCCTGCAGTGCCAGCGGATCGTCGCCATCGACGTAGCGCGCCAGCACAATGCGCAGCCAGCGCGCACTGTCATCGCAGCGCTCGCAATAACGCCCGAACCAGAACAGGTTTTCCACCACCCGTGACGGCAGATACGGGTCGCGGCGCACCAGATCATGCGCGCCAATCGCCCGTTGCGCGCGCCAGTGCTCGCCACCGGCAGCCCGTTCACCGAGGACCCAGGTGTCCTTGCTGGCGCCACCGCGTTGCATCGATACCACCTCGGCATCGGCTTCGGCCGCCACGCGGGTCAGGCCACCGGGCAGCACACGATAGCCATCCTGACTGGCCACTGCATACACACGCATGCCGATGGCGCGGTGCTGCAGGTGATCATCCACGGTGTGCCACACCGGCGCCTGGGACAGCTGCGCCAACTCCTGGGCGACATACGCGTAAGGCCGCGCGCGCATGCGTTCGGCGAGGGCCTGGCGCTGCTCGTCATTCAAGTCGCGGCCAAATACCGGGGTGAAGCTTTGCGACGGAAACGCCGGCTTGATCAGCAGCTCCGGCAATTTCTCCAGGGCTTCGGCCAGCACCGGCGCTTCACCGCACCACCAGGTGGCGATGGACGGCAGGATCAGCTCTTCGCCAAACAGGAACTGGTTGATCTTCGGCAGGAAACCGAGCAACCCCGGCGACTCCAGCACGCCGCTGCCCAGGGCATTGGCCACCAGCACATTGCCCTGGCGCACGGCGTCGAGCAGGCCGGGCACGCCGAGCGCCGAGTCGGTACGCAGCTCCAGCGGGTCGCAGAAGTCGTCATCCAGGCGCCGCATGATGGCGTGCACCCGGCGCAGGCCGCTGAGGGTCTTCAGGAAGACGGTGCTGTCGCGCACGGTGAGGTCGCCGCCCTCCACCAGCGGGTAGCCGAGCTGGCGCGCGAGGTAGAGGTGTTCGAAATAGCTCTCGTTGAAACGCCCGGGTGTGAGCAGCACGATCAGCGGCGGCTGGTCATCGCCGGGCGCTTGGCGGGCCAGGGTTTCCTGCAGCGTGCGGAAGAAACCGGTGAGGTGCTGCACCTGCAGGTCGCGGTACAGGTCCGGGAACGCCCGCGACACGATGGTACGGTTTTCCAGGGCATAGCCGGCCCCCGACGGTGCTTGCGTGCGGTCGGCCGTCACCCACCAACGGCCATCCGGGGTGCGCGCCAGATCCACCGCATACAGGTGCAGGAACGCGCCGTCCGGCGGCTGGATGCCCTGGCACGGCCACAGGAAGTTGTTGTGCCCGAACACCAGCTCGGCGGGCAGCAAGCCCTCGGTGATCAAGCGTTGCGGCCCGTAGAGGTCAGCCAGCACCGCATTGAGCAGGCGCGCCCGCTGGGCGATACCCGCTGCCAGCTGCTGCCACTCATCGGCAGCCAGTACGTGCGGCAACAGGTCCAATTCCCACGGACGGTCGGCGCCCTTGGGGTCGGCGTAGACGTTGTAGGTCACGCCATTTTCCTGGATCTGCCGGGTCAGCAGCGCCTGGCGCTGGGCCAGTTGCGCGGGTGTGCTGCGCTGCAGGTGATCGAGCAGGCGCCGCCAATGGGCACGCACCGCGCCGCTGTCGTCGAGCAGTTCGTGATAAGTGCCCGCGGTCAGCGGGTAACGGTCGAGCAAGTCGGGCATGGAACGCTCGGCAGAGGCAAGGGAAGTCAGATTAACTCAAATTTACTGCGATCCAATGTGGGAGCTGGCTTGCCTGCGACAGCGGTTTTCCAGTCATCTTATTGGCTGGCTGATACACCGCTATCGCAGGCAAGCCAGCTCCCACATTTTTCGAACCGCGTTCAGTCATTTTTATTGGGGAAACGCCGTAAATCCAGGGTCATCGGTAGCTCATCGTTGATGATCATCGTCGGTACCTGCAGCTTCCCAGGCGTATGCCCCAACCTGAAAAACCGCGCCATCCGCCGGCTCTCGGCTTCATTGGCATTCACCGGCAAGCTGTCGTAGTTGCGCCCGCCCGGATGGGCCACGTGGTACTGGCAGCCGCCCAGGGAGCGCTGCATCCAGGTGTCGAGCAGATCGAATACCAACGGCGCATGCACCGCGATGGTCGGTTGCAGACAGTTGGCCGGTTGCCAGGCGCGGTAACGCACGCCGGCAACGAACTCGCCGACGCGCCCGGTGGGTTGCAGCGGCACCGGGATGCCATTGCAGGTCAGCAGATAACGCTGCGGCGGCAAGCCGCTCAACTTCACCTGCAAGCGCTCCAGCGATGAATCGACATAGCGCACCGTGCCGCCCACCGCGCCCTCTTCACCGAGTACATGCCAGGGTTCCAGGGCCTGGCGCAATTCCAGTTCGATGCCGCTGACTGCGTAGTCGCCGACCTTGGGAAAACGGAATTCCAGGTGCGCGGCAAACCATTCGGCGCGCAGTGGGTAACCGGCGGCATTGAGTTCGACGATCACATCGGCAAAGTCCTGCTCGATAAAGTGCGGCAGCAGGAAACGGTCGTGCAGTTCGGTGCCCCAGCGCGCCAGCTTTGGCGGTGCATAGGGTTCACGCCAGAAGCGCGCGACCAACGCGCGCAGCAACAGCTGCTGGGTCAAGCTCATGCGCGCATGGGGCGGCATTTCAAAGGCGCGCAATTCCAGCAGGCCCAGGCGGCCGGTTGCGCCATCGGGTGAGTAGAGTTTGTCGATGCAGAACTCGGCGCGATGGGTGTTGCCGGTCACGTCGATCAGCAGGTTGCGCAGCAAGCGGTCCACCAACCACGGCGGGCACTCCTCGCCTGGTTCGGGCATTTGCGCGAAGGCGATTTCCAGCTCGTACAGCGCATCGTTGCGTGCTTCGTCGACCCGTGGCGCCTGGGAAGTCGGGCCGATGAACAGGCCGGAAAACAGGTACGACAGCGAAGGATGGTTATGCCAGTAGCTGATCAGACTGCGCAGCAAATCCGGCCTGCGCAGGAACGGTGAATCCTTGGGCGTCGCGCCGCCGAGTACAAAGTGGTTACCGCCGCCGGTGCCGGTGTGACGGCCGTCGATCATGAATTTCTCGGTGGTCAGCCGGGTTTGCCGAGCCTCTTCGTAGAGGAATTCGGTGCGCTCCACCAACTCGTCCCAAGTGGCGGACGGCTGCACGTTGACCTCGATCACGCCGGGGTCCGGCGTGACGCGGAAGTTGCTCAGGCGCGTATCCGCCGGCGGCTCGTAGCCTTCGAGCAGCACCGGGCAATGCAGCTCTTCGGCGGTGGCTTCGATGGCGGCCACCAGCTCCAGGTAATCCTCGACGCGCTCCAGCGGCGGCATAAACAGGTACAGGCGCCCTTCCCTGGCCTCGGCGCACAGGGCGGTACGGGTCAGCCAGTCGGCGGACTCGTCTACCTTCGGCACGCGCTCGTCGCTCGGCGCGGGTTCACCGTGGCTCTGCAGTTGCGCGGTTGTCGGCAGCCCCGGCTGATCCTGGTTCGGGTCGGTGGGATGCACAAAGGGATATTCCGCCGCCGTCACCCACGGTTGCGAGGCCAAGGGCAGGCGATAGCCCAGCGGCGAATCGCCCGGCACCAGACGGCAATGGTTATCGCGCAAGTACCAGCACCCGCTCTGCCAGCGATCATTGGCGGCGGTGCGCGCCAGCGGCAGCACCTGGCCGATGACTTTATCCAGGCCCTGGCTGAACACTTTGCGCAGGCGTTCGCGCTCAAGGTCATCACTCAGGCGCGGGTCTTGGGCGGTGACGTTTTGCGGCAGCGCGCCTTCGCGCCACAGGTAATAGAAATTGTCTTCGAAGGCCGGGAACACGAAACGCGCCGGCAGCTTCAGACGCTCGGCGACGCTGGCCAGAAAACGCCCGGCCAGCACGCCATCGGCGCCGTAGTCCTGTTGTTCATCGGCGATCAGCGCGCTGTTGTGCCAGATCGGCACGCCGTCGCGGCGCCAGTAACAATTGAGCGACCAACGCGGCAGTTGCTCGCCGGGGTACCACTTGCCCTGGCCGAAGTGCACCAGGCCTTTGGGCGCGTAGTGCTTGCGCATGCGCTGGAACAGCTCGGCGGACAGCCGTCGCTTGTCCGGCCCGAGGGCGGCGGTGTTCCACTCGGCGCCGTCGGGGTCGTCGATGGACACGAAAGTCGGCTCGCCACCCATGGTCAGGCGCACGTCATCCTTGAGCAGGTCGCCGTCAATCTGCCTGCCCAGGGCCTGGATCGCCAGCCATTGCTCTTCGGTGTAGGGCTTGGTGACGCGTGGCGCTTCCCAAATGCGTTCAACCGACATCTCGTGGGTAAATTCGCACTCGCAGGGCTCAACCAACCCACTGATTGGCGCGGCAGATGATGGATCGGGACTACAAGCGAGCGGGATATGCCCTTCACCGGCGAACAGCCCGGAGGTGGCATCCAGACCAATCCAGCCGGCGCCGGGCAGATACACCTCGCACCAGGCGTGCAGGTCGGTGAAGTCCACCTCCGTGCCGGACGGGCCGTCGAGGGCTTTGACGTCGGCGGTGAGCTGGATCAGATAGCCGGACACAAACCGCGCCGCCAAGCCCAGGTTGCGCAACAATTGCACCAGCAGCCAGGCCGAATCGCGGCAGGAACCGGAGGCGTTTTCCAGGGTAAATTCCGGGGTCTGCACGCCCGGCTCCATTCGGATCAGGTAACCGATATCGGCCGCCAGGCGCTGGTTGAGGCCGACCAGGAAATCCACCGCCGGCAGCGGCGTACGGTCGATGCCGGCAAGGTAGGCGGCAAATCTCGGCGTCAGCGGCAGGGTTTCCAGGTACGGCGCCAGCTCGCGCTGCTCATCGGCGGCGTAGGTGAACGGGATTTTTTCGGCGTAGGGCTCGAGGAAAAAGTCGAATGGGTTGAACACCGCCATCTCGGCGACCAGGTCGACTTCGATGCGCAACTCGTCGGTCTTTTCCGGAAACACCAGGCGCGCCAGGTAATTGCCCTGGGGGTCCTGCTGCCAATTGATGAAGTGCTGCTCGGGCAGCACTTTCAGCGCGTAGGACAAAATCCGCGTGCGGCTATGAGCCGCCGGGCGCAAACGCACGATCTGTGGGCCGAGTTCGACAGCGCGGTCATAGCGGTAATGCGTAACGTGGTGCAACGCGACATGAATCGACACGGCGGCCTCCTGCGAGCCAGGGCATGGACACAACGCGCGCAAGACTTATGCCAGAGCGGCGGTCATTGCGCTTTATCGTGGGACCCGGTGCAGTACAGCACCAAAACGGCGCCGTGGCTGCGGTAATGGTGCGAGGGTTGCACATTTATGTGGCGGTCATGTGAGCGGGGGTGGTGAATCTACCCAGTCAGCGAGCTTTTTGGCGGGCGCTGATGGCTTCGCGCAGGAGGCGAACTTCGACCAGTTTCTGGCGCATTTCACGGTGACGCTTGCTGTTGAACAGCAATAGCCCAAGCAATGGGAACACGAGGCTCAAGGCATACATCAGCGCATTCGGTTGATCATTGAGGGTTGGCAGTACACTCAGAAAGCACACCCCCAAAAGCACCACGACCGGCCACGTCCATTGGGGATGCCCGCGGGCGATCATGAAATTGCAGTGCACGATGATTAGCGTGAGCGCGATACCCACCAGGAAGGCGTACTTGGCGTTATCTGCCATGGACAGGCTGGGCATATAGCTGTCGAAGAACACCGGAAGCGTAAACACGAGGGTGAAAATCGAGGCAAATATCGCCCCCATGAAGACCGGGAAATACGTCGACAGAAAACTGCGAATGCTGGGCAGTTCGTTCATTGCTCGGCCTCCTCATACAGCCCTACGGCAATTGTGCGTACGTTCCCCGACACTGCGCTGCCGGTAAAACCAATGACTGCGCCCAAGGCATCCTTGATCTGCGTGACTGTTGCATGTTTGACCTCAGTGGGCGTGAACCGCTTAGGCAACTCGCCCGACAACTGCTTCAGCTTGATCATCTTGGACGTCAGGCGTGGATCGTTGATGCTCAACAGCTCTTTGGTCAACTTGGCGCGCTCCTGTCGATTCAGGCCCCTGAGCACCTCCCTTACACTTTTTCCGGTGGCGGCCTTATTCAGCCGCACCAGCTTGACCGTTGCCAGCGCCGATGAACCTACCCCGACCAACGACGCCGCATCCAGGGCAATCATGGTGTATTGGTACCACTCCTCACTGTCGAGCTGATCATTGCGCGCGGGGTTACGGATCTCATTGACCGTGCGATAGCCGCTGGCAAAACACTGCACGGAACTGGCTGCCGCAGCCGTGTAGCCAAGCGCCACGACCACCGAACTGGCGCCTGCCGAAAACGGGACCGCGACGGAACCACTGAGCACCACAATCCAACCGATGACCGCACCGGCACACGACAGCGTGGTATTGACCGCTTCGCCCACCAGCCGGGACTCCCGCGGGTTGTCTTGCACCTGTTGGGCGAATTGCGTTGGCGCGATGTACTTCTGTGCCTCACGCAGGATCAACCGCTTGGGTGCGATGCTGCAGATAGGCTGGAATTCGCGCAGAGTGACGACGTTGAACTCGGCATCGATATACACAACACCGGCACCGACAATGGCGGGGTCGGCATCGATGGCAGCGAACAGGCGCGGCAGGTTGATCTGGCTTTCGATGCGCTGGCGCGCCATGAATTGGGAGCGGTTGGAGTCCATGCCAATGTTGAGCAGGGGGTTGCTCATGGGTGTTCTTCCTTGAAATGAAGGGTGCCTGAACTGACGCCTTCGCGAGCAAGCCCGCTCCCACATTCGCGCGCATTCTCATGCTGGAACTCGGACAAATGTGGGAGCGGGCTTGCTCGCGAAGGCGATTCAATGGGCGCCACCTTAACAAACAGGTACGCCAGCGAATAGAAAGCAAAACGCCAGCACGAGGCTGGCGTTTTGCATATTCAGGTTGCGATCAGCGCGGCACGACCGGCTTGCGCGCAGGCTTGCCGCCCTTGCCCTTGGCCGCATCCGCGCGTTCCTTGGCTGCCTGCTTGTTGCGCGCCTGGGCGGCGGCCTTGGCTTGCTCGCGCTTGTCCCACGGGTTGCTGCCGTCGCTGCCACGCGGTGGCAGGCCGGTGTGCTGGGTGAGGATCCGGGTGGTGGTTTCCTTGGCGACCTTGTGGCTGCCGGCCGGCGTCGAGTTCTTGCGACGCGCGCTCTGGTAGCTGTCGGTGCTCGGCTGATGCAGCGGGATCAGTTGGTCCTTGCCCGGGCCGATCAAATCGGCACGGCCCATGCGGGTCAGCGCTTCACGCAGCATCGGCCAGCCTTTCGGGTCGTGGTAGCGCAAGAAGGCCTTGTGCAGGCGGCGCTGCTCTTCGCTCTTGACGATGGTCACCGCGTCGCTCTTGTAGGTGACCTTGCGCAGCGGGTTCTTGCCCGAGTGGTACATCGCGGTGGCGGTGGCCATCGGCGACGGGTAGAACGCCTGCACCTGGTCGGCGCGGAAGCCGTTGCCCTTGAGCCACAAGGCCAGGTTCATCATGTCTTCATCGGTGGTGCCCGGGTGGGCGGCGATGAAGTACGGGATCAGGTACTGCTCCTTGCCCGCTTCCTTGGTGTACTTCTCGAACATGCGCTTGAACTTGTCATAGCTGCCAATGCCCGGCTTCATCATCTGGTTGAGCGGACCTTCCTCGGTGTGTTCCGGGGCGATCTTGAGGTAACCACCGACGTGGTGGGTCACCAGCTCCTTGACGTACTCCGGCGACTCGACCGCGAGGTCGTAGCGCAGGCCGGAAGCGATCAAAATCTTCTTCACCCCCGGCAACGCACGGGCGCTGCGGTACAGCTGGATCAAGGAGGAGTGGTCGGTGTTCAGGTTCGGGCAGATACCCGGGAACACGCACGACGGCTTGCGGCACGCGGATTCGATTTCCGGGCTCTTGCAGGCGATGCGGTACATGTTCGCGGTCGGGCCGCCGAGGTCGGAGATCACGCCGGTGAAGCCCGGCACTTTGTCGCGGATCTCTTCGATTTCGCGGATGATCGACTCTTCGGAACGGTTCTGGATGATGCGACCTTCGTGCTCGGTGATCGAGCAGAAGGTGCAGCCGCCGAAGCAGCCACGCATGATGTTCACCGAGAAACGGATCATGTCGTAGGCCGGGATCTTTTCCTTGCCGTACACCGGGTGCGGAACGCGGGCGTAAGGCATGCCAAACACGTAGTCCATTTCTTCGGTGGTCATCGGAATCGGCGGCGGGTTGAACCACACGTCCACTTCACCGTGCTTCTGCACCAGCGCGCGGGCGTTGCCCGGGTTGGTTTCCAAGTGCAGCACGCGGTTGGCGTGTGCATACAGCACCGCGTCGCCACGGACCTTTTCCACCGATGGCAGGCGGATCACGGTCTTGTCGCGGGTCATCTTCGGGCTGGCAAGGATCTGCACGACCTTGGCTTCTTCCGGATCGTCCTGCGGGCCTTTTTCCTGCTCGATGGCGCAGGCCTGGGTGTCCTGGGTGTTCACGTACGGGTTGATGATCTTGTCGATCTTGCCCGGACGGTCGATCCGCGTAGAGTCCACTTCATACCAGCCTGCCGGCGTGTCACGACGAATGAACGCAGTGCCGCGCACGTCGGTGATGTCTTCGATCTTGTGACCCCACGACAGGCGCTGGGCCACTTCGACGATGGCGCGCTCGGCGTTGCCGTACAGCAGGATATCGGCGGTGGCGTCGATCAGGATCGAGTTGCGCACACGGTCCTGCCAGTAGTCGTAGTGGGCGATGCGGCGCAGGGAGGCTTCGATGCCTCCGAGCACGATCGGCACGTTCTTGTAGGCTTCCTTGCACCGCTGGCTGTACACCAGGCTCGCGCGGTCCGGGCGTTTGCCGGCCATGCCGCCAGGGGTGTAGGCGTCGTCGGAACGGATTTTCTTGTCGGCGGTGTAGCGGTTGATCATCGAGTCCATGTTGCCGGCCGCGACGCCGAAGAACAGGTTCGGCTCGCCAAGCTTCATGAAGTCGTCTTTGGACTGCCAGTTCGGCTGGGCAATGATCCCGACGCGAAAGCCCTGGGACTCCAGCAGCCGGCCGATGATGGCCATGCCGAACGATGGGTGGTCCACGTACGCATCACCGGTGACGATGATGATGTCGCAGGAATCCCAGCCAAGCTGATCCATCTCCTCCCTGCTCATTGGCAGGAATGGCGCAGGACCGAAACATTCGGCCCAGTACTTGGGATAGTCAAATAACGGCTTGGCTGTTTGCATGACGGTGACCGGTGTTGAGATGAAAAATCGCGGGCGCGGAATATAGCACAAATTTTGACCAATTCCGACGGCAACAGTCGGAATTGTGCTGAAGCCATCGGGGGCAAGCCCGCTCCCACACTGATTAGTGAATACATCCAGATGTGGCCGCTGGCGTGCCGGCGATCAGGCCCTTGAAGGCGCTGGGGCTTACTCGTCGTCGTCGAAGTTGTAACTGCCCGGAGCCAGGTTCTCGAAACGCGTGTACTTGCCGATGAACGCCAGGCGGATAAAGCCGATCGGCCCGTTCCGCTGCTTGCCGATGATGATCTCGGCAATGCCCTTGTGCTCGGTTTCGGGGTGGTACACCTCGTCGCGGTACACGAACATGATGACGTCGGCGTCCTGCTCGATCGCTCCGGATTCACGCAAGTCGGAGTTCACCGGGCGCTTGTTGGGACGTTGTTCCAGGGAACGGTTGAGCTGGGACAGCGCCACCACCGGGCAGTTGAATTCCTTGGCCAGGGCCTTCAGGGACCGCGAGATTTCGGAAATTTCGTTGGTCCGGTTGTCGCCGCTGGAGCCCGGGATCTGCATCAACTGCAAGTAGTCGATCATGATCAGGGCGATGTCGCCGTGCTCGCGCACCAGGCGGCGGGTACGTGCGCGCATCTCGGACGGGCTGATACCGGCGGTGTCATCGATGAACAACTTGCGGTCGTTGAGCAGGTTGACCGCCGAGGTCAGGCGCGGCCAATCGTCGTCTTCCAGGCGACCGGCACGCACCTTGGTCTGGTCGATACGGCCGAGCGAGGAAAGCATACGCATGACCAGCGATTCGCCTGGCATCTCGAGGGAGTACACCAGTACCGTCTTGTCGCTGCGCAACACCGCGTTTTCCACCAGGTTCATCGCAAAGGTGGTTTTACCCATGGATGGACGGCCGGCGACGATGATCAAGTCAGCCGGCTGCAGGCCACTGGTTTTCTCGTCGAGGTCGGTGTAGCCGGTGGAAATACCGGTGATGGCGTTGTCGGTGTTGAACAACGTGTCGATACGGTCGATGGCCTTGGTCAACAGCTCGTTGACGCCTACCGGGCCGCCGGTCTTGGGCCGTGCTTCAGCGATCTGGAAGATCTGGCGCTCGGCTTCGTCGAGAATCTCGGCGGCGGTACGGCCTTCGGGGTTGAAGGCACTGTCGGCGATCTCGGTGCTGATGCCGATCAGTTGGCGCAGCGTGGCGCGCTCGCGGACGATCTGCGCATACGCCTTGATGTTGGCGACGGACGGTGTGTTTTTCGCCAGCTCGCCGAGATAACCCAGGCCGCCGACCTGGGAGGTCTGGCCTTCCTTGTCCAGCTGTTCGGCCAGGGTCACCACGTCGATCGGCGAGTTCTGGTCGGCCAGCTTGGCAATGGCACGGAAGATCAGGCGATGGTCATGCCGATAGAAATCACCGTCCGAGACTTGATCCAGCACGCGTTCCCAGGCGTTGTTGTCCAGCATCAGGCCACCGAGCACGGCCTGTTCGGCCTCGATGGAATGCGGCGGCACCTTCAGGGCAGCGGTTTGCAGATCGTATTGCTCAGGAGCTGAAATATCGTTCATGGCCACTTGGAATTAGGGGTTTGTAGAAAAACAAAAGGCACGACCTGTAAACAGGATCGTGCCCGATGTTAACCGCCTGGCACGCGAGGTGCCAGTCAGTTAGGTGCTGCTTAAGCTGCTACCACGACAACGCGTACGGTGGCTTCAACTTCAGCGTGCAGGTGCACGGCTACGTCGAATTCGCCTACGTTGCGGATGGTGCCGTTCGGCAGACGAACTTCGCTCTTCTGCACTTCAACGCCGGAGGCGGTCAGTGCATCAGCGATGTCGTGGGTGCCGATCGAACCGAACAGCTTGCCTTCGTCACCGGCGGTGGCAGTGATAGTCACTTCCAGCTCAGCCAGTTGGGCAGCGCGAGTTTCGGCCGATGCTTTTTTGTCTGCTGCGGCTTTTTCCAGCTCAGCACGACGCTCTTCAAACGCAGCCAGGTTGGCAGCGGTTGCAGCGGTGGCTTTGCCGTATGGCAGCAGGTAGTTACGACCGTAGCCGGCCTTAACGTTCACTTTGTCGCCCAGGTTGCCCAGGTTGGCGACTTTTTCCAGAAGGATCAGTTGCATGTGAAAATCCTCTAACTTTTAACCTTCACCGTTCGCGTTATCGGCGTCTTTCGACGCGAGACGACCGCGAAAATCAATCAGGCCGTCGACAATGGCCAAGACCACGAGTAACGGATAGATCAGCTGCATGAACAGCAACAGCGTGACGTACAACCCCACCAGCCAGAACTTGGCCAGGCGCTTTCGCGCAACCAGCCCGTGAATCAGGGCCAGTCCGGCAAACACCAGCGGTACGCTGCAAATCGGCGCCAGCAAGGCCATCTGTGGACCGAAGTTCGGTCCGACAACCATGCACGCCAGCAGCAACATCGCCAGCCCCGCAGGGATTCTGATACTGCGAAATTCGCGACCAAAACCACCCGGGTTGTACAACAACGCCTGCCAATAACGCCCAAGAATCAGGCTCAGCACGCTGACGATCTGCAACAGTGCCGCTATCAGGCCGGTCAGGACCGGTGCAATCAGTGCCGCAAGGCGCGCTCGCTCATCTACCGTCAACTGCTGGTAGAGATCCCCGAGGGCCAGCGGCAGGATCTTGACGATCTCCTGCGCCAGCGCCTCGATATGCGGGCGGAAAGCCGCGCCAAGCATTACTGAGTACACCAACCCCAATGCCACGCTGACCAGCAGCGTGCGGACCCAGGACTCGCTTGCGCGTAAAACCAACGCAAGGCTCGATGACCCCAGCAGTACCAGAAGCACGCGTGGATCGTCGAATTGCAGCCACCAGACCAAGGCCGGCAGCAGTCCCAGGGCGAGAACGCCAAGGGCGTCCTTCAAACCGCGCCGCAGGAGCACAAGGCAACCTGCGGCAGCACCCAACCAATAAAGCAACGGCAATGCCGCACATCCAGCCACTACCAGAGTGGCCTGCACACGACCGCGCATGATGAACTCAGCTAAGGCGCGCATGCATTCAATCCCTTACTACTTGTCGACTGCCCGGTCTCAGCGGCCGTGGCTGTCGGTGTAGGCCAGCAGGGCCAGGAAGCGGGCGCGCTTGATAGCGGTGGCCAGCTGACGCTGATAACGTGCTTTGGTACCGGTGATACGGCTTGGAACGATTTTGCCGGTCTCGGATACGTAGGCTTTCAGAGTGTTGAGATCTTTGTAATCGATCTCTTTCACGTCTTCAGCGGTGAAGCGGCAGAATTTACGACGACGGAAGAAACGTGCCATTTGATAGGCTCCTTAAAAGGTCCGTGGATTACTCGTCAGCGTTATCGCTGTTGTCGCTGTCATCACTGTCAGCGCTATCAGCGCCTTCGTGCTCAGGACGGTCGCGACGCTCACGGCGCTCACTGCGGTTTTCTTCAGCCTTGAGCATCTCGGATTGGCCGGTAACGGCTTCTTCGCGACGGATGACCAGGTTACGGATCACTGCATCGTTGTAGCGGAAGTTGTCTTCCAGCTCGGCCAGGGCCTTGCCAGTGCACTCAACGTTCAGCATCACGTAGTGAGCCTTGTGAACATTGTTGATTGCGTAGGCCAGTTGACGACGGCCCCAATCTTCCAGACGGTGGATTTTGCCGCCATCTTCTTCGATCAGCTTGGTGTAACGCTCAACCATGCCGCCGACTTGCTCGCTTTGATCCGGGTGGACCAAAAAGATGATTTCGTAATGACGCATGAATGCTCCTTACGGGTTGTAGCCTGCCGCTCAAAAACGGTCAGACAAGGAGTGAATGACACTTATGGATCTTGCCGCAGGGAGGCACATCGGTGCCTGCCAGGAAGGCAAGGGGCGCAATTGTAGAGAAGGGGGAGAAAGGGTGCAAGGTGATTGGTGATTATTTGAACAGCGCCCATACACCACTAAAACAAATGTGGGAGGTGGCCTGCTCCCGAAAGCGGTGTGCCAGTCACCCAATGCACTGGCTGATACACCGTATTCGGGAGCAAGCCCCCTCCCACATTTTGACCTGCGCCAGACTTGGTTATTTCTTGGCTTTAGCCTTGGCACCGCGCTGGCGCTGGGCTTCGAACAGGCAGACGCCCGTTGCGACCGATACGTTGAGACTGCTGACGCTGCCGGCCATCGGCAGGTGCACCAGGTAATCGCAATGCTCACGGGTCAGGCGACGCATGCCTTTGCCTTCGGCGCCCATGATCAGGATGGTCGGGCCGGTGAGGTCCTGGTCATAGATGCTGACCTCGGCCTCTCCCGCCGTGCCCACGACCCACAGGCCGCGCTGCTGGAGTTTCTCCAGGGTACGCGCGAGGTTGGTCACGGCTACCAGCGGAATCACTTCCGCCGCGCCACAGGCGACTTTACGTACAACCGGCGTCAAGGTCGCCGACTTGTCCTTGGGCACGATCACTGCCAGCGCGCCGGCGGCATCCGCCGAACGCAGGCAGGCACCGAGGTTGTGCGGGTCGGTCACGCCATCCAGCACCAGCAGCAGCGGCGCACCTTCGGTACGGTCGAGCAGCTCGTCAAGCATGGCTTCGCCCCAGACCTGGCTCGGGCTCACGTCCGCGACCACGCCCTGGTGGACACCTTCCACCCACACGTCCATTTCACGCCGCTCGGCCTGGCCGATCGCGACTTTGTTGGCAGTGGCCAGCTCGACCAGCGCTTGCACGCGCGGCTCGCTGCGACCTTCGGCCAACCAGACTTGCTTGACGCGCTTGGGATGGTGACGCAGCAATGCTTCTACGGCGTGTACGCCGTAGATTTTTTCCAGACTCATGACTTGGCCTTAGGTTTGCGCGACCCGCCGCTTTTCGCGGGGGCCGAACCCGCTTTTGGCGGGCCTTTACGGTGTTTACTCGGCTTGCTCGACGGCTTTTCCGCCCCGTGGGACTTTCCCCCAGACGCCGCTTTACCACCGCTTTTGGCTTCGTTGAGCAACTGCTGCTTCAACTCACGGCTCTTGCGCAGTTCGGCGTTTTTCGCCGCTGCGTCACTTGGGCGATAGGCTTCGGGGGCCTTGTCCTTGGCAGACGAACGACGACCCGCCTTGGCCGGCGCAGGCTCGGTGGCCGCCGCTTTCGCAGGAGCCCCCTTGCCCTTGGCGGCCGGGACTGCGGTGTCGCTGCCACGTTTTTTCCGGCCAGTCGGTTCGGCCGGTTTGTCAGGCATGCCGAAGTCGATCTTGCGCTCGTCGAGATCGACGCGCATGACCTGCACTTCCACCGTGTCGCCCAAGCGGAAGCTGCGACCGGTGCGCTCGCCCGCCAGGCGGTGATGCACAGGATCGAAGTGGTAGTAGTCGCCCGGCAACGCGGTGACGTGCACCAGGCCCTCGACGTAGATGTCGGTCAGCTCGACGAACAGGCCAAAGCCGGTCACGGCAGTGATCACACCCGGGAACGACTCGCCCACGCGGTCTTTCATGAACTCGCACTTGAGCCAGTTCACCACGTCGCGGGTGGCTTCGTCGGCGCGGCGCTCGCTCATGGAGCACTGCTCGCCCAACTGTTCCAGGGCCGCTTCGTCGTACGGATAGATCCGAGCCTTCGGAATGGTCATGGCACCGGCGCGCTTGACGTGCGGGGTATTCTGCTTGGAGTGGATCACGCTGCGGATCGCCCGGTGCGTGAGCAAGTCCGGGTAACGGCGGATCGGCGAAGTGAAGTGGGTGTACGCCTCGTAATTCAGGCCGAAGTGGCCCTGATTATCGGCGCTGTACACCGCCTGGCTCAGGGAGCGCAGCATCACGGTCTGGATCACGTGGTAATCCGGACGGTCCTTGATGCTCGCAAGCAGAGCCTGGTAGTCCTTCGGCGTCGGGCCGTCCTTGCCTTTGTGCAGGGACAGGCCGAGTTCGCCGAGGAACGCGCGCAGTTTTTCCAGGCGCTCCGGCGGCGGGCCGTCGTGCACACGGTACAACGCAGGGATTTCGTGCTTTTTCAGGAATTCAGCAGTGGCCACGTTGGCCGCCAGCATGCATTCCTCGATCAGCTTGTGCGCGTCGTTGCGGGTGGTCGGGGTGATCGCGGCGATCTTGCGCTCGGAACCGAAGACAATCCGGGTTTCCTGGGTTTCAAAATCGATCGCGCCACGCACGTGACGCGCGCCCAGCAACACCTTGTACAACGCATACAGCTGCTTGAGGTGCGGCACGACGCCGGCGTATTCAGTACGCAGGGCCTTGGCTTCGCTGGTCTTCGGCGTCTCCAGGATGGTGCTGACCTTGTTGTAGGTCAGGCGCGCCTGGGAGTGGATCACCGCTTCGTAGAACTGGTAATCGGTCATTTCGCCGGTTTTCGAGATAGTCATCTCGCACACCATGGCCAAACGGTCGACTTTCGGGTTCAGCGAGCACAGGCCGTTGGACAGTTCTTCCGGCAGCATCGGGATCACGCGCTCGGGGAAGTACACCGAGTTGCCGCGCACCTGGGCTTCGTTGTCCAGTGCCGAGCCGATTTTCACGTAGCTGGAGACGTCGGCAATCGCCACGTACAACTTCCAGCCGCCGGAGAACAGGCGCAACTTGCCAGGCTTGGCTTCGCAATAGACCGCGTCGTCGAAGTCGCGGGCGTCTTCGCCGTCGATGGTGACGAACGGCAGATGGCGCAAGTCGATGCGCTTCTCTTTGTCCTTCTCGTCCACTTCGGGCTTGAGCTTGCGGGCTTCTTTCACGACGGCTTCAGGCCATACGTGAGGGATGTCGTAGGTGCGCAGCGCGACATCGATTTCCATGCCCGGCGCCATGTAGTTGCCGACCACTTCGATCACGTCGCCCTGCGGCTGGAAGCGCGGGGTTGGCCAGTGGGTGATCTTCACCTCGACGAACTGGCCGATCTTGGCGTTGGCGTTGCGGCCCGGGGTGATCAGCACTTCCTGCTGCACCTTGGGGTTATCCGGCACCACAAAGCCGATACCGCCTTCTTCGAAGTAACGGCCGACGATGGTCTCGTGACCACGGGACACCACTTCGACGATCACGCCTTCACGGCGACCGCGACGGTCGAGGCCGGAAACGCGCGCCAGGGCACGGTCGCCATCGAACACCAGGCGCATCTGCGCCGGGCTCATGAACAGGTCGTCACTGCCATCATCCGGGATCAGGAAGCCGAAGCCGTCACGGTGGCCGGCAATGCGGCCAAGGATCAGGTCGAGCTTGTCCACGGGCGCATAGGTGCCACGGCGGGTGTAGATCAGTTGAGCGTCGCGCTCCATGGCGCGCAGGCGGCGGCGCAGGGCTTCGAGCTGGTCTTCGGTGGTCAGACCGAATTCTTCGACCAACTGCTCGCGGCTAGCAGGCGAACCCCGATCGGCGAGATGCGCCAGGATCAGTTCGCGGCTAGGAATAGGGTTTTCATATTTTTCCGCTTCACGAGCGGCCTCGGGATCGAGGGACTGCCAATCGGCCATTAGAGAGTTTTCACCTTGTCTATATGCGGGTTAGTTTGGCATACGCGTATTGAAACGGGAAATTTCAGGCATCAACAAGCGTTTTAAAGGCCTTTGCAGCCCTCGGAACGCACCTTGCACGACCACTGGCGAAATTTTCCAGGTTTTTTTGATAGCAGGGCTTTACAGCCAAAATAGCGCTGCGTATAGTGCGCGCCATCGACGACGGCAACGTTGTCAGATAATGCCCAGGTGGTGAAATTGGTAGACACGCCAGCTTCAGGTGCTGGTGATCGTCGCAAGGTCGTGGAAGTTCGAGTCTTCTCCTGGGCACCAAATTCAGATCAAACCCGCGAAAGCGGGTTTTTTCGTTTCAGGCCTTTGATTTTAAACGTGAATCCCGATTTATATTTTTGATATCAGGGGTTTACAGATCAAAAAGCCCTCCGTATAGTTCGCTCCATCAACAGCGCAAGCGTTGTTGATAATGCCCAGGTGGTGAAATTGGTAGACACGCCAGCTTCAGGTGCTGGTGATCGCAAGGTCGTGGAAGTTCGAGTCTTCTCCTGGGCACCAAATTCAGATCAAACCCGCGAAAGCGGGTTTTTTCGTTTCCGGGGTTTGAAAACATCAGCCTGGAAACTTTCCCACCCGATTTACCCTCCCGTCCGCACCTGAGAAACTTTATCGTTTATCCTTGCAATGATTTGTTGCACTCAAGTGAGGAAAACCCCGGATGATGATCCGCGATACCCGTCTCAAGACATCCCTTCTGCGTGGCCTGACCATCACTCTGCTCGGCCTGACCCTGCTCTCGCCCAGTGCCTATTCCGCCGACAAGGTTTCCCTGACCCTGTACAACGGCCAACACAAAGAAGTCGGCGATGAACTCGCCAAGGCCTTCGAAGCCAAGACCGGCATCCACGTCAATGTGCGCAAAGGCAGCAGCAACCAGCTGGCCAGCCAGGTCGTGGAAGAAGGCGAGCGCTCCCCTGCCGACGTGATCTACACCGAAGAGTCACCGCCCCTGAACAAGCTCGGCGAGCAAGGCCTGCTGGCGAAGATCGATGCCAGCACTCTCGCGGTGTTGCCCAAGGACTACGTCGGCAGCAACGGCGACTGGATGGGCGTGACTGCACGTACCCGCGTCGTGGCGTTCAACCCCAAACTGATCGCCGAAAAAGACCTGCCCAAGTCGGTACTGGACTTCGCCGGTCCCGAGTGGCAAGGCAAGGTCGGCTTCGTGCCCACCAGCGGCGCGTTCCAGGAACAGGCCGTGGCGATCATCAAGCTGCACGGCCGCGAAGCCGCCGAAGAATGGCTGACCGGCCTGCGCGCCTTCGGCAAGGTGTACAGCAACAACATGGTCGCCCTCAAAGCTGTGGAAAATGGCGAAGTGGCTACCGTGCTGGTGAACAACTACTACTGGTTTGCCCTGAAGAAGGAAAAAACCAACCTGGATTCCCAGCTGCATTACTTCACCAATGGCGATGCCGGCGGCCTGATCACCGTGTCTTCGGCAGCGGCACTGAAATCCAGCAAACACCCCCAGGAAGCACAGCAGCTGCTGGCGTTCATGGCCAGTGAAGAAGGCCAGCGCGTGATCACCAACACCTCGGCCGAATACCCGCTGCGCAAGGGCATGGAATCCAACCGTGGCCTCAAGCCCTTCAGCGAGCTGCAACCGCCGAAAGTCACGCCTGCCGACCTGGGTAACGCCGAAGAGGCCCTGGACCTGGAACGTGACGTTGGCTTGAACTGATGAACCCATCGCCACCCGCCCCCGCCCTGCGTGGGGGTTTCACCCCGCGACGCAAGCGCCCCTCGATCTGGTTGTTGCTCCCCGTCCTGCTCCTGGTGGGCCTGAGCCTGCTGCCGCTGGTGTATGTCGGGCTGAAGGCCTGGCAGGCAGGCTGGGCAGAAGCGGTGCACTTGCTGTGGCGGCCTTACGTGTTTGGACTGCTGCGCAACACCTTGGCGCTGATGGTCGGGGTGACGGTCGCGTGCGCCGTGATCGGCCTGTCCCTGGCGTGGCTGCTGGAGCGCAGCAACCTGCCGGGACGGCGCATCTGGGGCGTGATCCTGTGCCTGCCGTTTGCGGTGCCGGCGTTTGTCAGCAGCTTTACCTGGGTGTCGCTGAGCGCCCAATTCGAAGGGCTCGGCGGGGCGATCCTGGTGATGAGCCTGTCCAAATACCCGCTGGTGTTCTTGCCGGTGGCGGCCACCCTGCGCAATCTTGACCCCTCGCTGGAAGAGTCGGCCCGCACCCTGGGACTCAACCGCTGGGGCATATTCTTCCGGGTGACATTGCCGCTGCTGTGGCCATCGCTGCTGGCCGGGGCCCTGTTGATTGC
Organism: Pseudomonas sp. GW821-FHT05D12; assembly: GCF_059419825.1. Taxonomy (NCBI): domain Bacteria; kingdom Pseudomonadati; phylum Pseudomonadota; class Gammaproteobacteria; order Pseudomonadales; family Pseudomonadaceae; genus Pseudomonas; species Pseudomonas sp. GW821-FHT05D12. The sequence continues at coordinate 471,670 of NZ_JBWKSN010000003.1, read as the reverse complement.
CCTGCACATGCTGGTGGAATTCGGTGCGCTGTCGATCATCGGATTGCAGACGTTCACCACCGCGATCTACCAACAGTTCGAACTGGAATTCAGCAATGCGAATGCCGCGATGCTCTCGGCGGTGCTGCTGGTGATGTGCCTGACGCTCCTGTGGCTGGAGTTGCGCGTGCGCGGCAAGGGCCGGCACGTGCGTATCGGCCAGGGCGCGGCGCGGCACGCGGAGCAGGTCCGACTGGGTAAATGGGCGCCACTGGGCCAAGTGTATTGCTTGCTGCTGGCAATCATCGGCAGCGGCATTCCCCTGGGCATGCTCGGGTATTGGCTGGCAGTTGGTTCGTCGGCGGCGTTTCCAGCGGCCGAAATTGGCGAGGCGCTGCTGTCTTCCCTGGCACTCTCGCTGGGCGGCGCCGCGCTGTGCCTGGTACTGGCAGTGCCGGTGGGGCTACTGGTGGTGCGCTACAAAGGCCAACTGGCGCTCTGGGCCGAACGCCTGCCGTACCTGCTGCACGCCCTGCCCGGCCTGGTGATTGCGCTGACGCTGGTGTATTTCGCCCTGCATTACGTGCCGGCGCTGTACCAGACCTCGGCGTTGCTGTTGATTGCTTATGCGCTGCTGTTTCTGCCGCTGGCGCAGGCGCCGATCCGTACCGCCCTGAACAAGGCGGCGCCGCAGCTGGAAGAAGCCGCACGTACGCTGGGCGCGTCGTCGTTCAGCGCGTTTTGCCGAGTGACCTTGCCGATTATTTTCCCGGCATTGGGCGCGGCGTTTGCGCTGGTGTTCCTGGATGCGATGAAGGAGTTGACGGCGACGCTGCTGCTCAGCCCGACCGGGCTGAACACCTTGGCCACGGCGGTGTGGGCGCATACCTCGAATGTGGAATTCGCGGCGGCGGCGCCATATGCCGCGTTGTTGATCCTGGTGTCGGGGTTGCCGGTGTATTTGCTTACGACGCGGATGTACTTGAGCCGCTGAAGCCGCCATCGCAGGCAAGCCAGCTCCCACACTCGACCGTATTCCAATGTTGTAACGCGATCGAGTGTGGGAGCTGGCTTGCCTGCGATGAGGCCGAAACAGGCGACATCAAGCCCGGAACTGCCCCAGGCTCGCCTTCAACTGTGCAGCCAACCCATCCAGCACCTTGCCACTGGCCGTGGTCTCCACCACCGCCTGCGCCGCACGTTCGGCCTGGGCATGGATCACCTCGACCCGCCCACGCACCGCATGCGCGCCCTGCGCTTGATGCTCGGCCGCGCGCGTGGCGAGGCCGATGGCCGCGTGCACCTGCTCCACCGAAGCCTGCACCGTTTGCTGCAGGCGCACGCTATCGCGCAGCACCAATAAGCCTTCGTTGGCCTGGCGTCCGGCCTTGCCAATGGTTTCCACCGCCTCGCGCGCGCCCTGCTGCAGGGCCGCGATATGCGCCTGAATGTCACCAGTAGAGCTTTGGGTCTTGCTGGCCAGCGCACGCACTTCGTCCGCCACCACTGCAAAACCACGACCGGTCTCGCCGGCGCGCGCCGCTTCAATGGCTGCGTTAAGCGCCAACAGGTTGGTCTGTTCGGCAATACCATGGATCACCGTTAACACCACTTCGATCTGCTCGCTTTGCTGCGCCAGGCGCTCAATCACCTGCGAACCGGCTTGCACCTGCCCGGCCAGCGCTTCGATCAGGCTGCCGACTTCGGCCGAGGTGCGCGAGTTCTCATCGGTCGCCTGGCGAATATCCACCACCTGCTGCAACGCGGCCTGCATCGCATGGCTTTCGGCCTGGGCCTCGTCGGCCATTTGCGACAGCGCGCGCAGGCTTTCGGCGACTTCGTCACGCTGCAGCCCGGCGGCGGCATCGGCACCCGCATTGCGCAAGGTCATGGCGCCGATTTCCACACCGGTACGCTGCGCCACGTCACCAGCCTCACGCACGATGGGCTGCAACTTATCCACAAAGCGATTGACCGCCGAGGCCATGTCGCCGATTTCGTCCTTGCTGCTGATCTGCACACGCTTGGTCAGGTCGCCCTCGCCTGCCGCCAGGTCATCCATGGCCGCAATCAACAGCTTCAGGCGATTGACCACGCGCCGCCCAAGCACGATCGCGATCAGCAGCAATACGCCAAAGCCAACCAGCGCGAGCCCCATGCCGATGCGCCAGCGCAAGGTGCCGGCAGCCTCCTGGACAGCGCTGGAGGTGTTGGCCGTCATCTGGGTCGCAGTGGCTTGCGCCGACTGCAACCGCGCGCCCATGGCGGCCGCGCTATCGGCAGCGGCGCCCTTGAGGCTGTCGCCGACCAGTTGGTCGCCGCTGGCGATCAATGCAGCAAAACGCTTATCCAGGGCTTGCAGGTCCGCTTCTACCGACGCGGTCGAAACGCCCATGATGACTCTGCCGATCTCGACGCCATTAGGACTGATGGACGCCTCGACGTAATACACCGACGGATCGGTCTTGGCCGCATTCAACACTTTGTCCAACGCGCGTTCGCCCTGGCCCTTTTCCAGCAGCGCCTGGTTGATCGGGTTTTCTCGATTCAGGTAGCGCGTGAGGTGCTCACCCGCCGCATCGTCATACACCACAAACAACACGTTGGGATTGCGCTGGGCACGGCGGGCAAACTCCGACAGCGTCGGCACGTCGCTGTCCCACATGGCGCGCGGCGCCACCGAGGCCAGCAGTTGAGCCATATCGTTAGCGGAGTCCTGCAGGTCTTTTTCCAGGGTCGCACGCAGTTGCTTCTGCTCTTCCTGCAGACGCGTGGACAACCCAGCGGTAAGGCGCTGGCGAGTACTGGACGACAAGCTGTCGAGACTGGAAGTCACCTCTTTGCCAGCCTGGGCCAATTCGCCGGACAGTTTCTGGCTGTCGATCCCCAGGCGATTGCCCAAATCAGCTTCCAGCGCCGTGACTGTGCTCCGGGTCAGAGCGACCGCCACCAGCACTTGCACCAAAAGAGCGATACCTAGGGTAACGAACACCGGCCGCAACAGACGGCTTTGTAACAATGAGAGAACGGCAGACATCTGGGAATCCCTCCACCACGGGTGCCATTAATTTGATAGCACCGCGAAAGAGAGAACCAAAGCAAGGGTCGTGCCGTTTGCCCGGCAGAAACGACAAAGGGCTCCCGAAGGAGCCCTTTGCTTTTTACATCAACAGCTTATTACGCGAACGGGTGACGCAGAACGATGGTTTCGTTGCGGTCCGGGCCCGTCGAAATAATGTCGATCGGAGCACCGATCAGCGTTTCAACGCGCTTGATGTACGCGCGCGCATTGGCTGGCAGCTCTTCCAGGGTCTTGGCGCCCACGGTCGATTCGGTCCAGCCCGGCACTTCTTCGTACACAGGCTGCAGGCCCACGTAGCTGTCAGCGTCAGTCGGGGCAACGTCGTTGCCTTCCGCATCTTTGTAACCGATGCAGATATTGATGGTTTCCAGACCGTCGAGTACGTCCAGCTTGGTCAGGCAGATGCCCGAGATGCTGTTCACATCGATAGCGCGACGCAGGATAACGGCGTCGAACCAACCACAACGACGGGCACGGCCGGTAGTTGCGCCGAACTCGTGACCTTGCTTGGCCAGGTGTGCACCGACTTCGTCGAACAGTTCAGTCGGGAATGGACCCGAACCTACGCGCGTGGTGTAAGCCTTGGTGATGCCCAGGATGTAGTCCAGGAACATCGGGCCAACGCCCGAACCGGTCGCAACGCCACCCGCGGTGGTGTTGGAACTGGTCACGTACGGGTAGGTACCGTGGTCGATATCGAGCAACGAACCTTGGGCGCCTTCGAACATGATGTCTTTGCCAGCGCGGCGCAGGTCATGCAGCTCGGCAGTCACATCCAGCATCAGCGGCTTGAGCAGCTCGGCGTATTCCTTGCACTCAGCCAGGGTCTTTTCAAATTCGATGGCTGGCTCTTTGTAGTAACCGACCAGCATGAAGTTGTGGTAGTCCACCAACTCACGCAGCTTGTCTTCAAAGCGCGGCATGTTGAGCAGGTCGCCTACACGCAGGCCACGACGTGCAACCTTGTCTTCGTACGCCGGGCCGATGCCGCGACCGGTAGTACCGATCTTCAGCTCGCCACGGGCCTTTTCACGGGCCTGGTCCAGCGCAACGTGGAAGGACAGGATCAGCGGGCAGGACGGGCTGATACGCAGGCGCTCGCGCACCGGTACGCCTTTCTCTTCCAGCTTGGTGATCTCACGCAGCAGGGCGTCAGGTGCGACCACCACGCCGTTACCGATCAGGCACTGCACGCCTTCGCGCAGTACACCCGACGGGATCAGGTGCAAGACGGTTTTTTCGCCATCGATGACCAGGGTGTGGCCAGCGTTGTGGCCACCTTGGTAGCGCACTACGGCGGCAGCATGTTCGGTCAGCAGATCAACGATCTTGCCTTTGCCCTCATCACCCCATTGGGTGCCCAGGACTACGACATTCTTACCCATAACACTTGTCCTCATTCGCGCAAACTTGGTGCCGGCGATGGCCGGCAGGAAAACTCAAGAAGCCAGTGGCGATACTTGCCAAAGCCCGTTCTGCAGAATCAATTGCCGGTCGCAGTCCGCTTCACGGGCGGCGGCCAATGGCTGCCCAGGCAAGGCCTGGACAACACGCTGACCCTCACTGCGCAACTGGCAAACCTGCTGCCAGAGTGCTGCGTCCGTACTGTCGGGCATCCAGATGCCACCAGACGGCAGCTCGACCTCAGCACGCCCCAGGGTCACCAGGGTTTTCAAATCGGTGGAAAAGCCGGTGGCCGGACGCGCACGACCGAAGTCGGCGCCGATATCGTCGTAACGACCACCCTGGGCGATGGCTTGGCCAACACCCGGTACAAACACCGCGAACACCACGCCCGTGTGGTAGTGGTAGCCACGCAACTCACCCAGGTCGAAATACAGCGGCAACTCGGGGAAGCGCGCCGACAACTGCTCGGCGATCGCGAACACATCATCCAGGGCAGCCAATACCGGTGCCGGCGCATTGGCCAGGCGCTCACGCGCCGCCGCCAGCACTTCACGGCCGCCGCACAGGTTGACCAGCGCGCGCAGCATGCCAGCCAAATCCGCAGGCACGCCTTCGGTCAGGGCGATGACTTCATCGATGGCCTTGCGTTGCAGGGCATCGAACAACTGTTGCTCCACTTCACCGGACAAGCCGGCCGCACGGGCCAGGCCACGGTAGATACCGACGTGGCCGAGATCCATGTGGACATCCGGCACATCGGCCAGTTGCAGCATGGCCAGCATCAGGCTGATCACTTCGACGTCGCTGCTCGGGCTGGCATCGCCGTACAACTCGGCGCCCAACTGGATCGGGCTGCGCGAAGACGACAAAGCGCGCGGTTGAGCATGCAGCACGCTACCGGCGTAGCACAGGCGACTCGGGCCTTCGCGACGCAGGGTGTGCGCATCGATGCGCGCCACTTGCGGCGTGATGTCGGCACGGAAACCCATTTGCCGACCCGACTGCGGGTCGATGACCTTGAAGGTGCGCAGATCCAGGTCCTGGCCCGCGCCGGTCAGCAGGGATTCCAGGTACTCGATATGGGGGGTCACGACGAACTCGTAACCCCAGCTCTGGAACAGATCCAACACCTGGCGACGCGCTACTTCAATGCGCGCAGCTTCTGGTGGCAGTACTTCTTCGATGCCATCTGGCAGCAGCCAGCGGTCTACCGTTGCCATTACGCCATTCCCCTATGATCCGGGCGGCCAGCCCTCGGCCGAGCCTTGAGTGAAGCAGAAAATACCCGGCCCCTGCATAAACAACGCGCAAGAACGACGTGACGAACGGCCTGCAAACGGCCTCGTCGGGCACTTTCCTCGAAAAACTGTGGCGTCTGCGCGGCCAAACAACAATCAAACATGCAGACGCAAAAAAGCCGGGAATTTCCCGGCTGCCGCATCATACACCCGTTTTCTGAAAGGATCACCCCGCCAGGCGTTTTAGCCGCCCGACGGAGTCACCCCTACAGAATCACCGGCTGGTTACTTGGACTTTTCCAGGTAGCGGAAGAAGTCGCTGCTTGGGTCCAGCACCATGACGTCGGTTTTGTTCGCGAAGCTTTCACGGTAGGCGCGCAGGCTACGGTAGAACGCGTAGAACTCCTGGTCCTGGCCGTAGGCCTTTGCGTAGATCGCCGCGGCTTGAGCATCACCATCACCACGTGCCTCTTCAGACTCGCGGTAGGCTTCGGCCAGCAGTACACGGCGCTGACGGTCGGCATCCGCACGGATACCCTCAGCCAGCTCGTTACCCTTGGCGCGATGCTCACGCGCTTCACGCTCACGCTCGGTGCTCATACGCTCGAACACGCTGCGGTTCACTTCCTTCGGCAGGTCGATGGCCTTGACCCGCACATCGATCACTTCGATGCCCAGCTCTTTTTCCGCCATCGCGTTCAACGAACGCGTGATGTCAGCCATCAGCGCATCACGTTCACCGGATACCACCTCGTGCAGGGTGCGCTTACCAAACTGGTCACGCAGGCCCGATTCCAGACGACGCGACAAACGCTCGTCGGCAATCTGCTTGAGGCCGGAGGTCGCGGTGTAGAAGCGCTCGGCATCCTTGACGCGCCACTTGGCGTAGGCGTCAACCATCACAGCTTTCTTTTCCAGGGTCAGGAAGCGTTGTGTCGGTGCATCCAGGGTCATCAGGCGGCCGTCGAACTTGCGCACCTGGTTGACGTAGGGGACTTTCACATGCAGGCCCGGCTGGACATCCGCCTGGACCACGCGACCGAATTGCAGCAACACCGCGCGCTCGGTCTGAGACACGATATAGAAGCAGTTCCAGGCAGCGATGACCACGACGACGCCCACAATCAGGGCGGTCAGCGATTTATTGCTCATCAACGACTCTCCCTGGTACGTGTTTGCTGTTGCAGCAAGTCAGCGGCCGCACGGGCGCTCGCTTCGTTGGCAGCGGCATTGGAACCGGTGGACGGTGCGCTGGTGCTGCTACGACCACCTTCGATCATCTTGTCCAGCGGCAGGTACAGCAGGTTGTTCTGCCCACCTTTGCTGCCGGTCACGAGCACCTTGCTGGTGTTGCTGAAGACTTCCTGCATGGTGTCCAGGTACAGACGCTCGCGGGTCACTTCGGGGGCCTTGCGGTACTCGGCGACCAGCTTGGTAAAGCGATCCGCCTCACCCTTGGCACGCGAGACCACTTCGTCGCGGTAACCGTTGGCATCCTCGAGGATACGCTGGGCTTGACCACGGGCTTCCGGCACGACGCCGTTGGCGTAGGTTTCAGCCTGGTTGCGCGAACGCTGCTCGTCTTCACGGGCGCGGATCACGTCGTCGAAGGCTTCCTGCACTTCACGCGGTGCTGCTGCGCTCTGTACGTTCACCTGGGTGACAGTGATACCGGTGCGATACGTGTCGAGGAAGCGTTGCAGGCGTTCCTTGATTTCGCTGGCCATCAATTCACGACCTTCGGTCAGCACCTGGTCCATCGCGGTGGAACCCACCACGTGGCGCAGGGCGCTTTCGGTCGCGTGTTGCAGGCTGATTTCCGGCTGATCAACGTTCAGCACGAAGTCCTGCAGGTTGCTGATCTTGTACTGCACGGTCAGCGGCACTTCGACGATGTTCTCGTCTTCGGTCAGCATCTGGCCCTGCTTGGTGTAGGCACGCTCACGCGTGACGTTCTCCATGTACTTCTTGTCGATCGGCGGGAAGTAGATGTTCAGGCCAGGGCCGACTGTCTCGTAGTACTTGCCGAAGCGCAGCACCACGGCCTGCTCCTGCTCGTCCACCACGTACACGGCGCTGTACAGCCATACGGCCGCCAGCACGACAAGACCCAGGCCCAGCAGGCCATAGCCACCGCCCTTGCTTGTGCGACCGCCGTCGTCACCACCACGTTTTTTTCCACCACCGAACAACCCATTCAGGCTTTCCTGCAGCTTTCGGAAGGCCTCGTCGAGATCTGGTGGCCCCTTGCGGTCGCCATTATTGCGGCGCTTACCACCCCAAGGATCCTGATTATTCGAGTTGCCACCCGGCTCATTCCAAGCCATAGCGCTCTCCATCTGATAAAGCAAAGACGCACCCACGGCGCGCCGACCAATGCTACAGAATGCCTGCTACTGCGGCACAACCGCTTTCGGAGGCTTTTATTGCAAAGTGTGTTGTTCGATGAACTCTGTCGGTACAACACCTTCCCGACTGACCAGCCGGTTCAGCTCCGAGCGCGGCAATCGAACGGCCAGCAAGCTGACACCTTCTTCGTCGTGTTCTTCTTTCTGTACCGCGCCCAACTCGAAAAACTGTGCACGCAGTCGAGCAAAACGCTGAGGCAAGCGCAAGGTGCCGACGAACAAATCGCTGCCGAGCAGTTCGGCAATCGCTTGTTCAAGCAGCTCCAGCCCCGTGCCATCTCGCGCCGACAGCCAGACCCGCTGGGGTTTGCCGTTCTCGTCGCGCTGGATTTGTGGCTCTACGCCTTCAAGCAAATCGAGTTTGTTATAGACCTCGAGGATCGGCAAGTCCTGGGCACCAATCTCGCCCAGCACCACCATCACCTGCTCAATCTGCAGCATGCGATCCGGTTCAGCCGCATCGATCACGTGCAACAACAGGTCGGAATTGCTCGACTCTTCGAGCGTAGACCGAAATGCCTCGACCAGCTTGTGGGGCAAGTGACGAATGAACCCCACGGTGTCGGCCAGGACAATCGGCCCCAGGTCGTCCAGGTCCAGACGGCGCAAGGTCGGGTCGAGGGTGGCGAACAGTTGGTCAGCGGCGTACACGTCCGACTTGGTCACGTTGTTGAACAGCGTGGATTTGCCGGCGTTGGTATAGCCCACCAGGGACACGGTAGGGATATCCGCGCGCGAACGGCCACGACGCGATTGCTCGCGCTGGCTGCGGACTTTCTCGAGACGCCCCTTGATCTGGCGCAGGCGTACCCGCAACAGGCGTCGGTCGGTTTCCAACTGGGTTTCACCCGGGCCACGCATGCCGATACCACCCCCTTGACGCTCAAGGTGAGTCCAGCCACGCACCAGGCGGGTGCTCATGTGGTCAAGCTGGGCCAGTTCGACCTGGAGCTTGCCTTCATGGGTACGGGCGCGTTGGGCGAAAATATCGAGAATCAGACCGGTGCGGTCGATCACGCGACACTCGAAGACACGTTCGAGGTTACGTTCCTGACTGGGCGTGAGGGTGTGATTGAAGATCACCAGATCGGCTTCTTCGGCGTGAACCAGGTCGCGCAACTCCTCGACCTTGCCGCTGCCAATCAGGAATTTGGCGGTTGGCCGATGACGCGGTACGTTAAAAAACGCAACGGTCTCGGCGCCGGCCGAATTTGCCAACTCCTGAAACTCCTGCGGATCTTCGCGCGCCTCAGGGTCCTGTCCATCCAAGTGAACGAGGATTACCCGTTCACCACCACCGTGGCGCTCAAAGAACAAAGGAGACTCCTATCAGGCGTTACCTGGCTCAGCGTCACCCTGTTCGTCACCCGCTGCGCTAGGCAGGCGGATCGGACGTACTGGCACTACTGTCGAGATAGCGTGTTTGTAAACCATCTGGCTGACGGTGTTCTTCAGCAGGATCACGAACTGGTCGAACGACTCGATCGTGCCTTGCAGCTTGATACCGTTGACCAGGTAGATGGAAACCCCCACTTTCTCTTTACGTAAAGTATTCAAGTAAGGGTCTTGTAGCGAATGCCCTTTTGACATGTGCCGCACTCCTTTAAGGATCAATAATAAAAATCGGAAAATAGATAGCTCATGGCCGTCACACCCCCAAGGATAGACGGCAATTGCAAGGACTCAGCTCAATATGGAGACCGTTCCCAAGTATTTCAAGGCGCGTGACAGATTGTCGCTGTCCAGGCTGTCCAACCAGTGCAAATCGCTCCAGCTGCGCAGCCAGGTGAACTGGCGCTTCGCCAATTGCCGCGTGGCAATGATGCCGCGCTCCTGCATTTCGGCTGACGTCAGCTTTCCATCCAGATGATCCCAGACTTGGCGGTAGCCTACAGCACGTATCGAAGGCAACCCCGAATGCAGGTCACCTCTGGAACGCAGTGCTACGACCTCCTCTACAAACCCCTGTTCCAACATAATTGTGAATCTTTGTGCAATTCGTTCATGCAGCACCTGGCGATTTGCCGGAGCGATGGCCAGATTCGCCACAGTATAGGGCAATTGTGACTGACCAGATGCGCCTGCATCAGCACTTTGCGCAGTTTGTTTCAGCCGATGTTCAGTCATGGTCTGGCCGCTGACCCTCCAGACTTCCAGCGCGCGAGTGAGCCGCTGGGGGTCATTCGGATGAATGCGCGCCGCCGACACCGGATCCACCGCCGCCAATTGGTCGTGCAGGGCTTGCCAGCCGTGGCGTGCAGCCTCGTCTTCAAGCTCGGCGCGGACCTGGGCGTCGGCGGGCGGCATATCGGCCAGGCCTTCCTGCAAAGCCTTGTAGTAGAGCATCGTACCGCCCACCAGCAGCGGAATATTACCCCGCGCGGTGATCTCGGCCATGGCCGCCAGCGCGTCGGTACGGAAATCCGCCGCCGAATAGCTCATCGCCGGGTCAATAATGTCGATCAACCGATGCGGATACTGTGCCAACAGCGCCTTTGAAGGCTTGGCCGTACCAATGTCCATGTCCCGGTAAACCAGGGCAGAGTCGACACTGATCAGCTCGCACGGCAGCACCTTGGTCAGCTCGATGGCCAGGTCGGTCTTGCCGGCTGCAGTAGGACCCATCAGGAAGATGGCGGGGGGCAAGGCACTCATCAACGGCCGCGCAAGAACAGTTTGTCCAGGTCGTCCAGGCCCATTTGGGTCCAGGTCGGCCGGCCATGGTTGCATTGCCCGCTGCGCTCGGTGTTTTCCATGTCGCGCAGCAAACCGTTCATTTCCGGCAGGGCCAGGCGGCGGTTGGCGCGGATGGCACCGTGGCAGGCCATGGTGCCGAGCAACTCGTTGATGTGCGCCTGGATGCGGTCGCTGGTGCCGTACTCCATCAGGTCAGCGAGTACATCGGCAACCAGGCGATTGGCCTCGGCCTGCTTGAGCAGCGCGGGAATCTGGCGGATCGCCAGGGTTTCCGGGCCCAGGCGTTGCAGTTCGAAGCCCAGCTTCTGGAACACCGCGTGGTGTTCTTCGGCGCAATCGGCCTCGCGCTGGCTCACGGCCAGGGATTCCGGCACCAGCAACGGCTGGCCGCTGAGGCCTTCGCTGGCCATGGCGATCTTCAGGCGTTCGTACATGATCCGCTCGTGAGCGGCGTGCATGTCCACCAGCACCAGGCCATGGGCGTTTTCCGCGAGGATGTAGATACCCTTGAGCTGTGCCAATGCGTAGCCCAGCGGCGGGATATCTCCTCCGCCTTCCGGCAGGGCAACGGCGCCTGGCTCGGCACCCGGCAGCGGCGCGAAAAACTCGCGATAGGCCGCCTGTGCCTCGGCCACCGGCACCGCGGATTGCGGACGCGGCGTGTATTGATACTGATAACCCGCCCCCGACCCCGCGCCCGGCGCGGTGTAGCTCGGCTGCGGTTGCGACGATTGCAGCAGGTTGCCGGCCAGGCTCATCTCGCCCTGAGGGCCGAATTCCCCGGCTTCCGGTCCGCTTGGCCGTACTACAGCGGTCACAATTGGCGCGGACAGCTGGTCGTCCGGGCGTACATCGCCCAAGGCGCGGTGCAGGGTGCCGTAGAGGAAGTCATGCACCATGCGCCCATCGCGAAAACGCACTTCGTGCTTGGTCGGGTGCACATTGACGTCGACCACCGACGGGTCGACCTCGAAAAACAGCACAAACGTCGGATGACGGCCGTTGAACAACACATCGCGATACGCCTGGCGCACCGCGTGGGCCACCAGCTTGTCGCGTACCGCGCGGCCGTTCACAAAGAAGTACTGCAAGTCCGCCTGGCTGCGGGAGAAGGTCGGCAGACCGACCCAGCCCCACAGGCGCAAGCCATTGCGCTCGACTTCGATCGGCAGCGCCTGCTCCAGGAACCCGCCACCACACACCGCCGACACCCGCCGGGCGCGCGCGGCGTCGTCATTGGCTTCGTGCAGGCTGAGGATGGTCTTGCCGTTGTGGCGCAAGTGGAACGCCACATCAAAACGCGCTAAAGCCAAACGCTTGATGACTTCTTGCAGGTGATCGAATTCGGTTTTCTCGGCCTTGAGGAATTTGCGCCGCGCCGGGGTGTTGAAGAACAGGTCACGCACTTCCACCGAAGTGCCCACCGGGTGCGCAGCTGGCTGGACCCGCGGCGCCATGTCACGGCCTTCGGTTTCAACCTGCCAGGCCTGCTCGGCGCCGCGCGTGCGTGAGGTCAGGGTCAGGCGGGCCACCGAGCTGATGGAAGCCAGGGCCTCACCCCGAAACCCCAGGCTCATGACTCGCTCGAGGTCTTCCAGGTCACGGATCTTGCTGGTGGCGTGACGAGCCAGGGCCAGCGGCAGGTCATCCGAGGAGATGCCGCTGCCATCGTCACGCACGCGCAGCAGCTTGACGCCGCCCTGTTCCACGTCGACATCAATGCGCTTGGCGCCGGAGTCGATGCTGTTTTCCAGCAACTCCTTGATCACCGAGGCCGGGCGCTCAACCACCTCGCCCGCCGCAATCTGGTTGGCAAGGCGCGGGCTGAGCAGCTCGATGCGCGAACCACTGTTCAAAACTGATTCGCTCATTACTGTGCCGCCAGTTCAGTGCCGGGGATGGTCAACACCTGGCCGACTTTCAGCTCGTCGGTCTTCAGGTTGTTGGCGCTGCGCAAGGTCGCTGCCGACACCTGGAAGCGCACGGCCAGCATGGCCAGCGTGTCGCCAGGCTGCACGCGATGATCACGCGGGCCCTGGGCGATTTTCCCGGAGTCGCGCAGCCAGGCGATATACGTGCCCGGCGGCGGGTTCTGCTGGAAGAATTGGCGCACGCCGGCGCTGATCGAACGCGCCAGTGCCTGCTGGTGGCTGGCACTGGCCAGCTTCGACGCCTCGTTGGAGTTGGAGATAAACCCGGTTTCCACCAGGATCGACGGGATATCCGGCGACTTCAACACCATGAACCCGGCCTGTTCCACGCGCTGTTTGTGCAACGAGGTCACCCGGCCGATATTGCTCAAGACCTTCTGCCCGACGTTCAGGCTGGAGGTCAGCGAGGCGGTCATCGACAGGTCGAGCAGCACGCCAGCGAGCATCTTGTCCTTGTCGTCGAGAGACACGTTGCCGGCCCCGCCGATCAAGTCGGAACGGTTTTCGCTGTCGGCCAGCCAACGCGCAGTCTCGGACGTAGCGCCGCGATCCGACAAGGCAAACACCGAGGCGCCGAAGGCCGCCGCTGAAGGGGCGGCGTCGGCGTGGATCGAGACGAACAGGTCGGCGCCCTTCTTGCGTGCGATTTCGGTACGGCCGCGCAACGGGATGAAGTAGTCGCCGGTACGGGTCAATTCAGCGCGATAGCCTTTCATGCCGTTGATCTGGCGCTGCAGCTCACGGGCGATGGCGAGTACCACGTCTTTTTCATGCTGGCCGCGCGAACCGGAAGCGCCCGGGTCTTCGCCGCCGTGGCCGGCGTCGATCACCACGATAATGTCACGCTTGCCAGCCGGGGCTGGCGGCGGTGGTGGCAGCTTGACCTGCGGTTGCGACGGGTTGACCGGCACCGCCGGCACCGTGGCCACGCTTGGCGTCGGCGCCGGTGGAGGCGCAGCATCGGCGGCGTTGTCGAACAGGTCGACCACCAGTCGGTTGCCGTACTGGGCATTCGGGGCCAGGGAGAAACTCTTAGGCGTCACGACTTTTTTCAGGTCGATGACCACGCGCAGGTCGGTCGGCGTGCGTTGAGCCGAGCGCATGGCGGTAATCGGGGTATTGGCGGTGGAGACTTTCAGCGGCGCGGCCAGGGTCGCTCCGTTGATATCGATCACCAGGCGATCAGGCGACGTCAGGGTAAAGACACTGTGCTGGACCGGGCCAGACAGGTCGAACACCAGTCGCGTGTTATCCGGCGCTCGCCACAGGCGCACACTTTTCACCTGTGAAGCCGCCAGAGCATTGACAGTCATTGCCGCAAGCAACACCCCTACGACACTAACCAACGCGCGAAAGCGCATACCTAACCCCATCAATTATTTGAATTCCAATGCCAAAGCGGCGCACCACGACTGGCCGCGCGCGCTCTGGGGCAACAACTTCAGCTGACGTCCATGCTCATGCGGCGTAATGGTAATGGTCAGGTCCGGCTTTGGCAAAAAGCCTGTGCCTTTATCTGGCCACTCGATCAGGCACAACGCATCTTCATCGAAGTAATCACGGATACCCATGTACTCCAGCTCTTCGGGGTCCACCAGGCGATAGAGATCGAAGTGGAACGCGCGAATCGCGCCGATCTCGTAAGGCTCGACCAGGGTGAATGTCGGGCTCTTGACCGCGCCCGTGTGGCCCAGGCCACGAATAATCCCACGCGACAAAGTAGTCTTGCCTGCCCCCAGGTCGCCTTCGAGAAAGATCAACCCGGCCCCGGACGAGACCTGGGCGATGCGCTGACCGAAAGCAACCATGGCCTCTTCATCGGCCAGGAAAAGGATTACTTCAGACACGGCGACTGTTCCTCCAGCAATTGACGAATGGCAGGGATCAGGTCACTGGCAGCCAGCCCCCGACCAAAGGTGCCCTGGCGATCCCCCGCCGTGGCGTGCAGCCACACGGCCAGGCAGCTGGCTTCATAAGCCGGCATGCCCTGGGCCAGCAGAGCGCCGACCAGGCCGGCGAGCACATCCCCCAGGCCCGCCGTCGCCATGGCCGGGTGACCTTGATCGCAGCGCGACACACGCCCGTCCGGACAGGCGATCAAACTGCCAGCCCCCTTGAGGATAGCCACTGCATTGAATTTCTGGCTCAACGCGCGCGCCACCTTAAGACGATCGGCCTGAACCTCGGCTGTCGAAATGCCCATCAAGCGGGCCGCTTCGCCAGGGTGTGGAGTGATCACGCAGTTGGCCGGCAGGGTGATGCTGCCGGTGGCCAGCTGATTGAGCGCATCGGCGTCCCAGACCTGCGGCAGCCGGGCATTCGCCGCGACTGACAACAAGCTTTTGCCCCAGGACGCTTCGCCCAGCCCCGGCCCAATGACGATCACCGAGATTTTTTCCAGCAAGCCCATCAACTGGTTGGCCGAACTGACGCCGACGGTCATGACTTCCGGCAAGCGCGCCAGTGCGGCGGGCACGTGCTCCAGGCGTGTCGCCAGGGACACCATGCCCGCGCCGCTGCGCAGGGCACTTTCGGCGCTCAGCAAGGCAGCGCCGCCAAAACCGCGGTCGCCACCGATCATCAGCAGGTGGCCGAACTGGCCTTTATGGGCGTCAGGGGAACGTGCAGCCAGTTGCGGCAATTGGCCGTGCAACAGCGGCTGAACGTCGGTTATTTCGTGTTTTGTCTGCGGCATGCGTCTTCAAGCTCCGATGTCTGGCAGAATTATACCCATCTAACCCGTGGTTTCCCGTGTCTCATGCCTGCTATTACCTCCGATCTGCCCGCCCTCGCCCAATCGATCAAAGACTGGGGCCGCGAGCTGGGCTTTCAACAAGTCGGCATCAGCGGCCTGGACCTGGCCGAGCATGAGCAGCACCTGCAACGCTGGCTCGACGCGGGCTATCACGGCGAGATGGAGTACATGGCCGCCCATGGCAGCAAACGCTCCCATCCCGATGAACTGGTGCCCGGCACCTTGCGCGTGGTGTCGCTGCGCATGGATTACCTGCCCGGCGACACCCAGATGGCGCAACTGCTGGCCAAGCCGGAAAAAGCCTACATCTCGCGCTACGCCCTGGGCCGCGATTACCACAAGCTGATCCGCAAACGCGTGCAGCAACTGGCCGACCGCATTCAGGCGCAGATCGGCCCGTTCGGCTTTCGCGCTTTTGTCGACAGCGCGCCGGTGCTGGAAAAAGCCATCGCCGAGAAGGCCGGCCTCGGCTGGATCGGCAAGAACACCCTGGTACTCAACCGCAAGGCCGGCAGCTATTTCTTCTTGAGCGAACTGTTTGTCGATCTGCCGCTCCCCGTGGACCCGCCGCACAGCACCGAACACTGCGGGCGCTGCACGGCGTGCCTGGACATCTGCCCCACCAATGCCTTCGTCGGGCCCTATGTGCTGGACGCCCGGCGGTGCATTTCCTACCTGACCATCGAACTCAAGAGCGCGATCCCTGAGGACCTGCGCCCGCTGATCGGCAACCGGGTATTCGGCTGCGATGACTGTCAGATCGTTTGCCCGTGGAATCGTTTCGCCCGCTCCACCGCCGAAAGTGATTTCAAGCCACGGCACAACCTGGACAACGCCGAGCTGGCCGAGCTGTTTATGTGGGATGAAGATAAATTCCTCAGCAGCACCGAAGGCTCGCCGCTACGCCGCGCCGGTTACGAACGCTGGCTGCGCAACCTGGCCGTCGGCCTGGGCAACGCACCGTCGAGCATTCCGGTACTGGAAGCCCTGAAGGCCCGCCGTGACTACCCCTCGGACCTGGTGCGCGAACACGTGGAATGGGCGCTCAAGCAGCACGCCGAGCGCTAGTGCACGTCGTCGTTGTAGACGAACTTGGGCATTTCCCAGTGAAAACGGATCGCCAGCAGGCGCAATAGAAAGCCGCTGAACAGGGTCAGCAGAATCGCCTGCTCGCTCGGCAGTTCCAGATAGAGGCAGAGCATGTAGAACCAGGCGGCGAGGAACGACACGCTGGCGTACAGCTCCCGGCGGAAGATCAGCGGGATGTCGTTGCAGAAGATATCCCGCAGGATGCCGCCGAACACGCCGGTGATCACCCCGCTGACCGACGCCACCAGCATGCCGTGGCCCATTTCCAGGGCGGTCATGCAGCCAATCAGGGTAAAGGCCACCAGGCCGACGGCATCCAGCGCCAGGAACAGCGAGCGCAGGTGGCGCATCAGCGGCGCGATAAAGATCGTCACCAGTGCGGCGACGGAGGTCAGCACCAGGTATTCGGGATGCTTGACCCAAGTCAGCGGGTAGTGGCCGAGCAGCACATCGCGCACCGAGCCGCCGCCCAACGCCGTCACACATGCGATCAACACCACGCCAAACCAGTCCATGCCACGCCGACCGGCAGACAGCGCACCGGTCATGGCTTCGGCGGTGATGGCGATGAGGTAGAGCATCAGCAGCATGATGGCGATCCTTGCAGAGAGGCCGGCAGTCTAATCATTTGCTGATGGCACCAAAAGAGGGCGCGTGGCGAAAGACCGCGTCGCGCCCTTCGCGAGCAAGCCCGCCCTCACATTTAACCGAGTTCCACCTTTGGAATGCAGTCGAATGTGGGAGCGGGCTTGCTCGCGAAGGCGCCGGGCCAGGCGCCACAGATTCAGGCCTTGATGAAGTGCTTGCGGTAATGCTGCAGCTCGGCGATCGACTCGCGGATATCGTCCAGCGCCAGGTGCGTGCTGCCTTTGTGGAAGCTGTCTTTAACTTCCGGCGCCCAGCGCGCGGCCAACTCTTTCAGGGTCGACACGTCCAGGTTGCGGTAGTGGAAGTAGCTTTCCAGCGCCTTCATGTGGGTATACAGGAAGCGACGATCCTGGCAGATGCTGTTACCGCAGATCGGCGACTTGCCCTTGGGCACCCATTTTTCCAGGAAGGCGATGGTTTCGGCCTCGGCCTCGGCCATGCTGATGCGGCTGTCGCGCACGCGCTGGGTCAGGCCGGAGTTGCCGTGTGTGCGGGTGTTCCATTCATCCATGGTGGCGAGCACGGCATCGCTGTGGTGGATGGCGATCACCGGACCTTCGGCCAAGGTGTTGAGGTTGCTGTCGGTGACAATGGTGGCCATCTCGATTATGACGTCGGTGTCGGGGTTCAGACCGGTCATTTCCAGATCGATCCAAATCAGGTTCTGTGGGTTTTGCATGGCTTGATTCTCTTGGCACCTTGGCGTAGCTGCGCAGTTTAGCAGGCAGGGGCGTGCTAGACTCGCGACCGTTTTACCCAACCTTTGCATTATCGACACGGAACACCAATGGCCAAACGCCAGCTCAATCGTCGCCAAAACTGGCGCATCGAAAAGATTCAAGGCGAACGCGCCGCCCGCGCCGCCAAACGTGAATCCTCCGCCGTGGAAGCGCTCGAGGGCGGCGACCTGGGCCCCGAACAGACAGGCCTGGTCATCGCGCACTTTGGCGTGCAGGTCGAAGTCGAGGCGCTGGAAGGCGAACTCGCCGGCCAGGTGTTCCGTTGCCACTTGCGCGCCAACCTGCCTGCGCTGGTGACCGGCGACCAGGTCGTGTGGCGTGCCGGCAACCAGGGCATCGGCGTGATCGTCGCCCAGTTGCCGCGTACCACCGAGCTACGTCGCCCTGACAGCCGTGGCCAGCTCAAGCCGGTGGCGGCCAATGTCGACATGATCGTCATCGTGTTCGCGCCGCTGCCCGAGCCCCATGCCAACCTGATCGACCGTTATCTGGTCGCCGCCGAACACGCCGGTATTCGCCCGCTGTTGCTGCTGAACAAGTTCGACCTGATCGACGAGCAGAACGCGCCCGCGCTCAATGCGCTGCTGGCGGTCTACCGCACCCTGGGTTACCCGGTGCTGGAAGTGTCGGCGCATCACGGCAATGGCATGGAACAGCTGCAACAGCAGTTGGACGGCCGCATCAGCGTGTTCGTCGGCCAGTCGGGCGTGGGCAAATCGTCGCTGGTCAACAGCCTGCTGCCGGAAGTCGACACCCGCGTCGGCCCGCTGTCGGAGCTGTCCGGCCAAGGCACCCACACCACCACCACCGCGCGATTGTTCCACTTCCCCGGCGGCGGCGAACTGATCGACTCCCCCGGCATCCGTGAATTCGGCCTCGGCCACGTCAGCCGCAGCGATGTGGAAGCGGGCTTTATCGAATTCAACGACCTGATCGGCACTTGCCGCTTCCGCGATTGCAAGCACGACCGCGAGCCGGGTTGCGCCCTGCTCAAGGCCCTGGAAGATGGGCGCGTGCAGCAGCAAAGAATGAACAGCTATCGGTCGATTATTGCGAGCTTGCCCGAAAGCAGTTATTGAGGGGCCATTTCTTGATACCTATAAATGGCAGCACCAAGCACCCTAGCCCATTGATTTAAAGGGTGCTGGCATCAAGAATCCGTGCAACTGGGTGGCCAATCGATGCAAGCCAGTTTGAATTCGAAATTCCTGATGCCCATCATCGCTCCGTCACCAGCGCAAGCTGGCAGGAGTCTGGATCCTTTTCGGGGTTGATCCAGCGGCGCAGAAGGGGCGAAGCAAGCTCCACTGCGCGTCGAATGAAGCCGCCTTCGGGCGGCTTTGCTTTTTGTGGGGCATTTACGAGTGACTCTCTACTATCACCCCAAACAAGGCGACGTTCTTCTTTGCGATTTCACACGAGGCTTCGTTGCCCCTGAAATGCTACAAAGAGCTGTGGGTGAAGTGCGACATGATTTACACCGTCAGCTTCGAGCGCCTGGATAAGCTCCATAGAAAGACTCGAGCAAAAGGTCGAGAATATTTCGTGCCCCGGCTGGACACCAACGACATCCGAGGTGTTATCAGTGGAGTCAAAGCCTATCTCCCTCTTTGATAAGAAATGAAAAACGCCCCGATCAACCGGGGCGTTTTTCATTGTTGAGGTGGGCTGCTTGCAGCCTAGGAGCCCGTTGCAGGCGCCGTAGGATCCTTCACCCCGCCATCATCGAACAGGTTCAACTTCTGGCGCAGCTCATGCGCCGGCAATGGCTCCTGGCCGGGCGGGATGGCGTTCGGGTCGGCCGGTACTTCGCCGGGCGCACCGTCGCCTGGGGTCGGAACCGGTGGCGCGGCGTGCTGGTCGCCTTCGATCGCACGCTGGGCCTTCTTGGTCAGCACGACGATGTCGATGCGGCGGTTGATCGGGTTGAACGGGTCCTTGGGATCAAACAGCTGCGAGGAGGCAAACCCCACCACGCGCGCCACTTGCGGGTCCGGATAGCTGCCGGCGACCAGGGCGCGACGCGCCGCGTTGGCACGGTTGGCCGAGAGTTCCCAGTTGCCGAAGTCACCCTGGCCCGCGTACGGCTTGGCGTCGGTATGACCGCTGATGCTGATCTTGTTCGGTACCGCCTTGATGGTGTCGGCCATCGCCAGCAGGATGTCTTCAAAGTACGGCTTCAACCGCGCGCTGCCCGAGTCGAACATCGGCCGATTGGCCGCGTCGGTGATCTGGATGCGCAAACCGTCCGGCGTGATCTCGAACGAAATCTGATCCTTGAATTTGAGCAACTGCGGGTTTTCCTCGACCTTGGTCTGCAGTTCTTGCAGCAACAGCTCAAGGCGTTCCTGCTCGACTTGCTCAGCCATGGCCTCGACGGTATCGCGCTCGATCGGGATTTTTTCCTGAGGCGATTCGGTCTTGATTTCCGGGTTGATGGTGCGCTCCGGCGCCAACTGCGGCGAGCCGCCCAGGTCGATCACGAAGGGCGTACCGCTTTCCGAGAAACCAATGGGGTCCTTGAAGTAGCCGGCGATGGCGATCTTCTGTTCGGGCGTGGCGGTGGACATCAGCCACAGCACCAGGAAGAACGCCATCATCGCCGTCGCGAAGTCGGCGAAGGCGATTTTCCAGGCGCCGCCATGGTGCCCCGCAGCGAAGCGCTTGACGCGCTTGATGATTATCGGCTGGTTGTTTTCCATGGCTTAGCGACCGCGAACCGCTTGTTCCAACTCGGCGAAACTTGGGCGATGTTTCGGGTACAGCACCTTGCGACCGAACTCCACCGCCAACGACGGCGGCATGCCCGACGCCGAAGCCACCAGGCACGCCTTGATCGCTTCGTAGAGGTTCACCTCTTCCTTGGCATCGTGGGCCAGGGAGGTAGCCAGCGGGCCGAAGAAACCGTAGGCCGCGAGAATACCGAAGAAGGTACCGACCAGGGCCGCACCCACGTGCATGCCGATGGCCTTCTGGTCGCCTTCGCCGAGGGACGCCATGGTCACCACGATACCGAGTACCGCCGCGACAATACCGAAACCGGGCATGCCGTCGGCGATGCCGGTCACGGCGTGGGAAGGATGTTCCAGCTCTTCCTTGAGGCTGAACAGCTCCATGTCGAACAGGCCTTCCAGCTCATGGGGCGCCATGTTGCCGGAGGACATGATGCGCAGGTAATCGCAGATGTAGGCGGTCATGCGCTCGTCTTTGAGCACGGCCGGGTACTTGGCGAAAATCGGGCTGGCCGCAGCGTCTTCGATGTCGGCTTCGATGGCCATCATGCCTTCGCGGCGGCTCTTGTTGAGGATCTCGTAGACCAGGCCCAGCACGTCCAGATAGAAAGAGTGGGTGAAGCGCGAGCCGAACATGCCCAGCGACTTCTTGATCACGTGCAGGGTCATGTAGCCGGGGTTGGCCTGCAGGAAGGCGCCAAACGCTGCACCGCCGATAATCAGCACTTCGAAAGGCTGGATCAGCGCGGCAATTTTACCGTGGGAGAGGACGTACCCGCCGAGCACACTTGCGATGACGACGATGATGCCGATAATTTTAGCCATAGGAGATGAGTACTTGCGCCGTCAGGTTCATGGACATATTTGGAGGAACTGAAAAACTCTTGTTCTACTTATCGGCAAAACTGCGCCAGACTATAGCCCGTTAAGGCGAAAAGCCAGTTCGGCCCGTTCCGGGCGTGTTGACCGCAAGTGATGATCGCGCCCCAATCATGGCTAATGAAACGACAGTCCCAACTGCAAAACCCAACTCCCTCGCTGCTTGGATCAAGCGCCTGGACGACGTGCTGCTGCCTGTTCCCCAGGCCAGCCACGAACGCGTGTGCAAAGCCATCCGCGATAGCCGCAGTTCGTTGCGAGACATTGCCGAACTGATGCAGAACAGCCCGGCCCTCGTGCTCAGCGTGATGCGCGAGGCCAATAGCCACACGCATGGCAGCATGACGGCACCGGCGGAAAACCTTGAAGTGGCGCTCAATCGCCTGGGCCTCAAGCGCGCCGAAGAGTTGCTGACACGCCTGCCCTCGGTCCCCGCCCAAGAGATTCCGGTGGCGTTGCGCCAATTACTGCTGGTCAGCCAGCACGCCTCGCAGCAAGCCAACGGCTTGTTCGGCAGCCGCCTGGCGCGGTTGTGGCAAGACATTCACTGGGGCAGCCTGCTATTCCTGTCGCCGCTGTGGCCGATGGCGGTGGCCTACCCCAAGCTCCTCGAAGAGTGGGAGCTGCGGGTTATCCACAAAGGCCAATCGGCGCGTGCAGTCGAGCAGGAATTGTTCGGCGTGCGCCTGCTGGACCTGTGCCTCGGCCTGACCGAAACGTGGCACCTGCCGATCTGGGTATCCCAGGGCTATACCCTGCTGCGGAACGAGCAACGCCTGCTGGTCAAGGCGTTGCATATCGCCCGCGAAGATGACCCGTTGCGCCACCAGCAATTGCTGGATGCCGACCCCAACCTGCGGCGCTGGCTGAATCAGCCGGCCAATACGGTACTGCTGGCCAACGGCCTGGCGATGTCGGCCCAGGAGTCCTGGACCTGTCCGCACACCCAGCGCTGGCAATACCTGACCGCGCTGTACCTGCAACAGCCTTTGGGCGACGTGCAGCAACAGGTGCACCAGCAAGCCGTCACCAGTGCGCGCACTACCTTGATGCCGGACCTCTGGCACCCGGCGCTGTCGCTGATCTGGCCATGGCATGTGCAGAAGATCCACCGCGGCCTCCTGCCGGCCCCGCCGCCGACCGCCGAAGCCCTGGCGGTGTGGCGCAAGCGCTGCACCGAATTGCTGGTGGAACCGAGCCGCTTCGCCAACGCCATGCACCTGACCACCTGCGCCAAGGAGGCCCTGTCGGCCAGCGGCATGCAACGGGTCATGCTGCTGATGACCGACCGCGCCCAGAGCACCTTGCGTGTGCACCAGGTCGACGGCCTGCCCAAGGACGCCGCCAACCTGAGCCTCGATGTGGTCCACAGCACGCTGCTGCAGCGCTTGCTGGAAAAGTCCGCCCAGGTGCGCCTCACGCCTGACAACCACGCGCAATTCTCGGCGCTGCTGCCGCCGATCCTGCGACGCCTGTTCACCGGCGAGCACCTGCTGCTGCGCTCCCTGAGCTGCAATGGCAAGGTCGTGATGCTGATGGTCGCCGACCAGGGCGGTGGGCCGTTCTCGGAAACCACCGTGCAGGCCTTCGGCAAAACCGCCCAATGCATCGAGAAAGCGCTGCACAGCTTTACCAACCGCAGCGCCTGATGCTTGCGCTACAATCGCCCTCTTTTATCGCCAACATTTGTGCCCAGGAGACCTCACATGCCTGACTTCTCTGGCTTGCCGCTGGTGATCGAGTCCAGCGACCTGCTCGGTCGACTGGATGCCGAACAGCTGATTCTGGTGGACCTCACCAGTGCCGCCCGCTACGCCGAAGGGCACATCCCCGGCGCGCATTTCGTTGACCCCAAGCGCACCCAACTGGGCCAGCCGCCGGCGCCCGGCCTGCTGCCCCACAAGGCCGACCTGGAAAAACTCTTCGGCGAACTGGGCCACACCCCGGACGCCACCTACGTGGTCTATGACGACGAAGGCGGCGGTTGGGCCGGACGTTTTATCTGGATGCTCGACGTGATCGGCCATCAGAAATACCACTACCTGGACGGCGGCCTGCTGGCGTGGCTGGCGGAACAACACCCGCTGTCCACCGAGGTCCCGCCACCAGTCGGTGGCCCGGTCAGCCTCACGCTGCACGAGGGCCCCACCGCCACCCGCGAATACCTGCAAAGCCGCCTCGGCGCGGCCGACCTGGGGATCTGGGATGCGCGCGGCCCGCTGGAATACTCTGGCGAAAAAGTGCTCGCGGCCAAAGGCGGGCACATCCCCGGCGCGGTGAATTTCGAATGGACGGCCGGCATGGACAAGGCGCGCAACCTGCGGATCCGCCGCGACATGCCGCAGATCCTCGAAGACCTCGGGCTGACCAGAGATAAAGAGATCATCACCCATTGCCAGACTCACCACCGCTCTGGCTTCACCTACCTGGTGGCCAAGGCGCTCGGTTATCCGCGAGTCAAAGGTTATGCCGGTTCCTGGGGCGAATGGGGCAACCACCCCGACACCCCCGTCGAGATTTAAGAGTTAAGGACAGTTAATGAAAAAGCAGTTGTTTATCCTCAGCCAGTACCTGCTGCCGCACCACCTGCTGTCGCGGTTGGCCGGCTGCATCGCCGAATGCCGCGTGCGCTGGTTCAAGAATGCCTTCACCCGTTGGTTCGCCAAGCGCTATCAAGTGGACATGTCCCAGGCCCTGGTGGAAGACGTGACTGCTTATGAGCATTTCAACGCCTTCTTCACCCGCGCCTTGAAAGATGGCGCGCGCCCGCTGGATCAAACCCCAGGCGCAGTGCTGAGCCCTGCCGATGGCGCGGTCAGCCAACTGGGTCCGATTGAGCACGGCCGTGTGTTCCAGGCCAAGGGCCACAGCTTCAGCGTGCTGGAACTGCTGGGCGGCGATGCCGCCGTGGCGGCGCCGTTCATGGGCGGTGATTTCGCCACCATCTACCTGTCGCCGAAAGACTACCACCGCGTGCACATGCCACTGGCCGGCACCCTGCGGGAGATGGTCTACGTGCCGGGGCGGATTTTCTCGGTCAACCAGACCACCGCCGAAAACGTGCCGGAGCTGTTTGCGCGCAACGAGCGCGTTGTCTGCCTGTTCGATACCGAGCGTGGCCCGATGGCCGTGGTACTGGTGGGCGCGATGATCGTGGCGTCGATTGAAACCGTGTGGGCCGGCCTGGTCACGCCGCCGAAGCGCGAGCTGAAAACCTTCCGCTACGACGAAGCCGCACGGGCGCCGATCCACCTGGAAAAAGGTGCGGAATTGGGTCGCTTCAAGCTGGGTTCCACCGCGATCGTGCTGTTCGGGCCAGATCAGGTGAAGTGGGCAGAAGAACTGGTGGCAGGTTCGCCGGTGCAGATGGGCCAGGGTATCGCACTGCCGAAAGCCTGATCTGAAGCTGACGAAAATCAACATGCAGGAGCCGGGCTTGCCCGCGATGACGGTGTTTCAGTCAACCCATCTGTGACTGAAGTACCGCCATCGCGGGCAAGCCCGGCTCCCACAGTGACCGCATTCCTGCAGTTGAATCAGCTTATAGCTGACCGTCGCGATCACGGAAACCCAACAGGTACAGCACCCCGTCCAGCCCCAGCGTCGAGATCGCCTGCTTGGCCGATTGCTTGACCAACGGCTTGGCCCGGAACGCCACACCCAGGCCGGCAATCGCCAGCATCGGCAAGTCATTGGCGCCGTCGCCGACCGCAATGGTCTGCTCCAGGCGCAAACCTTCCTTGTGGGCCAATTCCTTCAGCAGATCGGCCTTGCGCTGCGCGTCGACAATCGGCTCCACCGCCACGCCGGTCACCTTGCCATCCACCACTTCCAGCTCGTTGGCGAACACATAGTCGATGCCCAGCTTGGCCTGCAATTGCTTGGCGAAGTAGGTGAAGCCGCCGGACAGGATCGCGGTTTTGTAGCCCAGGCGCTTGAGCTCGGCGAACAGCGTTTCGGCGCCTTCAGTCAGGCGCAGCGATGCACCGATGGCGTCCAGCACGCTCACATCCAGGCCCTTGAGCAGCGCCAGGCGCTCCTTGAAGCTGGCACGAAAATCCAGCTCACCGGCCATGGCGCGCTCGGTGATCGCGGATACTTGCTCGCCGACGCCGGCCGCCTTGGCCAGTTCGTCGATGACTTCAGCTTCGATCAGCGTGGAATCCATGTCGAACACCGCCAGGCGACGGTTGCGCCGGAACAGCGAGTCTTCCTGGAAGGCGATATCGACATTCAGCTCCTGGGCGACGCTGAGAAATTCGGCGCGCAGGGCCTGCGGATCGGCCGGCTCACCGCGCACGGAAAACTCGATGCAGCCCTTGCCCTGGTCGGCTGGGGTGTCCAATGGCATGCGACCCGACAGACGGTCAATATGGTCGATATTCAAGCCATACTGCGCGGTGATGGAGCTGACACGCTGCAATTGCTCGGCCGTGACCTTGCGGGTCAGCAGGGTAACGATGTGGCGTTTCTTGCCCTGGCCGGCCACCCAGTGCTGGTAATCGGCTTCGGACACCGGGGTAAAACGCACCTGCTGATCGAGCTTATAGGCGGTAAACAGGATGTCCTTGAGCACCGAGGACGCCTGTTCATTGCTCGGGATCTCCACCAGGATGCCGAACGACAAAGTGTCGTGGATCACCGCCTGGCCGATGTCGAGAATGTTCACACCACCCTGGGCCAGAACACCGGTAATGGCTGCGGTGAGACCCGGTCGGTCTTCACCGGTGATGTTTATCAGGACAATTTCGCGCAAGGCGCACCCCCAGGCTGGAAAAAAACCGCATTCTACCCACTTTCAGTGACCATCGGGCACAGCCAGCGCTTTGCCGGTCTTGGGCCTGTCGCTATACTGCGCGTCAACTTCACGGACCAAGAGCCGAGCTCAAGTGAACCGGCCCACGCCAGTAAAAACCGACAACTTCTTCCTGCTGATCTTCCGGGCACTGCGCCACCGCCGTGTACCGATCGCATTACGCATCGCCAGCCATAACGTGATCCTGGTCGCTCTGGCCCTGGTGATCTACGCCTGCGTGATGGGTTTGCAGTTCAAGCAGGCCATGCACGAGCAAGCCGACGCCCTGGGCGAAAGCTTGACCACCCAGACCGCCACCTCGGCGACTGAGCTGCTGGTGTCCAACGACATCCTCAGCCTCAACGTGCTGCTCAACAACCTGACCAAGAATCCGCTGGTGGCCCACGCCGCCATCTACAGCGTGGACAACCGGATCATGGCCGAAGCCGGGCAACGCCCGAAGAACGGCCTGCTGGGTGAAGCGGAGGGCTTGTACCAGAGCAATATTACCTTTCAGGATGTGAAGGCCGGCCAACTGCGCATCAGCCTCGACATGCAACAGTTCCAGCAGCCGATGACCATCAGCCTGCAGAGCATGGGCATCCTCAGCGCGATCCTGCTGGCATTGGCCCTGGCCTTGAGCCTGCGCCTGGGTCGGCATATCTCCACGCCGCTGATGCAACTGCGCATCTGGCTGCGGGATATCGACGAACACACCCCGGCCACCGACCGCCAGGACGAAATCGGCGACCTCGCCCGCCAACTGCACGCCAGCTTCGCCCCGGAACCGGTGGTACCCGAGGTCGAGCCCGAGCCGGAATACGACGACGAACCCGAGTTCGAAGTGCGCGACCTGCGTGACCCGGGCTTTGACGAAAGCGCCCCGGTAGCGGGCTTGAAACCGGCGACACGCCAGGCCTTCAAAGCCGAAGAAGACGAACTGGACGACGAAGACCCGTTCGCCGACCTGCGCGATACCACCTCGGCCACCAGCGCGCCCAAGCCGGCGCCGGTGCGCAGCAGCGAACCCCAATACAGCGCCGTACTGGCCGTGCAACTGGGCGCCCAGGACCAACTGCGTCGCCTCCCCCGCGCTCGCCTGACCGAGCTGCTGGAACGCTACCGCGACTGCCTGGACCAGGCCGCCTCGCTGTACCAGAGCGAACTGCACACCTTGAACGATGGCAGCACGCTGATGCTGTTCCACAGCGAAGACAGCGGCGAAGACTACCTGACCAACGCCATTTGCTGCGGCGAGCTGCTGCGCGCCCTCGGCCATGAGCTGCAGATCGAAGTGGCTGACAGCGGCATCACCCTGCAACTGCAGCTGGGCCTGACTGTCGGCGATGATCTGTTCGGCATGAGCCAGATCGACCTGCTGCTGACAGAAATCGCCCAGGACGCCCTGGCCCTGTCCCAGCACAGCCGCAACCTGCTGCTGGTGGAGCGCAAGATCAGCGAAGACACGCTGATCCGCCAGCGCGCGCGCATCCGTCCGATTGCCAGCCCTGAAGGGGCAAGCTGTGTGGAGCGCTTGATGGAGCCGTATCCGTCGATGCTGGAGCGGCAGTTGGCACGGATGCATGAGACCCGCGCGAAGGGCTGACGAACGTTGCTTGACCGACTATAGGATCGGGCTTGTGTGGGAGCGGGCTTGCTCGCGAATGCAAAGGATCAGCCAATCAATTCGTTGACTGACACACCGCTTTCGCGAGCAAGCCCGCTCCCACATTGAGTCCACGGCGTGACTCAAATCGCAGACAAAAAAAGGCCCGCTGAATCAGCGGGCCTTTTTTTGTCTTCGGTTCAGATCAGAACCTGAACACTTCCATATCCGTACGAATCGGCGTAGCCATCGGCATCTTCGGCTTTTCCGGCGCTGCCGGCTTGGCCTGTACCGGGGCTTGCTTGCGCGGGGCCTCGGCAATCGGCGGCTGGTTGGCCAATGGCTTGAGGGCCACCGACAACTGCTGTGCCAGATGCTGCAGCAACACGCCCTGGGCCTGGACCTGGGACGCAGTGGTGCCGGTGTGCTCCTCCTGCAGGTGCACGATGCGGTTATCGCGCACCTGGCCGCGACGGTCGATCAAGCGCCATTGCGCATCGAGGATCGCCGGCTGCGAAGCGCCGGAGTCGAGCCGGGTGATGGTCAGCAGGACCTGCACATCCGGGGTAAAGCCGGTTGGCGCGGGCGCGAGCACCACACGCTGGCTGTCCAGGTGACCCGCGACCTGGCGCAACATCAGCTGGTTGATATCGGAGGACAAACTGCCCGCCCAACGACCATCGGTGGAACCTTGCAGGCTGCCGTCGTTCTGACGTTGCAGCAGGGTTTCACGTTGCAGGTAGTCAGCCACGACCACCGGACCCAGCAAAACCGCCATGCCAGCGGTTTGCGCTGGCTGCGCCGGACTTCCGCTGTCCAGCTGGTACAGCGACACCGGCTGGTGTGTGCTGCAACCCGCCAGCCCCAAAAGGCCAGCGAGCATGAAAATAAAAGGAAGGCGTGGAGCAGTCATCATCCCATCCAGGTGGCTGCCACAAGGCGAACCACAATGTAATACTTAAAAATAACCTAAACACGCTCGGCCACGCCGGCGCTGGAAAGGCCATATCATCCGTGAATATGCGCCATGACTCCAGCGCCAAAGCGTCGATCTACGCGTTAAATCGTAGATCGAGGGCTCTAAACCACCTTAAACAGGTGTTTCCACCAACAAAGCATCCACCCGCTGGAAGCCACGCGGCAGTTTGTTGCCACGACGGCCACGCTCGCCCTTGTAGTGCTCCAGGTCGTCTGGGCGCAATGACAATGTGCGCTTGCCGGCCTGGAGAACCAGGGTGGCACCTTCCGGGATCACCGCGATGTCGGTCACGTACTCTTCGCGACTGGCCACCCGCTCACCGGGAATACCAATGATCTTGTTGCCCTTGCCTTTGCCCAACTGCGGCAGATCGCTGATCTTGAACACCAGCAGGCGCCCTTCGGTGGTCACCGACGCCAGCCAATTGCTCTCGCGATCGTCCACCGGCCGCGGCAGGATCACCTTGGCATTGTTCGGCAGGCTCAACAGCGCCTTACCCGCCTTGTTCTTGGCCTGCAGGTCTTCACCCTTGACCACGAAGCCATAACCCGCGTCGGAGGCGATCACGTACAGCGCATCGTCGTCCGGCAGCAGCACACACTCGAAATTCGCCCCTGGCGGCGGCGTCAGCCGGCCGGTCAACGGCTCGCCCTGTCCGCGCGCCGATGGCAAGGTGTGGGCCGGCACCGAGTAACTGCGCCCGGTGGAGTCGATAAACACCGCAAACTGGTTGGAACGCCCGGCAGCGGCGGTCTTGAAGCCATCGCCGGCCTTGTACGACAAACCAGTGGCGTCAATATCATGCCCTTTGGCGGAGCGAACCCAACCCTTTTCCGACAGAACGACGGTAATTTTCTCGTTCGGCAGCAGCTCTGTTTCGGTCAGGGCCTTGGCTTCAGCGCGCTCGACAATCGGCGAGCGGCGGTCGTCGCCATAGGTTTCGGCGTCCTTGATCAGCTCGCTGCGCACCAGCTTCTTGAGCTTGGCTTCGCTGCCCAGCAGGGCCTGCAGCTTGGCTTGTTCCTTGAGCAGCGCGTCCTGTTCGTCGCGCAGCTTCATTTCTTCCAGCCGCGCCAACTGACGCAGGCGGGTATCGAGGATGTAGTCAGCCTGGATCTCACTCAGCTCGAAACGCGCGATCAGCTCGGCTTTCGGGTGCTCGGCGGTGCGGATGATGTGGATCACTTCATCCAGGTTGAGGTAGGCAATCAGCAAACCGTCCAACAGGTGCAGGCGGCGCTCGACCTTGTCCAGGCGGAATTGCAGCCGGCGACGCACGGTCTGGATACGGAATTCCAGCCACTCCACCAGCAGGTTGCGCAGATTTTTCAGCTGCGGCTTGCCGTCCAGGCCAATGATGTTGACGTTGACGCGGTAGCTGGACTCCAGGTCAGTGCTGGCGAACAGGTGCTGCATCAGCACTTCGTGGTCGACCCGGCTGTTGGTCGGGATGATCACGATGCGGCAGGGGTTTTCGTGGTCGGACTCGTCACGCAGGTCGGCGACCTGCGGCAATTTCGACGGCTTGGCCTGCATCAGCGCGGCGATCTGCTCCAGCACCTTGGCGCCGGACACTTGGTGCGGCAGCGCGGTAACAATAATGTCGCCATCTTCGATGTGGTACACCGCGCGCATGCGCACCGAGCCCTTGCCGGTCTCGTACATCTTCAGCAAGTCGGCGCGGGGGGTGATGATTTCCGCTTCGGTCGGGTAGTCCGGACCCTGGATATGCTCGCAGAGCTGCTCCACGGTGGCCTTGGGCTCATCCAGCAAACGGACGCAGGCGGTGGCGACTTCGCGCAGGTTATGCGGCGGTACGTCGGTGGCCATGCCGACCGCAATACCGGTGGTGCCATTGAGCAGGATGTTCGGCAAACGTGCCGGCAATACCAGTGGCTCGTCGAGTGTACCGTCGAAGTTCGGGCCCCAGTTCGCGGTACCCTGGCCCAGCTCGCTGAGCAGCACTTCCGAATAACGCGACAGGCGCGCTTCGGTGTAACGCATGGCCGCAAAGGATTTCGGATCATCCGGCGCACCCCAGTTACCCTGGCCGTCCACCAGCGTGTAGCGATAGCTGAACGGCTGGGCCATCAGCACCATGGCTTCGTAGCACGCCGAGTCGCCGTGGGGGTGGAATTTACCGAGCACGTCACCGACGGTACGCGCCGACTTCTTGTGCTTGGAATCGGCGTCCAGGCCCAACTCACTCATGGCGTAGATGATGCGCCGCTGTACTGGCTTCAGGCCGTCGCCGATATGCGGCAAGGCACGGTCCATGATCACGTACATGGAGTAGTTGAGGTAGGCATTTTCGGTGAAGTCAGCCAGCGACCGGCGTTCTACGCCATCTAAGCTGTCTGCGAGGATGTCACTCATGCGGGCCTCATCATTATTGGGTAAGGCGCAGCGGAACTGCCGCTGCGCTGATTCGATTCAAAAAGGGCGTGGCTCATGGCTGGGCGCTCCAGCCACCGGCCGGGGCGGCAAAACGATAGACCACCGGGCGCTTTTCACCATCGGCGCGAGGGCCGAAATTGTTGTCGATGCCGATCCACGCACCGTCCGCGTCCACCACCAGGGCTTCGGCCAGGCCGTAAGGCTGGGCATAGCGGCGCTCGGGCGTCAGGGTCTCGTCGGCGAACGACCAGCACAGCTCGACTTTGGCCGTGACCGCATCGCGCCGGCAAATCTGGAACGCGTTGCGCTCCAGGGTAAACAGCTTGCCGTTGAACAGGGCCAGGTCGGCAAAATCCTTCGAGACGGCCTTGGCATTGGTGAACTGCGCCGGCTGCACTTCCTGCCCGGCCTCGCTCAACAGCACACAAGGGCCATCACAGTCCCACAGGCTTTGCGGGCGCTTGATGGAAATCAGGCCGCGCCGCTCACGCTCGGCAGCCAGCCAGATCTGGTTGCCCTCGGGGTTCACCGCCAAGCCTTCAAACAAGGCATTGAAGTGCAGCAACATGCCACTGGCGCGAGCTTCACGGACCATGCCCGGGGCAATTTTCAGCCACTCAGGCGCACCGTCCACCGGCACTTGCAGCACAGCGGCATGGGCTTCGCTGACAATGTAGCGGTTGCCCGCGGCATCGCAGCTGATGCCCTCAAAATCCAGGTCGCCACCACGAATGAACGAAGCAGCCTTGGTGCGCGAACGCAAGCCCCAGGGCAACCCGGACTCCGGCACCGGCGGCACCTCGATCTTGACGGTTTCGGCCTGCCAGGTCGGCGCGCTGATATCCAGGCGATAGATCTGGTCGTCGTCGCGATCGGAAACCGTCCACAACGCCTTGCCACACAGCGCCAACCCCGACAGGTTACCGCCGCGCATGCCGTCCACCGCGTGTTCGGACACCAGTTTCAGCTCTGCCACGGGCGCGGCGATCACCGGAGTGGCCGCCAACCCGCTCAACATCAGGCTCGCCAGGGCGAAACCTGTGCGCATCAGCCCAGAACCTCGGCCAGGTTGCCTTTGGATTCCAGCCAGGACTTGCGGTCCGGCGCGCGTTTTTTCGCCAGCAGCATGTCCATCATTTCCGAGGTTTCGGCGAAGTCTTCGCCCAGCGTCAACTGCACCAGGCGCCGAGTGTTCGGGTCCATGGTGGTTTCGCGCAGTTGCGGTGGGTTCATTTCACCCAGGCCTTTGAATCGCGTGACCTGTGGCTTGCCGCGCTTCTTCTCGGCGACCAGGCGGTCGAGAATGCCATCGCGCTCGGCCTCGTCGAGGGCGTAGTAGATTTCCTTGCCCAGGTCGATACGGTACAGCGGCGGCATGGCGACGTAGACGTGACCGGCGTCGACCAACGGGCGGAAGTGCTGCACGAACAGCGCGCACAGCAAGGTCGCGATGTGCAGGCCGTCGGAGTCGGCGTCGGCGAGGATGCAGATCTTGCCGTAGCGCAGCTGGCTCATGTCTGCAGCGCCCGGATCGACGCCGATGGCGACGGCAATGTTGTGCACTTCCTGGCTCGCCAGTACTTCGCTGCCATCGACTTCCCAGGTGTTGAGGATCTTGCCGCGCAACGGCAGGATCGCCTGGAACTCCTTGTCCCGCGCTTGCTTGGCGGAACCACCGGCGGAGTCACCTTCGACCAGGAACAGTTCGGACCGCATCGGGTCTTGCCCGGCGCAATCGGCGAGCTTGCCGGGCAGCGCCGGGCCTTGGGTGATGCGCTTGCGCTCGACCTTCTTGCTGGCCTTCAGACGGCGGCCGGCGTTGTTGATCGCCAGTTCGGCCAGGGCCAGGCCCAGTTCCGGGTGTTCGTTGAGCCACAGGCTGAAGGCGTCCTTGACCACGCCGGAGACAAACGCCGCCGCCTCGCGGGACGACAGCCGCTCTTTGGTCTGGCCGGAGAACTGCGGCTCCTGCATCTTCATCGACAGCACGAACGCGATGCGCTCCCACACGTCTTCCGGCGCCAGCTTCACGCCGCGCGGCAACAGGCTGCGGTATTCGCAGAACTCGCGCATGGCATCCAGCAGGCCCTGGCGCAAACCGTTGACGTGGGTACCGCCCTGGGCGGTCGGGATCAGGTTGACATAGCTTTCCTGCACGCTGTCGCCGCCTTCCGGCAACCACAGCAGCGCCCAGTCGACGGCTTCTTTATTACCGGCCAGGCTGCCGCAGAACGGCTCATTGGGCAGGCGTTCGAACTCGCTGACGGAATCTTCCAGGTAGGAGCGCAGACCGTCTTCGTAGTGCCACTCGACCTTCTCGCCGGTGCCTTTGTCTTCAAAGGTTACCAGCAGGCCCGGGCACAGCACGGCCTTGGCCTTGAGCACGTGCTTGAGGCGGCTGATGGAGAATTTTGGCGAATCGAAGTATTTCGGGTCCGGGGCGAAGTACACGCTGGTACCGGTGTTGCGCTTGCCCACGGTGCCGATCACAGCCAGGTCGGTGGCTTTATAGCCATCGGCGAAGGTCATTTCGTATTCGTTGCCGTCGCGCTTGACCTTGACCCGCACCAGGGTCGACAGGGCGTTGACCACCGAAATACCCACACCGTGCAAGCCACCGGAGAACTGGTAGTTCTTGTTGGAGAACTTGCCGCCGGCGTGCAGCTTGGTGAGGATCAGCTCGACGCCCGAGACGCCCTCTTCCGGGTGAATATCCACGGGCATGCCGCGACCATCGTCGGACACTTCCAGGGAGTGGTCAGCATGGAGAATGACATGCACCGACTTGGCGTGGCCGGCCAAGGCTTCGTCGACGCTGTTGTCGATGACTTCCTGGGCAAGGTGGTTCGGCCGACTGGTGTCGGTGTACATGCCGGGGCGTTTGCGCACCGGGTCGAGGCCCGAGAGGACTTCGATGGCGTCGGCGTTATAAGAGCTAGCGCTGGGAGTGGCCATGGGGTCTCGTCGTGAGTCGTTCGATTAAAAAGTGACCTGCGACTTTACAGTGCTGCAAAGTCGAAGGATTGATACTGATCTGCGCCAATGCCGGCAAAGCTGAGCAGCGCCGGCAATTGCTGGGCGAAGCCCTGGTAACCATGGTCGCCACCGGCCTGGATGCGCAAGGCACAGGCTCGGTAATACTGTTGGGCGAGGCGATAATCCAGTGTTTCATCGCCGGTCTGCAACCACACCTGATACCGCGCGGCATCCTGGGGCGCCGGTACTTCCAGCTCGGCCAGCGCCGCGACGTGATCATGGGTCAATTCCCAGGTTTCATCGGTGTAGAGGTTCTTCTGGGTGCCCAGGTAACCGTCGAACATCCGGTGGGGGCTGACCGCCGGGTTGACCAGCAGCGCCTTCAGGCCATGGCGTTCGGCAAGATGGGTTGCATAGTAGCCGCCGAGTGAGCTGCCGACCAGCAGTGGCCGCCCCAGCAGGGCAATGGCTTCCTCCAATTGAGGAATTGCCTGACGGGGATGGTGATGCAGGGCCGGCACACGCAGCTGGTCGCCCAGGCCAAGGTTGTCCATCACGGTCACCAACTGGCGGGCCTTGTTGGATGCGGGCGCGCTGTTGAAACCGTGGATATACAGGATCGAAGCGGACATGCCGGGCTCTCCATGCTTGCGCCAAAAAAGGCGCAGTTTACAGGGATCGGGGTGGCATGTGAGTCCCTCTATCTGAAGGACACAGAAGATCCACTGCGGGCGCTGGCTTGCCGGTGATGGCGGTGTTTACCGCCGTTAATAGCCGTTGCTGCCGTAATCGATGGTAAAGGCGAAGCCTTCGACGCGCTCTACGCCGGTCTCCAACCGTCCGTCGGCATGCAGGCGCAGCCAGCGGTAGCCCGGCGCCTGCTCGCTGACCTGGAAATCCTCACTGCCCGGCGCGAACTGGATGCAGGTCGACGGTGAGGCCAGCAGGCGTACGCCATTGCGCTCGCGGTCGATCTCCTGGTGCACGTGACCCCAGAGCACCGCCCTGACCTGCGGGAAACGGTCGAGCACGGCAAACAAAGCCTCGGGGTTGCGCAAGCCGATGGGCTCCATCCACGCGCAACCGATGGGCACCGGGTGATGGTGAAAGCACACCAGGTGATGGCGGTTCGGGGCTTCGCTCAAGGCCTGAGCCAGCAGTTGCAGCTGCTGGTCCTGCAGGTAACCCGGCACAGAGCCAGGTACCGCGGAGTCCAGCAAGGTAATGCGCCAATGGCCGACATCCACAACCGGCTCCAGCAGCGCGCTGCCAGTGGTCGCCTGAGCCATGATCTGCGGCTCATCGTGATTGCCCGGAATCCACCGCGCCGGAGCGCTGATCTGCGCGCTGAGGTCACGAAACTGCTGGTAAGACTCCAGTGTGCCGTCCTGGGACAGGTCACCGGTGGCCAGCAGCAAATCGATCTGCGGCTGCTGCTGGCGCACCAACTCGATCACCCGCTGCAGGCTTTCACGGGTGTTCATGCCCAGCAGCGTACCGTCGGCCTCGGCAAACAGGTGGCTGTCGGACAGTTGCACCAGCAACGCCGGCGCATCAGGGTTCAAGGTGGATACGCTCGGCAAGGCGCTCTCCCAAGGCAATCACAGGAATGGAGGGTTGGCGTGATTATGCTGGGGCAGGACGCAAAGAGGAAACCTAAGGAAGCTGACGCAGTTCACATCTACCGCACAACTTCAAACTCATGGCCCAGGGCCAGGCAGTGGCTCAACCATTCGCCGAGGAACACATTCAGTTGTGCTTTCTCATCGGGCTGGTGCATGAACACGTTGGGGTAAGGATAGATGCTGCGAAAGCGTCGTGCATGTTCCGCGCTGATCACTTCGGCCATTCGCGCGTCGTGGTACACCTGCACTTCCAGCTGTGGCACCGGCAGCCAGGGCAGGCTGTGCTCCTGGCGCACCCGCAAGGTGGTGGTGTACGGACAGTTGACGATGACTTCCAGCGCCAGCACGCCGAGCATCTGGTCCCCATGGGTGACACCGATGCGCCGCGCCTCTGGCGTGTGGCGCATGTCGGGAAGCAGGCGCATCAGCCGCGCGTAATTAGCCTCGCAGGCGGCTTGCAACCCGATCAGGTCGACTCGATAGCGTTCACGTGCCTTTACTGCCATAACCCCCTCACTTCCGCGCGATTAAGCGCAAGCCACTGCAGGGCAATGATGCTGGCTGCATTGGAAATTCTGCCGTCGCGCACCGCCTGCAGGGCATCTTCGAAGGCCCAGGTGGTGACGCGGATGTCTTCAGCTTCTTCTTCCAATCCATGGACGCCACCTACACCGGCGCTGTTGCAGCGGCCCAGGTACAAGTGCACATATTCAGTACTGCCGCCGGGCGACGGGAAATATCGCGTGATCGGCCACAGCGCCGAGAATGTCAGCCCAGCTTCCTCCTCGCCCTCGCGGTGTGCAACCTCCTCGGGTTGCTCGTCCTTGTCGATCAGGCCGGCGACCATCTCGATCAGCCACGGGTTGTCGGTACGACCCAGGGCGCCGACGCGAAACTGCTCGTTCAGCACCACTTCGTCGCGCTGTGGATCGTAGGGCAGCACACACACGGCGTCGTGGCGAACGAAGACTTCGCGGTTGATCACCCGGCTCATGCTGCCGTCGAACTTCTCGTGGCGCAGTTGCATGTGATCGAGCTTGTAGAAGCCCTTGTGGAGATTATCGTGCTGAACAATTTCGATTTTGCTCGGCTTCGATTTTGCAAAGTCCGTCATGTCCCATCCTCGTTAAGCCTGCGCATTTGGCGCCATCCTAACGCGCTCATGCCCGTTGGTGCAGCCCCTTTCCGGTTGCCGGGATAGACGGCGAGCGTCAAACACACTCTAATCAGCTTAGTGGCGAACTGACTGCCCTGCCGGTAGTCGAAGCTCCACAAATTTCGCTCTTATCGATAGACGAAGGACATCCATGTCGCTTTTAAAAATCGCCTCCGTGGCCTGCATCGCATTGACCCTTGGTGCCTGCCAAAGCCTGTTCCAACCCAGCTATCGTGCCCCCCTGGAAGCCACTCGCGACGCCACCGAGCAAAGCAAGCCAGGCTGCGCCAGCACCGACTGCCCGCTGGTGAATATCGACACCGTGCACTTTGCCAAGGAACCCAAGCTGGACGCGTTGATCGAACAACGCCTGCTGGAAATGACCCGCACCACCCCGAGCGACCCGCTGCCGACCAGCCTGGAAACGTATCGCGAGCAGTTCCTCAAGACCGCCGCGCCACGCAACAGCATGTACTTGCAGGCCAAGGTACGCGAACAGCATGACGGCTTGGTGATCATCGAACTGTCCAGCTATCTGGATCAGGGCGCGACTCACGGCGAGCCCGGCCGCGCGTTCATCAACTATTCGCGCCAGCAGCAAAAAGCGCTGTCGCTGACCGACATGCTGCTGCCCGGCAAGGAAGAGGCTTTCTGGAAAGCCGCCCAGGTCGCGCACAACAGCTGGCTGATCAGCACCCGCCTGAGCCTGGAGCCGGAGTATGTGAAAACCTACCCCTTCCAGAAAACCCCGAACGTGGCGCTGACCTACGGCGGCGTGATCCTCAAGTACCCGACCAACACCATTGCGCCGTATGCCTTGGGCCACGTCGAGTTACAGATTCCGTACTCGCGCCTGGACGGCATCATCAAGCCTGAGCTGGTGCCTGTGCGCCACTGAAGGCCCGGCCCAAAATAAACTGCAACAGCCCTGCCAGCACCAGTGCCGGCAGGGTCGCGCCGATGTCCGGGTAAAGGTTGGCCAGCACGTGGTAGGTCGCAATACCGCCAAGCCAGGCCAACAACGCCGGCCAACGCAGGTTAGCCAGCGCACCCTGGCCACGACGGCGCAGGATGAAGTGATCCACCAGCACCACGCCGAACAGCGGCGCGAACACCGAGCCGATCAGCAACAGGAAGTTCTGGTACTGGGCCAACGGCGCAAAACAGGCGATCAGGGTGCAGATCACACCGATGGCCAGCGCCAGGTGCTCGACCTTCACACGCAGCAGCATCCCGCTGGACACCGCCGCCGAATGGATATCGGCGAAGGCGTTTTCCGACTCGTCCAACAGGATCAGCAACAGCGGAATCCCCAGCCCAGCACCGGCCAATGCCAGCAACAGCGCATTCACTTCGCCGCTCGGCGCAAACGCCAGGGTGTAGGCCACGCCCAGGCTCATCAGCCAGAAATTGCCGATAAAGAAGCCCAGGGCCGTGCCGCCGAATACGCTTTTTGCACGCTTGCCGAATCGCGAGTAGTCGGCAATCAGCGGCAACCATGACAACGGCATGGCGATCGCAATATCAAAACCCACTGCAAACGGCATCGACCCGTTGCCAGCCTGGGCCCAGAGTGTGGCGAGGTCGAACTTGGCGAACAGGTTCCAGGTCAGCCACAGGCAGGCGGCGAGCAGCAGCCAGATGCCCCACTTGCGCAGGATCTGCCGTACGAACGTCAGCGGCCCGCTGACCGCAAGCAAAGTCGCCAAACCACCGAAAAACAGCGTCCACAGCAACGGGCTGGCCAACAGGCTGCCGTCGCTGAAGGCCCGCGCGCCCAACAGGCTGGCGGCATCGCGCATCACAATGATTTCGAACGAACCCCAGCCGATCAACTGCAGCAGGTTAAGCAGCGCCGGCAGGCTGGCGCCCTTGGCCCCCAGGCTGAGCTTGAGCGCAGCCATTGCCGACAGGCCGGTGTCGCTGCCGATCACGCCGACGGCGGCCAGCAACAGCACGCCGACCAGGGTACCGAGGAAAATCGCCAGCAACGAGCCGGACAAGCCCAGGCCGGGTGCAAGCAACGCGCCGGTCTGCAGGACCATCAGGCCGATGCCGAGGGAGAACCACAGGGAGAACAGGTCGCGGGCGCCGAAGACGCGTTTGTCAGCAGGCACTGCAATGTCGGGGGAGTAGGTGCTGGGTTGAATACTCAAGGGGGTTATCTCTGAGGAGTATTTGTTGTTTGGGGGGATCGCTATCGCGGGCAAGCCCGGCTCCCACAGGGGACCGGCTGGACACAAAAGCTGTGTACAACGCGATCAACTGTGGGAGCCGGGCTTGCCCGCGATGACGGCGGTGCAGGCACCGCCGCCTCGGATCAGACCTTTTTGTAAAGCTGACTGCCTTCCTGCTTGAACCGCTCCGCCTGCTCGGCCAAGCCTTTGGCCACGTCCACATCCACCGCTTCGATGCGCTGGTTGGCCGCGTACTCACGCACTTCCTGGGTGATTTTCATCGAGCAGAACTTCGGCCCGCACATCGAGCAGAAATGCGCGACCTTGGCCGAGTCCTTCGGCAGGGTTTCATCGTGATACGAACGCGCGGTGTCCGGGTCGAGGCCGAGGTTGAACTGGTCTTCCCAACGGAACTCGAAGCGCGCCTTGCTCAAGGCGTTGTCGCGGATCTGCGCGCCGGGGTGGCCTTTTGCGAGGTCGGCCGCATGCGCAGCGATCTTGTAGGTGATGATCCCGGTTTTCACGTCATCCTTGTTCGGCAGGCCCAGGTGCTCCTTGGGCGTGACGTAGCAGAGCATGGCGCAGCCGAACCAGCCGATCATCGCCGCACCGATGCCCGAGGTGATGTGGTCATAGCCGGGCGCAATATCGGTGGTCAGCGGGCCGAGGGTGTAGAACGGCGCCTCGTCGCAGCACTCCAGCTGCTTGTCCATGTTCTCCTTGATCAGTTGCATCGGCACGTGGCCGGGGCCTTCGATCATGGTTTGCACGTCGTGCTTCCAGGCGGTCTTGGTCAGCTCGCCGAGGGTTTCCAGCTCGCCGAATTGCGCGGCGTCGTTGGCGTCGGCAATAGAACCGGGGCGCAGGCCATCGCCGAGGGAGAAGCTGACGTCATAGGCCTTCATGATTTCGCAGATTTCGTCGAAATGCATGTAGGTGAAGTTCTCTTTGTGGTGCGCCAGGCACCACTTGGCCATGATCGAGCCGCCACGCGAGACAATCCCGGTGACGCGCTTGGCGGTCAGCGGCACATAGCGCAGCAGTACGCCGGCGTGGATGGTGAAGTAGTCCACGCCCTGCTCGGCCTGTTCGATCAAGGTGTCGCGGAACAGCTCCCAGGTCAGGTCTTCGGCGGCGCCGCCGACTTTCTCCAGGGCCTGGTAGATCGGCACGGTACCGATCGGCACCGGCGAGTTGCGGATGATCCACTCGCGGGTTTCGTGGATGTGCTTGCCGGTGGACAAGTCCATCACCGTGTCCGAGCCCCAGCGAATGCCCCAGGTGAGTTTCGCCACTTCTTCTTCGATGGACGAACCCAGTGCACTGTTGCCGATGTTGCCGTTGATCTTCACCAGGAAGTTACGGCCGATGATCATCGGTTCCAGTTCGGTGTGGTTGATGTTGGCCGGGATGATCGCGCGGCCACGGGCGATTTCTTCGCGCACAAATTCCGGGGTGATGATTTTCGGCACGCTGGCGCCGAAGCTGTGGCCGGCGTGTTGCTGGTCGAGCAGGCCGCTGGCGCGGGCCTCTTCGAGCTTCATGTTTTCGCGGATGGCGACGTATTCCATCTCGGCGGTGATGATGCCTTTGCGCGCGTAGTGCATCTGGGTGACGTTGGCGCCGGCCTTGGCGCGGCGCGGGTTCTTCACGTGGGCAAAGCGCAGCGCGGTCAATTCGGCATCGCTGAGGCGCTGCTGGCCGAAGTGCGAACTGAGGCCGGACAGGCGCTCGGTGTCGCCACGCACTTCGATCCACGGCGAACGCACATCGCCGAGGCCTTTGCGCACGTCGATGATGACATTGGGGTCGGTGTAGGGGCCGGACGTGTCGTACACCACCACGGGCGCGTTGATTTCACCGCCGAAATCGGTGGGGGTCACGTCCAGGCTGATTTCACGCATCGGCACACGAATGTCCGGGCGGGTGCCTTGCACGTAGATTTTCTTCGAGCGGGTAAACGGCTGCACGGAGCCGGAGTCGACCTTGGCCGATTCACTCAAGTGCACGGTGTTTTTCAGTTTTGTACTTTTTATTTCTGTGCTCATCACGGGCTCTCCAACTATCCAGGTGGTGGATTTTTGTCGGAGCGAACCTGTGACGGATGGACGCACTGAAACCAGTGCTGTGCTTGGTGCACAAGAGCTGTTCGATTGTCGAACAACATCCCGGACGAAGCACAAGAGGACTCGCCGGGTGACGAGAAATCTTGTTCCCTACGCAGGCGTTAACCTGATCAGGTTCAACGGGATCCGGTATTTACCGATCTCAGCCTTCCAACAAGGCACCCCGACAAGAACGCGGCCAGTCTAGACCATGCCGTGGGCAAATTGCCAATAGCGGTGCATTCAGCGTGATGAATGGCGTGATTGCGGGATTGTTGCGCCGTGTCACCCCCACTACACTCGATTGCCGCCACAGTGCTTGACGCCAGGAATGGCCAGCCTTAGCCTTGGGCGCTAAATTATCACCGTAATATTTATTCTAGGGATCGCCTCATGCTGCGCAAACTCTCACTGGCTCTCGCCGTGTCTTGTGCGACCAACGGAATGGTCTGGGCAGCTGAAGCGCCCTTGTCCGCCAAAACCGATCTGGTCAGCGTCTACCAGGAAGCCGTGGATAACAACGCCGACCTGGCCGCCGCCCGCGCCCAATACGGCGCGCAAAAAGAAGTCGTGCCCCAGGCACGCGCAGGCTTGCTGCCGAACCTGTCGGGCGGTGCCGATATCAATAACGTGCGCACCCAGATCGACACGCCCGCCGCCACCGCCAACCGCGACGCGCACTCCTGGCGCGCGACCCTGAGCCAGCCGCTGTTCCGCGCCGACCGCTGGTTCCAGCTGCAAGCGGCCGAGGCCACGAATGAACAGGCCGCCCTGCAACTGTCGGCCACCGAACAGAACCTGATCCTGCAAAGTGCCGAAAGTTATTTCGCGGTGCTGCGCGCCCAGGACAACCTGGCCTCGACCAAAGCCGAGGAAAACGCCTTCAAGCGCCAGCTGGATCAATCCAACGAACGCTTCGATGTCGGCCTCTCGGACAAGACCGACGTGCTGCAATCCCAGGCCAGCTACGACACTGCACGGGCCAACCGGATTGTGGCGCAGCGCCAGGTGGACGATGCATTCGAAGCACTGATCACCCTGACCAATCGCCAGTACAACTCGATCCAGGGCATTGTCCACACCTTGCCCGTGCTGCCGCCGCTGCCGAATGACGCCAAGTCGTGGGTGGAAACGGCCGGCCGCCAGAACCTGAACCTGCTGGCCAGCAACTACGCGGTCATCGCCGCCGAAGAAACCCTCAAGCAGCGCAAGGCCGGCCATGCGCCGACCCTGGATGCCGTGGCCCAATACGAGAAAGGCGACAACGACGCCCTCGGTTTCAGCAACCCGAATGCCTTCGGCACGCCGTACCGTGGCGATGTGGAGCAGCGCACCATCGGCTTGCGCCTGAACATCCCGATCTACAGCGGCGGCCTGACCAGCTCGCAAGTGCGTGAGTCCTACTCGCGCCTGGGCCAGACCGAGCAGCAACGCGAAGGCCTGCGCCGCCAGGTGGTGGAAAACACGCGCAACCTGCACCGCGCGGTGAATACCGATGTCGAACAGGTGCAGGCGCGCCGCCAGTCGATCATCTCCAACCAGAGCGCGGTGGAAGCCACGGAAATCGGTTACCAGGTGGGCACGCGCAACATCGTCGATGTGCTGGATTCACAGCGCCAGCTGTATTCGTCGGTGCGCAACTACAACAACAGCCGCTACGACTACATCCTCGACAACCTGCGCCTGAAGCAAGCGGCGGGCACCTTAAACCCCGGGGATCTGCAGGACCTGGCGCGCTACCTCAAGGCTGACTACAACCCCGATCGCGACTTCCTGCCACCGGACCTGGCCAAGGCCGCCGCCGAACAGCTCAAGGCCCGCCCTGGCTATTAACCACACCGCATAACCCATGCAGGCGCTGGCTTGGCTGCGCCTGCATTTGAGTTGTGTGGTCAGTGGTTCAGGAGTTTGCCCAAGCCATCCAGCAAGCGCTGCAGCGCGCCCTGGTTGGCCTGCATCACCTTGAGTCCCGCCTGCGCCATCTTGCGGGCATCCTGCGGCAGTTCGAACAACTGGCGCACAGCTTCGGCCAGGCCTTCGGCGTCATCCACCTCTCGCAACGCCCCGGCTTCGCGCATCATTGCGGTGATTTCGAGGAAGTTGAACACATGTGGCCCCATGATCACCGGCTTGGCCAATGCCGCCGGTTCCAGCGGGTTGTGTCCACCGGTCGCGACCAGGCTGCCGCCGACAAACGCGCTGTCGGCCAGGGCATAGAGAAACAACAACTCACCCATGGTATCGCCAAGCAATACCGAGGTTTGCGCGGTCACCGGCGAGCCGCTGGAACGGCGCACCGTGACGAAGCCCTGCTGCTCACACAGCTCGAACATCGGTCCGAAGCGCTCCTGATGGCGTGGCACCAGGATCAACAGCGCATTGGGATAGCTGTCGAGCAACTGGCGATGGGCAGCCAGCACCACTTCATCTTCGCCTTCATGGGTGCTGGCCGCGATCCAGACCGGACGCTCGCTGGCGCCCCATTGCTCGCGCAGCGCAGCAGCACGCAGCGGCAGCTGGGGGTCGATGGTCAGGTCGAACTTGATCGAGCCGGTGACTTCGACGGTGTCCGGCCGCGCGCCGAGGCTCAGGAAGCGCTGGGCCTCGGTCTCGGTCTGCACCGCGAACAAGCTCATTTGCGACAGCATCGGCGCCGTCAACTTGGCAAATTTTGCATA
This sequence comes from Pseudomonas sp. GW821-FHT05D12, assembly GCF_059419825.1. Taxonomy (NCBI): domain Bacteria; kingdom Pseudomonadati; phylum Pseudomonadota; class Gammaproteobacteria; order Pseudomonadales; family Pseudomonadaceae; genus Pseudomonas; species Pseudomonas sp. GW821-FHT05D12. The sequence continues at coordinate 427,591 of NZ_JBWKSN010000003.1, read as the reverse complement.
GCCCTTGGCCGAACGTGCCGACAACCGTGCATTCGCCAACGCCACCGGGATCCCGCGCTGGGCGCAGGCATGAATATGATTGGGCCACAGCTCGGTTTCCATGATCACCGCCAGCTTCGGCTGCACCCGGTCAAGGAAACGCTTGGCCGCGCACGGCAAGTCATAGGGCAGGTAGCAGTGCTGCACACGCGGTTCATTGGCGAACAGCGCCTGGATACGCTCGGAACCGGTCGGCGTCATGCAGGTGACGGTGATCGGCAGGGTCGGATAACGCGCCAGCAGCCCGCGCACCATCGGCGCGGCGGCAATACTTTCGCCCACCGACACGGCATGCACCCAGATCCCGCCCGGCTGCAGCACCGGCAAGCCATAGGAAAACCGCTCGCCGATGCGCTTGGCATAGGCAGGCGCCTTGCGCGCACGCAGCCACAGACGTAAAGCCACCAACGGCAGCGCCAGGTAAAACAGACAGCTGTAGAGAGTTCTATTCATGGCGGCGGAGTTTATCGGCTTTTTCAGTCGATCGCCTGCAAGCGCTCGGCAAAACGTTCGGCAAGGAAGCGCGCAGCGGGCCCGAGGTGCTCATCGCGACGCCAGACCAGCTCCACCACCAGCGCCGGCGGCGTCCATTCGCTGTGCAGTTCCACCATCTGCTGCTGATAGGTCGGGTATTGCACGATATGTCGGGGCAGCCAGGCCCAGCCCAGGCCACTCATCAGCCACTCGGCCAATACGTAGAAGCTGTCGGCGCGCCACACCAGCGGGCTGGCGGCTTCGCTGCCGGGGTAGACGCTGGTTTGGGTCGACATCAGCAACTGGCGAAACTGCGCCAGGCGCTGGCATGTCACGTAGTTTTCCGCAGCCAGCGGGTGGTTCACGCCGCACACGGTGACCATTTCCACACTGCCGACCACGCGCCGCTCCAGCGCCTCGGGGATCTGGTCGTGATAGAACAACAGGCCCAGATCGGCCTTGCGCTCCACCAACTTGCGCGCCACATCGCCCTGGGCGGCGCTGGACAATTGCACCTCCAGCAGCGGGTACTGCCCCGCCAGCGCCTCGAGGCTATCGAGTATCGGCTGGAACAACATGGCTTCGTCCTGGGCCAGGCGCAGGCAGGCTTCTTCCCCGCGGGTCAACGACAGCGCACGGCCGTTGAGCCGCTCACACTGGCGCAAGACTTCACGCGCTTCCTCCAGCAACACACTGCCCGCCTCGGTCAGGCGTGGCTGACGGCCACTGCTACGCTCAAACAGGCTCAGGCCCAGGTCCGCCTCCAGCAAGGCAATCGCATTGCTCACCGCCGATTGCGCCTTGCGCTGGTCGCGCGCCACGGCCGAAAACGAGCGCTGTTCGGCGACACTGACAAACAGGCGCATCTGCTCCAGATTCCACTGCACGCTCATGGCTCAACCCATCTTTATTTCGGATAGGTAATGACTTTACCCCATCTGCCAGGCGTCTAGAATGCCAGCACTGTAGAAGCCGAACTCCTACACATCAGAACTCATCTCCGAGGAATACCCCATGAATGCCGCCTACCTCTACCTGGCTATTGCCATCTGCTCGGAAGTGATCGCGACCGTCTCCATGAAAGCCGTCAAGGGTTGGAGCACCCCCCTGCCGCTGGCACTGGTGATCGTCGGCTACGGCATCGCATTCTGGATGCTGACTTTGGTGGTGCGCACCGTGCCGGTGGGCGTGGCGTATGCGGTGTGGGCAGGCATGGGCATCGTGATGGTCAGTGTCGCGGCGCTGTTTATCTACGGGCAGAAGCTCGACGTTCCGGCCATGCTGGGGATGGGCCTGATTGTGCTGGGCGTGGTGGTGATTCAGCTATTCTCGAAAACCGCCGGGCACTGACACCCATCATCGCCGCATTTCGATCCCTGTATACTGCGCCTCTTGTCTTGAACACTGAGGTCGCCCATGCCATCCGTTATTTCCACCGACGTGCTGATTGTCGGCGCCGGAGTTGCCGGCCTCTGGCTGAATGCGCGCCTGCGCCGCCAGGGGTTTTCCACGGTGCTGGTGGAAAGCGCCACCTTGGGTGGCGGACAAAGCGTGAAGTCCCAGGGAATCATCCACGGCGGGGCTAAATACGCCCTGCACGGCGCCCTCACCGGCGCCTCCGAAGCGATTGCCGATATGCCGCGCCGCTGGCGCGAGGCCTTGGCCGGCAGCGGTGAGCTGGACCTGTCCGGCGTGCGCCTGCTGTCCGAAGCGCATTATCTGTGGTCCCCCGGCACGATCGCCGGCAACCTCACCAGCTTCTTCGCCAGCAAGGCCGTGCGCGGCCGTGTCGACCAGGTCAAGGGTGATGAGCTGCCGCCAGCCCTGCAGGACCGCCGCTTCAAGGGCAAGGTCTATCGCCTGGCCGAGCTGGTCATCGACGTACCGAGCCTGATCGAACGCCTGGCGCAACTGGCCGGTGACGGCTTGCTCGCCGGGCAACACATCGAGCCATTGCTGGAAGGCGATACCCTGGTGGGCCTGAAGGTCGATGGCCGCGAGATCCGCGCCCAGCGCATCGTGCTGAGCGCCGGCAAAGGCACTGCCGACCTGCTGGCCGCCCTGGGCCTGAGCCAGCCGGCCATGCAGACACGCCCATTGCACATGATCATCGCCAAAGGCCCCGGCTTGAAGCCGCTGTATGCCCACTGCCTGGGCGGCGGCACCAAGCCGCGCATCACCGTCACCACTCACCCCGCTGCCGACGGCAACTGGGTGTGGTACATGGGCGGCGATATTGCCGAAGCCGATGGAGTGGCGCGCACACCTGAAGAGCAGATCGCCACTGCGCAAAAAGAACTCGCGCAATTGCTGCCATGGATCGACATGCACCAGACCCGCTGGGCGACCCTGCGTGTCGACCGTGCCGAGCCGCTGCAATCAGGCCTGACACGCCCCGACAATGCCTTCGTCGCCGAACAGGGCCGCCTGCTGGTGGGCTGGCCGACCAAGCTGGCGCTGGCGCCGGACTTCGCCGATCGGGTGATCAACAGCCTCGAACGCGACGGCATCCACCCAAGCGCCTCCGAACCCCTGCCTGAGCTGCCTAAACCCGCCATCGGCGTACCCGCCTGGGAGCAACTGTTGCCATGAGCCTGCCGACCCTGCACGACCTGCATCGCCCTCTGGGCAGCACCGGCCTGTTGGTTTCGCCACTGGGCCTGGGCACCGTCAAGCTCGGCCGCGACCAAGGGGTGAAGTACCCCAGCGGGTTCACGATTCCCGATGATGACGCTGCGCGGATGCTGCTGCGCCAGGCCCGACAGCTGGGCATCAACCTCATCGATACTGCGCCGGCCTACGGGCGCAGCGAAGAACGCCTGGGGCCGCTGCTGCGCGGCCAGCGCAAGGACTGGGTGATCGTCAGCAAGGTCGGTGAAGAGTTTGCCGAGGGCGTGTCCCATCACGACTTCAGCGCCGCCCATACCCGGATGTCGATCGAGCGCAGCTTGAAAAGACTTGAAACGGATTTTATCGACCTGGTGCTGGTGCATTCCGACGGCAATGACCTGCATATCCTCAATGACTGCGAGGTCTACCAGACCCTGGCGGCGTTGAAAAAAGAAGGCAAGATCCGCGGTTTCGGGTTCTCCGGCAAAACCGTCGAGGGCGGCGTAAAGGCTCTGGAACAAGGTGATTGCGCGATGGTCACCTACAATCTGAACGAACAGGCCGAGAAAGCCGTCATTGATTATGCAGCGGCCCATGGCAAAGGCATCCTGGTGAAAAAAGCCCTGGCCAGCGGCCACGTGTGCCTGGAACCTGGAGTGGATCCAATTCGGGCGAGTTTCACGTTGTTGTTTGCGCAAACGGGCGTCGCCAGTGCTATTGTCGGGACCATCAATCCGCTGCACCTGGCCCATAACGTGGCGACCGCTGCCCAAGTCATTCGTCAACTCTGATGCCGCCGACGCGGCCGACCCCGTCGCAAGAAGGAGCCGACATGCCGCGAACGCTCATAAGAAAAAACCCCAGCAACTTCAAAACACTGCCGCTGCACGTCGAAGCCACACCCGAAGGCCTGAGCTACCAGAGCGTGGGCATGCCGCTCAACTTTGCCCAGACCCTGCAACGCCGCAAGCCGGTAGACGTTCCGGACGCCGAGCGCTTCGCCCTTGAACTGGCCAACCTCGGCGTGTCGGTGCGCCTGACCCTGCACTGGCAAAACAAGGACTACTGGGTGCTGGTGCGCCAGCGCCGCCAGGACCGGGGCGACGTCGTGCTCAAGCTGATCTCCGGCTATGTCCCCGCCCATGAACTGAACCTGCCGCTGCACACCGCCATCCAGGAAATTGCCGAAGAGTGCCTGCTGGAAACACCCGAAGGCTGGCTCAGCGGGCGCTTCAACGACACCTGGCTGCCGGCGCCCTACTCTGCCGCGCTGCATTATCGCGAGGCGCTGCCGTTTCGCTTGAGCCCCCTCTCCGGCGCCGCGCGCCCGGTGCGGTGTGCGACAACCCAACTGATCGAGCGCCCACGGGCCTATGTGCACTTGCCGACCGCGTCGCTGCAGTTGATTTACGACTTGCGCCTGGAAGTGCCCAAAGAAGCCAAGTCCCTGAGCCTGTTCCATGTGGATGAGCGCCTCGAAGGCGATCAGTTGGTGGCACGCCTGGACCGCCAGCGCCCGGATTTGTACCTGATGCCTTTAAAGGACGGCCAGCCGCTCGCCGAGCTGTACACCGTCAAGAAAGATCAGCTGTACCCCGCCAGCACTCGTGGTTTGTACCTGGCCGAAAGCTTCGCCCAGCAGGAAGGCTGGCTGGTGCGCGAGGAGCGGATTCGCTGGAAGGATTGGCTCAGGCAGCAGGGCCTGGCGGAGCCGGAGAAGGAGTCGAAATTGAAGCGCCTGGCACGGCGCGTGCTGCGCAAGATCGTGCCAAAGAAAAAAGCCAAGGGCTAACGCAAACCCAATGTAGGCGCTGGCTTGCCTGCGATGGCATCACCTCGGTGCACATGATGTCCCCAGGCGCCCGCATCGCCGGCAAGCCAGCGCCCACATTGATTGCATTCAGCCGTTGAGCAAGCGCTCCAAACCAACCTTCAACGGTGTCGGCTCGGGCAGTTTGAAACTGGCCAGCAAACGCTGGTTATTTGCCCGCGAGTGCCGAATGTCGCCTGAGCGCGCCGGCCCGTAAGTCACGACAGGCAGCTTGCCCACCGCTTCTTCCAGCGCCTGCAGCACTTGCTTGAGGGTGGTGGTGCGATTCCAGCCCACGTTGATCGCACCCAAGGGCGCGCCCGGGGCTTCGATGGCCTGCACCAGCACGTCCACCAGGTCTTCCACGTACATGAAATCGCGGGTTTGCTCGCCATCGCCGAACACGGCAATCGGCAAGCCCTGCTGGACACGCTCGCTGAAGATACTGATGACGCCGGAGTACGGCGACGATGGGTCCTGGCGCGGCCCGAAGATATTGAAGAAGCGGAAAATCACCGGCTCCAGGCCATGCTGGCGACGGTAGAAATCAAAGTAATGCTCGCCGGCCAACTTGTCGGACGCATAGGGCGTCAACGGCGCCTTGGTGGTCTCTTCGTCGATCGAAGCACCCTCGCCGTTGTTGCCATACACCGCCGCGCTGGAAGCGAAGACCACACGCTTCACGCCCGCCTGGCGCATCGCTTCGCAGACATTCAGGCTGCCGACAAAATTGCTCTGGTGCGTGCTGACCGGGTCATCCACCGAAGCCTGCACCGACGCTACCGCGGCCAGGTGCACCACCGCCGTGGTGCCGATGGCGGCACGCGCCACCAGCGCAGCATCGGCGACGTCGCCTTCCAGCAGCTCGACGCGCGGGTTGTCCAGCGGCAGGTTGCTGCGCTTGCCGGTGGACAGGTCATCCAGCACCCGCACTGCATAGCCTTTGGCAAGCAGCGCATCGACCAGATGCGAGCCAATGAAACCGGCGCCGCCGGTGATCAGGACCCGCTTATCAGCGTTACTCATTGTTGCGGATCTTCTCGACAATGGCCGTGGTCGAGCTGTTCTCGACCAAGCCAAGCACTTTGACCTTGCCGCCGTAGGCGCTGACGATATCGGCGCCCACAACCTGGTCGACGGAGTAATCGCCGCCCTTGACCAGCACGTCCGGCTTGACCTGGGCCAGCAGGTTTTCCGGGGTGCCTTCAGGGAAGCTGATCACCCAGTCCACCGCGCCCAGGCCGGCCAATACCGCCATGCGCCGGTCGACACTGTTGATCGGGCGGCCCGGGCCCTTGAGGCGGCTGACCGACGCGTCATCGTTGACCGCGACAATCAGGCGATCACCCTGGGCGCGAGCCTGCTCCAGGTAGGTCACATGGCCAGCGTGGAGGATGTCGAAGCAACCGTTGGTGAACACAATGCTTTCGTTGTGGGCGCGTGCATCGTCAATTGCCAGCAGCAATTGCTCGATGGTCAGTACGCCACGTTCGGAGCCTTCGGAACGCTGGATCGCGCGGCGCAGCTCGGGCGCGCTGATGGCAGCCGTACCCAGCTTGCCGACCACGATGCCCGCCGCCAGGTTGGCAAGTGCCACCGCGTGGGGCAGCTCTTCGCCGGCGGCGATGGAGGCGGCCAGGGTGGAAATCACGGTGTCACCGGCGCCGGTGACGTCGAACACTTCACGGGCCCGCGCCGGCAGGTGCATCGCCGGGTGGCCAGGACGCAGCAAGGTCATGCCGTGCTCGCCACGGGTCACCAGCAAGGCGCCGAGGTCGAGATCAGCCATCAACGCCGCGCCCTTGGTCACGAGGTCGTGCTCATCGACGCAACCGCCGACGATGGCTTCGAACTCGCTGAGGTTCGGGGTGATCAGGCTGGCTCCGCGATAAATCGAGAAGTCCTTGCCCTTGGGATCAGCCAGTACCGGGATATTGCGCGCCTTGGCGGCCTGGATCAGCATCTGGTGGTTCTTCAACGCACCTTTGCCGTAGTCGGACAACACCAGCACCTTGATGCCTTCGAGCAACTCGTCGACCTGGCCACTCAAGGCCAGGGCGTCGGTGGCGAAGGGTTCTTCGAAATCGATACGCAGCAATTGCTGGTGCCGGCTCATGACCCGCAGCTTGACGATGGTCGGCTGGTGGGCAATGCGCTGGAACTGCGCACGCACGCCGGCACCGCGCAGGCTGTTGGCCAGGCTGTCGGCGGCTTCGTCGTCGCCGGTCACACCCACCAGGGAGGCCGGGGCGCCGAGCGCGGCAATGTTAAGGGCAACGTTGGCAGCGCCACCCGGACGGTCTTCGATTTGCTCGACCTTGACTACCGGTACCGGCGCCTCAGGGGAAATCCGTGAGGTACCGCCATGCCAGTAACGGTCGAGCATGACATCGCCGACCACCAAGACAGGGGCTTGATCGAATCGCGGCATGGACAACTTCATGGAGCAACCCACATACAAAATGAACAGGGGCGCGATATTAGCACAGGGTGAGCGCCGCCTAGTTCGAGAGCTTTATCGACAATGCATCATGCGCGAAAACTGATCATTTTTTGAACAGAGCCGCGAGAACCTGCTCCACGGCGTCAGCCAACTCGACCTCATCGGTATTGATTTCGCAGTCGGCGGCACGCGGCGCTTCATAAGGGCTGTCCAGGCCGGTGAACGCCTTGATCCGCCCTTCCAGCGCCGCGCGGTAGAGGCCCTTGGGATCGCGCCGCGCGCACACAGCGAATGGCGTGCTGATATACACCTCAAAAAACTGCCCCGGCCCGAACAGTGCCTTGGCAGCGGCTCGGTCGGCACTGAACGGCGAAATCGCCGAGACGATCACGATCAACCCCGCGTCCACCATCAACCGCGCCACTTCACCAATGCGCCGGATGTTTTCCTTGCGGGCCGCATCACTCATGCCCAGGTCGTTGCACAGGCCGGTGCGCAAATTATCGCCATCGAGCACAAAGGTGTGTCGCCCCTGCTCGTTGAGCTGGACCTCCAAAGCATTCGCCAGGGTCGACTTGCCCGAGCCGGACAACCCGGTCAGCCATACGCAACAAGGCTGCTGGTGCTTGAGCGCCGCCCGTGCGGCCACCGACAGCGACAAGGCAAAGGGGCGGATCGATGCAGAACCATGGGACAGCGACTGGCTATTCATAACCCAGGACCTCGTAATCACGTTGATAGGCGCGCCGGACCAGGCGGCGCGTGCGCAAGGAACAGAACTCCCTGACCGGCTCGCTGCGCCGCCCGAGTGAAACATTCAGATGGGGCAGCGAGGTCGCCACGCCGAGGTGTTCGCACAGGTGCTGGAAGTCTTGCTCCAGCGACTCCTGACGCCCGAGAAAGTCCATCGCCATTTGCCCTATGTGATCGACCAGGAAGTCGGTCTGGGGCGCGAAATGCAGTTGGCGACGCAGGTTGTCCGGGTGCAGCCAGCCGGCAATGAAATGGTCGAAGTCGCGGTAGCTGGACACCAGCGCCTGGGCCTGCAGATCACGCGCGCCCATGTGATTGCTGCGCAAATAGGTATAGGCCGAGTAGGCGCGCTCCAACGGGTCACGCACGAAGGCGAACTTGAAACTGCGCTCGCAGTGCTCGGGAAATTGCTGCTGGTACCAGTAATACGGCAAATGCCCCGGCCAGCGCCCATCCAGCAGCGCCGAACAGACGCTGCTGCCGGCGCATTTGGGCACGTGGATAAACACGCAGTTGTGTCGCTCGAAGGCAGGGGGAAGGACGGTCACCGCCGACAGGGATTTGTTCACTGCCTGGCGATCCACCACCGACAAACGCCCCAGCAGAAACGCCCGCTGGGGCTTGGGAAGCAGTTTCCACAACAGACGTTGCAACATTCCATTACCCACGCAAGAAGGTTAGCCCTCTCGTTCGTCATTCGAATCGAGAAGGCCAACATAACAAACGATAGGCAGCGAATTATTTGGCTTTGGTCAAGCGTGTATTGAGCCTGATACAAAAAACGGGGCGCATTGCGCGCCCCGGTGTGTCAGGTGATGTTCGCCGTCGCCGGCTCGTCCAGGCCCATGGCGTGCAGGCGCGAGTAATAGCCGCCCATGGCCAGCAGTTCGAGATGCGTACCACGCTCGACAATTTCACCGTGGTCCATCACCAGAATCAGGTCGGCTTTCTCGATGGTGGACAAGCGGTGCGCGATGACCAGGGTGGTGCGGCCTTTCATGACCTTGTCCAGCGCCGCCTGGATATGGCGCTCCGACTCGGTATCCAGCGCCGATGTCGCTTCATCCAGAATCAGCAACGGGGCGTTTTTCAGCAGGGCCCGAGCGATTGCCAGGCGTTGACGCTGTCCACCGGAAAGCAACACGCCGTTTTCCCCGACTTCGGTGTCCAGGCCTTTTGGCAGCTCGGAGATGAAGTCCATGGCGTAGGCATCCGCCGCTGCTTTTTCAATGTCTTCGCGCGGCGCATCCGCCAGGTCGCCGTAGGCAATGTTATTGGCCACGGTGTCGTTGAACAGCGTGACGTGCTGGGTCACCTGGGCAACATGTCGGCGCAGGTTGCGCAGGCGGTAATCTTCGATCTCCACCTCGTCCAGCAGGATCTCGCCGGTCTCGTGATGGTAGAAGCGCGGGATCAGGCTCGCCAGGGTCGACTTGCCACTGCCCGAGCGCCCGACCAGTGCAATCATCTGCCCCGGCGCGGCACTGAAGCTGATGTTCTTCAGCACTTCGCGATCGGTACCGGGGTACGTAAAGCTCAGGTTGCGCACGTCCAGGCGACCGCTGACGCGGTCACGCTCCACGGTGCCGCTGTCGACTTCAGGCACTTCATCCAGTTGCTCGAAGATGCTCTCGGCACCTGCCACGCCTTTCTGGATCGTCGAGCTGACTTCCGACAGCTGGCGGATCGGCTTGGGCAGCAGGCCCGCGGCGGTAATGTAGGCCACCAGGTCACCTGCCGTGGCGTCACCGCGCAGCAACAGGACCAGGAACATCAGCGCAGCCATGGCGGTGTAGATCACCAATTGCAGCATCGGCGTATAGACCGCGCCGGTCTTGTTCATGCGCAGTTGCTTGTCGGTGTTGCCCTGGCTGGCGGCGGCAAAGCGGCGCTCCTCGTAGCTTTCGCCACCGAAGCTGCGCACCACGCGGTAGCCCTGGATGGTTTCGGAGGCCACGTGCGTCACGTCGCCCATCGCTACCTGGATCTTCTTGCTCTGCTTGCGGAATTTCTTGCTGGTGCTGCCGACCATGACGGCAATCAGCGGCAGGATCGCCAGCATCACCAGGGTCAGCTTCCAGTTCATCCACAGCAGGTAACCGAACAGGAACACCACCGTCAGGCCTTCGCGGATCACGACTTTGATCGCATCCGTGGCAGCCCCGGTGACCATGGTCACGTTGAAGGTGATCCGGGAAATCAGGTGCCCGGAGTTGTGCGTGTCGAAATAACGGTTGGGCAGCACCAGCAGCTTGTTGAACAGCTGGACGCGCAAGTCATGCACCAGCCCCAGGGAAACCTTGGCCAGGTAGTAGTTGCCCAGGAACGAGCCGAGGCCCTGCCACGCCGCGATCAGAATGATCAGCAGTGGCACGGCCATCAGCAGCTTCAAGTCCTTGAACAATGGGATCTTGGGCAGGAACACCACGTCGGGGTTGCTCAGGCCATCCACGAAGTACTTGAGGATCCCGGCGAGCATGGGCTGGGTGGACGCAAAGATCACGAAGCCCACGATACTCAGCAGGAACATGCCCAGGTACGGTTTCACATAGCCCAGCAGCCTGAAATAAATTTTCAGGCTGGATTCCTGGTCCGCTTTGGGCGGTGCGTCACTCATGTGTCGAGCTCACTGATTGGGTAGGACGCGAACTTTATCACAAGCGTCGGGTTTGGCCCGAGCCCAGACCAACACACTGGCCAGCGCAATCGGCAGCCACGAGATGAACCACTCGGCGCGGGGCGTGCCCGTCAGGCTCGCAGCATCGAACTGCATGGCCAGGAACGAAAACACCCACATGCCGATGATGCCCTTGCCGTAGAGCGTGTCGCGGGCCTTCCAGGCTTGCCACAACACGCCGAACCACAGCCCGCACCAGAGCAGCAGGCCCGGCAGGCCCAGCTCGATGGTGACATGCGTGAACAGGTTGTGGGCGTGATCGAAATAGAGGTTATCGGCAAAGACCTTGTAGTCCCCACCCAGGCCCAGACCGGTCCACGGATGCTCGCCGATCATGTGCACGGCGGCCATGAAGATCTGCGGCCGATAGGAAACCCCACGGGCCAGCATCAGCGACTCCATGGCGAAGAACACCGCCACCGCCGCCACGACCGCAGCGATAGCAATCACGGTGCTACGTCGGTCACGGCACCAGGCCGGCATGGCGACCACGGTCAGCAACAGCGCCAATGCCGCGCCACGGCTCTGGCTCAACACCACGAAGAGCCCCAGCAATCCGATGGACAGCACCCACGCCACTTGCATCCAGCGACCACGCGGCAGCCAATGCAGCAACCAGATCGCCGCCAGGCCGATCACGTAGGCGCCCAGGATCGGGTGACCCAATTGCCCCAGCCCTTCGAGGCGGGCAGACCAGGCGTTATGCTCGACCCCATAAAACTTGATGATCGCCACCAGCGACGACACCGCCAGCCCGAAACCGCCCCACTGCATCACGCGAATGATGCGATCGCTCTGACCACAGGCCAGCACCGGGAAAAACAGCAGGAACACGCCGATATACAGCAGGCGCTTGGCCTCGCGCGAAGGGTCCTCGGCATTGGTCCACGTCAGGCTGATCGCGCCCCAGATGGCCAGCGCCGCGATCATCAGGCACATCCAGCGCTGCTCGCGCCAGACCTCCTTGAGACGCTCACGCGCCGACCAGGCGAACACGATGGCCGGCAACCAGAGAAACAGCGTCAATCCTTGTTGGTAAATCTTGTTGGTTGGCGCAAAGGCAATCGCCAGCAGAAACCAAAGCAACCCGAAAATCATCCATACCTGCGCCCAACGACTTGCTTGCATCACCCGCTCCTGAATACGTTCAACCTGCCAACCCGGCATGGTTAAAACCCAAAACTTTCGGCATTATTACCGATCACTGTGCCCGCGACTCCCCACAAGGCTTTCCAACGATGCAATGTTCAAGGCTTGCCCAAGCCGATTTAAACACGATGATTGAAGGCGCCAGAGTCCTGGAGAAGGACAGCTACGGGCCCAAAGTCTACCTGCTGTCTGACGGAAATATCCTTAAACTGTTTCGTCGTAAACGCTTGTTTTCATCTGCACTGTTTCGTCCGTACTCCAAGCGTTTCATCGACAACGTGGCGCAATTGCAGCAGCGCGGCATCCCGACCTTGACTGTGCTGGCGTACTTCCAACTGGCCGCGCCCGGCATGACCGCCGTGCTGTATCGCCCGTTGCCGGGGGAAACACTGCGGCAGATTTCCAATAAAGAAGGTTTTGACTGGCAATCGAATCTCGATCCGCTGGTGGCACTGATCCGCCGCCTGCACGCTGCCGGCATCTACTTCCGCTCCCTGCACCTGGGCAATATCGTGGTGACGCCGGAGAATGAAATGGGGCTTATCGACGTGGCCGACATGCGCTTCTTGCGCGCCCCGCTGAACCCGGAACTCGCACGACGCAACTTGCAGCACTTCGCGCGCTATATTGCACGCGAGAAGCTGAACGATTGCTTTCCAATGCATGCACTGGAGCAAGCGCTGCTAGCGGCATGAGAACAGCCGCCGGGAGGTTTCACTGAAGTCTTTCCAGGCTTGCTCCGGCGCCAACGCCTGCGACTGAGCCTCGACCACCGCCGTGGCAGAGGCAGCGAATGCCCGCGCCATCAGGCCGGCCCAGGCCTCTGCATCTTCCGAAGGTGCATACCAGCCGGCATCCGCCACCTGCTCGCGGAACACCGCCAGCTCGCTGGTCAACACCGGCACACCGGCCATCACAGCCTCTTGCAGGATCAACCCGAGGCCTTCCTGGGTGGAGGGAATAGCCACCCAGTCGAACGCACGGTAAAGCGTCGCCGCGTCAGACAGATGCCCTGGCAGTGACACTTTGCCCTGCAAGCCAAGCTGCTCGATACGGGCTTCAAGGGCAGGCCGGGCCGGGCCCTCGCCGAGGATCACCAGGCGCGCGCCAGGCTGCTTGGCCGACACGTTGGCAAATGCCTCCAGCAAACAGCCAAAGCCTTTGCCGTCCACCAGCCGGCCTACCGCACCCAGCACCGGCGCGTCTTCCAACGGCAGGCCCAGGCGCGACCGCGCCTCTTCCCGCGAAAGCGCGGCAGCGCGGAAAGCAACCGGGTCAAAAGCACTGCGCAACACCGCCACCGGCCGCTGCAGATAGCGCTCAAGCGAGTCCGCCAGGGTTTGCGACACCGCCGCCAGCGTCAATTGCGTGGCCGGGAATTGCTCGAACAGTTGCTGGTCAGCCCGTCGCAGGCGCGTGGCGCCATGAAACACCACGACTGCACGCACCTGCGGCAGACGCTTGAGCACAGGCAATATCACCCGGGCCACGCCAATCCCATCCAGCAGCACCACCTCTACCCCGTCGGGCAGGGCCTTCTCAAAGCGCGCGCGCATCCAGGGCATCATGAGCTTCCACACATGCCGCCCCTTGAGCCGGGCGGAGGAAAGCTTCCACTCGCGGGCCGGTTCACCGCCGTCCGCACTGCCTTGAAGCAGCCAGGTGTCAATCGGTGCACGGCTGAGCGCGTGCGACAAAATCTGTTGATGAACCTTCTGCACTGAGGCAAATGCAGAGCCACCGGCCCACATGATGTTGAGGATACTCATCGAAAAAAAAGACCTTATGCGGCGTTGTGGTGGCTTGTTGCACTTAACTATTGATCAACCAACCGATACCGACACCCAGTATCAGCATGAGAGCCAGCTTGATCCGCTCTCGCCGCTTGCGCTTGGCCTTGGTCGAGCGCTCTCCCGCCGTTGCCACGTGCAAACCGAAACCGGTGTGCAGGACCGCATCGCCCTCGAGGGTAACCGCTGGCAGATTCAACTCTGCGTAACGCCTGGAAAGCCCTTTCTCGCCTTCGAACCCTGAAAAGGGTGCGCACAATTGGTACTCCTTGAGTCGCCGCAGGCCCGGGTTCAGCGAAAATCCTTGCCACTCGGGCTTATCCGACAGCAAGGGATAACACGGCACCCCGCCAATCACTTCGCGCGACCCCAGGTGGATATAGGGGCTGTGCACCTGCAAGTCGTAAACATAGTTGCGCAACCAGACTTGAAGAATGTCCGGGCGCTGCTCCAGTACTACCTTGGAATCCTCGACAAACCCGGGTCGATAAAACGCCCAATCATCTTCGCAATGGAATATGTAGGGGGTCTTGACCGACGCGTAGGCCAGGTCGATAGATGCCAACTGCCCAAGCTTCGGACGATTGATCAAGAATGTGCAACGACTGCGCCAATGTTCAGGAATTGCCTGGCGTACGGCTTCATCACCGGAGTCTTCGGTGATGAAGACTTCACGTATTGCCGCCGTATTGAACAGATCGAAGCTCTCCAGCGTGCGCCTCAACAAATCGAAGCGACCGCAACTGGTCACTACAAGCGTTATGTCGCTTTGATCGGAGAATTGCATTCAAGCCTCGATAGTATCATATAGCCATCATTTATGGCTATTTGGCCACTCTCAAACGCCCAGTGTCAGACGCAACCTCTCCAGTAAGCTCAGCGGCGCACGTGGCCGCAGGGGTGGCTGGAGCACTTCGACAATGCGCTGGCCAATCCGGGCGAAACTGAACTGACTGACGGCCAGGTCCTGCCCGTTGCGCGCAATGTCTGCCGCCAGCTGCGGGTCGGCCCGCAAGACGGCGAGTTTTTCCTGCAACTGCGGGATGTCCTTGTAGAACACCACATTGACCATGTCCTTGAAACCAAGCGCCTGGTTTTCCTCGGCGCCCTGATCAAATGCAAGCAGTACACAACCGCAGGCCATGGCCTCGAAATTCTTGATCATGTACTCGCCCATGCCGACGTCGGCACTGACGAAAAAACGAATGCGGTTGAGGGTCGCGCAGTATTCCTCACCAGATTTGGTGCGCGTCACCACCAAAGGTTCAACCCGCGCCAGTTCATCCAGCAATGCCTTGCGGCCGCTGTAGGCCACACTGTTGGTACTGCCGACAAACGCCAGCTCGATGTCGCGTTCGCGCCCTTGCGCCTGCAACAGCGCCTGATCATAGCCCTTTGGCACGAACACGGCGTCAAAGCCTTCCGCGCGCAGGCGCTCAGTGACCATATGCCCGGAACTGATCACCCGCGCCCACGGCAGGCGGCGGTAGTGGGCACTGAACTTGCCGGTATATTTACAGGGAATGTAGTTCTGGTAGGCGTCGTGCTCAAGGATCACCAGGTTGGGGATCGTGCGGATAAACCCGGCCTGGCGGATTTCCTGCTTGAAGCGCAGGAAGAACACGATGCGATCGTAACGGGTCACATCGACTTCGCGGCGGAAATAACCACGCAGGTTGCGCTGCTCATCGCTGCTCAGCCAACGGATATCACACTCGCAGTGCTCGGCCACGCCCTCGTAAAGACGGTCGAGGATAGCGCGCTGCTCTTTCTGCACCAGAAACAAAACTTTCATGACTTTCCCTTTCACAAACGCCAGAACAACTCATGCCGTCGTACGGCCTTGCGGAAAAATTCGTTCTCACCATACGGCGACCGCGCACGGCCCGCCAACACACGTTGCAACCAGCGTCGCACCCGGCGCTTGAACGGCGGCGCGGGCTGCAGGTCATGCATCATGCCCAGCGCCATGGCCTTGTCGCGCTGCTGCGCCAGCGACAGCGACAGGCTGCACGGCCACAACTGCAGCGCGTCATCGAACAGCGGCGGCAGTGCAATCCCGGCACCCGCGTCACCCATGGGCCAGCGGTCGTTGTCGTGCAGATGATTGGCGTAGCCCAGCACGGTGGTCGGCTGCCACTCCAGGCCTTGCAGGGCCTCGAGCACCGCTTGCTGCGCACAGATGTGATCCGGGTGCGGGTCGAGGACAGGGTGAGGCAGCACGATCACTTGCGGACGTGCGGTCAACAACAACTGGCGCAGATCAGCCAGCAAATTATTCCAGGTCGGCAAGCCGTCCTGGTCCGCCGGCAGCGGGAACGCGTTGAACTGGCGAAACAGGCGGATATCTTCCAGCTCGGCCTCGCGCGAAGCGACAGGCTGATCGGGCGTGGCGCGCATCGCCGGCAATTGCAGGCAGAAATAGCCCAACTGCACGCAATGCGCCTCTGGCACACCGGCCCAACGCGGCACGGCGATGCTGTCCCACGCGCGCAAACGTCCCTTGATCCGTGCGGCTTCAGCCGGGTCCAGGCCCATCTGCTGATAGTGCTCGGCTTCGATTTCACCCGCCGTGAGGGTCACGATCCATGGGTTCTCGGCCTGGCTGTACAGCCCGAAGGCGGCCAGCTCGGCATCGTCGGCATGCGGCGCGATGACCATCACGCGTTGCGCCGAGTAGTCCGGCGTAGCCCAGGCCCACAGGCGGGGCGCGCCCTGCAGCGTGCAAAAGCGCCCGCGCAGGCGCAGCTCACCGGCCATCAGGGCCGGGGCCAAACCACTCAGATTCAGATAACGCAGGCCATTCACACCGCGCTCGAAGGCTTGCCGGTCGACGCTGTCAGCGCCGCAAATCTCAATCGCCGGGTCGAGAAAACGTCCCAGCCAGCCGCTCTTGACCTTGATGGCCAACACCAGCGTCGCATCAGCTTCCAGCGGCCCATCCACCCGCAGCCGGCCCCCCTCGAAACTAACCCCCGCTACCTCGGCATCCACCGAAAAACGGTACTGGTAATCTTCGTTGGGCGCATAGAACAAATGGTCGGCAAACCAGGCTTCATGAGCCGCCCAGGCCAGCACGCCCAGTACCAGCGGCAGCCACCAGGCGACGCCGACGCCGATCGCCACCAGCAGCACCAGGCCGATCAGCACGCCGATGCGTTTGTTGCGCCGATGGCGCTTGAGCAATTGCTGTTTGCGGCTCATACGGTCAGCACCGGCACGGGGTTGCACCAACGATCCTTGTATTCCCGGTCGGCCCGCCCGAACGAAAACCGCAGCGGCTTGCCGGCTTCACGGGCGTGCTCCCAGGCACTCTGGGTGTTGAGGAAACTGAGCACACTGCCCGGGCTGAAAGCGCGGGTTTGCGGATCGACACCGCCGTTGACGTACTCCACGCTGATCCACTCGGGCGACTCGACCCGATACACCAGCTGGACCGCAATTGGCGCGTCGTTGAGGAAAATCACCGAGCCGATCAGCCATTCGCGCAGCAGCTCGATCACCTCGGCCATGCGCTCGGCACCCGTGGCGACAAAGCCCCAGCGCCGCAGAAACAAATCGCAGTAGATCGCTGCCAGTTCCTGGCTGGAAAACTCGCTCACCGGCCGCACGACACCACCGGCCTCTTCCAGGAGGCGCAGCTCGCGGCGCTGGTTGTAGCGAAATTTCTTCGACAGTTTCTCGGGCGTGCGGGCCATGGCCAATTGCTCGGCCTGTGGCTTGAGCCCACTGAAGCGGCCTTCGTTCAGCGCCGACAGGTAGCGCGCGCGGTGACGCAAGGGGGCCTGGGTGTCAGGCGCGGCAGGCAGGATCAGCTCGGCGTTGCCCAGGTCGAACAGGCCCTTTTTGCCGCGCTGCTTGAGCACGTCCTTGGACAAGGCCAGGTCGCGCCCCCAGGTGGCGATGCACGCCTGCAATTTGCCGCCCTGCTCCCAGGCCAAATAGCGCACCGGGATGTCAGCCAGGCCGGCCAGGCGTTCGATCACCTGCGGATGAGTGGCGACACTGCCGCCAAAACGCTGCCAGGCGTCGCTGTAGACGGGCGCGTCGACGACGGACCAGCCACGCTCGCGCCAGCCTTGGAATCGATTGAGCATCAGGCCCCCGCGGTCAGTTCAATAACGTGCGGCAGTTGCCAGAAGGTAGCGCGTACCGCCTGATCCGAGAAACGCTCGCGCAGACGCTCCAGCATCATCTCGGCGCACTGCCGTTGCTGGTGTTGGTCCATCGCCGCCAGGTGCCGCAGCCCCTGAGCGAGGTGTTCGGCATCGCCGAAGGGAAATAGGATCCCGACCCCCTCGACCACTTCCTTCGCTCCGCCACAGGCCGTGGCCAGCAACGGTACGCCGGCCGCCATGGCCTCCAGCAGTACCATCCCGAAGGGTTCATGATCGGAACTCAGCGCAAACACATCGAATGCGCGGAAATACCGGCGCGCATCCGGCACCTGGCCGAGGAACAGCACCTTGTCGGCAATCCCCAGCTCCCGGGCGAGCTCCTTGAGGTCTTGCTCCAGGCGCCCGCTGCCGAGGATCGCCAGGCGGCTTTCGCCGGGCAAGTGCGCCAGTGCCAGGGCAAAGCCCTTGAGCAGCGTGGCCTGGTCCTTGTCCGGGTGCAGGCGACCGACATTGCCGATCACCCATTCGTCCGGCGACAACCCCAGCGCATCACGGGCCTCATGCACCGGCACCTGAATAGCCTGCAAGGCGTCGACATCGATACGGTTGTACAAAGTCTGGATACGTGCGGCAGGCCAGGCTGGCAGGCAGCGACGCATGTCGTCACGCACGGCGTCGGACACCCCGAGCAGGCTCAGGCGCTTGCGGAAAAACCCGGCAAACAGCTTGCGGCTGCGACGCTGGTAGTCACCAAAGGCATGATGCACGCCAATCACCGGCAGCCGCGTCGCCAGCAAGGCCACGTAGATCGGCTTGAAACGGTGGGCAATACAGAAACTGAAACTGCGCGAGGCGGCAATCTTGCGCAACTGCGCAATGGCCGCCAGCTTCAGGCCGCGCACGGCCTTGGAGCTGAACTCCATGAACAACACTTCATCGCTGGCACACCCGGCGGCCACCTCGGGGTCGGCGACCCCGGTGAGGAACACCGTGGTCACCTTGTAGCCAGAGCCTGCGAACAGACTGGCGTACTGCCGGGCGCAGTCCAGGAACGGCCCGTCATAGCCGTGGCAGAACTGCAGGACGTGGCGTTCAGCCGAGCGCGTCATAAGGGTCCACGCCGTCTTTGACGACCAGGATGTCTTCCATGATCAGGTACTGCAGGTCCGAGCCGAAGAACATGTTCAACGCGTCGGTCGGCGAGCAGATCATCGCTTCGCCACGACGGTTGAGCGAGGTGTTCAGCGATACGCCGTTACCGGTCAGTACTTCCAGCTCTTTCATCATGTCGTAGTAGCGCGGGTTGTACTCGCGCTTGAGCACCTGGGCACGGGAGGTGCCATCTTCATGGACCACTTCCGGCACGCGGGTCTTCCACTCTTCCGCCACTTCAAAGGTGAAGGTCATGAACGGCGCAGGGTGATCGACCTTGATCATCTGCGGAGCCACGGTGTCGAGCATCGACGGGCAGAAAGGCCTCCAGCGCTCGCGGAACTTGATCTGGTGGTTGATGCGGTCCGCCACGCCGGTGGCGCTTGGGCAGCCGATGATCGAACGACCACCGAGGGCACGCGGGCCGAACTCCATGCGGCCCTGGAACCAGGCCACCGGGTTGCCGTCGACCATGATCTTGGCGATGCGCTGCGGCATGTTCTCGATCTTGCGCCAGTTCGGCTTGCTCTCGTGCCTGGCGCACGCGGCGATCACGTCTTCGTTGCTGTAGGACGGGCCGAGGTAGACGTGTTCCATCTTCTCCACCGGTACACCACGGGCATGGGACACGTAGGCCGCTGCACCGACGGCAGTGCCGGCATCGCCCGACGCCGGCTGCACGAACAGCTCCTTGACGTCGTCACGGGCAATGATCTTCTGGTTCAGCTTGACGTTCAGCGCACAGCCGCCGGCGAAAGCCAGCTTGCCGGTGTCTTTGAGGATGTCGCCCAGGTAGTGGTCGATCATCTGCAGGGCCAGCTTCTCGAACAGTGCCTGCATGCTGGCGGCGTAGTGGATGTACGGCTCGTCGGCGATGTCGCCTTCGCGCTTGGGACCCAGCCACTCGATCAGTTTCGGCGAGAAGTAGAAGCCCTTGCCTTTCTCTTTATAGCGGCGCAGGCCGATGACGTTGGCGTAGTCGGTGTTGATCACCAGCTCGCCGTTCTCGAAGGAGGCCAGGCGCGAGAAATCGTACTTGCTGGCGTCGCCATACGGCGCCATGCCCATCACCTTGAACTCGCCGTCGAGCATCTCGAAACCAAGGAACTCGGTGATCGCGCCGTACAGGCCGCCGAGAGAGTCCGGATCGTAGAATTCCTTGATCTTGTGGATCTTGCCGTTTTCGCCGTAGCCGAAGAAGGTGGTGGCGTACTCGCCCTTGCCGTCGATCCCGAGGATCGCGGTCTTCTCCTGGAAGCCCGAGCAGTGGTAGGCGCTGGAAGCGTGGGCCAGGTGGTGTTCAACCGGCTCGATCTTGATTTTCTTCGGATCGAAGCCCAGTTGCTCCAGGCACCAGACGATCTTGTTGCGATAGCGCTTGTAGCGACGGTTGCCCATCAGGATCGCGTCGAGCGCGCGGTCCGGTGCATACCAGTAACGCTTGGCGTAGTGCCAGCGCGCCTCGCCGAACAGGCTGATCGGGGCGAACGGGATCGCCACCACATCAACGTCGGAAGGCTTGATGCCGGCCTGTTCCAGGCAGAACTTCGCCGATTCGTAGGGCATGCGGTTCTTTGCATGTTTGTCGCGTACGAAGCGCTCTTCTTCGGCGGCCGCGATCAGCTTGCCGTCGATATACAAGGCTGCGGAAGGATCATGGCTAAGGGCGCCGGACAGGCCAAGAATCGTCAATGCCACAGGGGTCTAGCCTCTTTTAGTCTGCATGCAGGCGGGTTGCGCCTGAAAAAAGTGTGTTTCCCACCTGGGCAGGAAACAGCTAAAGGGCGGGATTATAGCTCAAAAGCAGTAGGAAGCTGTTAGCGGCGAGCGGCAAGAGGGACTAGCGGAAGATCTCGATGCTGCCGTCCTTGTTCTGGCGGTAGATCGTATAGGGCAGCACCAACGTGTCCAGTACGCCGGAGGCGGCGAATTCGATGGCGATGACCGGGAAGGCATTGCCGGCGGCGTCGGACACGCTTTGATCCTTGAGGCTTTTTTCAGGCCTGGGCTCGCCATTGAGCGAACAAAACCCGTAGATCACCCCGCTGTAGATGCGCGGAACGTTCTCGCAGTGGCTGCGCGAATCCTTGAGGTTCTGGCTGGCCACGGCGTCCGGGCGGAACACGGTGTTGATCGTTCCGCAACCGGCCAGCGCCAGCACCGCTGCCAGGCACGCGACTATCGACGTACTCCTCACGTACAACTCCTTTTGACCCATCGGCCATTGTCATGGGTGGGGCTGACCACGCTAACATCGGGCCGTGTGTGAGCACAGCGCCAACGCGCCGACGGGTTCCGTAGGCCGATTCCTAAATGAAATAAATCGCCCGAGTCACTAAACTCGCGCCCTTTTGCGCGTTTACACCCTAAGCGCCACGGATTCCGGCTGAACCATGACCCCGCTCACTCGCTTCACCCTGTTGCTGCCCGGCCTGCTCGCCCTGTGCGACACCGCCCGTGCAGACGACACCGCCCTGATCCTCGACCCCAGCGTCGTCACCGGTTCACGCAGCGCCAGCCCGACGTTCGACCTGCCGTACTCGGTGGACGGCATCAGCCGCGAGCAGATCAGCGACGGGCAATTGGGCATCAATGCCTCTGAAGCCCTGTCCCGCGTGCCTGGCCTGGTGGTGCAAAACCGCCAGAACTATGCGCAGGACCTGCAGATTTCTTCCCGCGGCTTCGGCGCGCGCTCGGCGTTCGGCGTGCGTGGCATCAAGCTGATTGCCGACGGCATTCCCGCCAGCACCCCGGACGGCCAGGGCCAGGCCGCGACCTTCAACCTCGACACCGCCGAACGTATCGAAGTGCTGCGCGGGCCTGCTGCCACGCTGTATGGCAGCAACGCCGGCGGCGTGATCCAGATGTTTTCCCGCGACGGTGAAGGCCCGCCGCGCATCGGCGCCGAAACCCTGGTGGGCAGCGACGGCCTGAACAAAAACCACTTGAGCGCCGAAGGCGCCGCCAATGGTGCGGGCTTCGTCCTCGACGCCTCGCGCATGGACACCAACGGCTATCGCGACCACAGCAGCGCGCGCCGCGACCAGACCTTCGCCAAACTCAATTTTCAGCCCGATGACGACAGCAAGCTGGCGCTGATCTACAGCAGCCTGGAGCAGAACGGGACGCAGGACCCGCTGGGGCAGAAATGGCAGGCGTATAAGGCAGACCCTCGCTCCGTGGACCCCGCCGCGTTGCAGTACAACACGCGCAAAAGCATCGATCATCAGCAATTGGGGATGAATTACGAGCGCTACATCGGCGATGCGACGTTGCAGGTGAATGCGTATACGGGGCGCAGGAGTGTGATTCAGTATCTGTCGATCCCCAAACTCACCCCGTCCAACGAACGCGGCGGCGGCGTGGTGCAATTCGACCGCAAGTTCTACGGCGGCAGCGTACGCTGGATGCAGCCCATCGACAGCGCGCCGGGTGAGCTGACGATCATCACCGGGCTGGACTTCGACCAGAGCGAAGACAGCCGCCACGGCTACCAGAACTACAGCGGCACCACCCTTGGCGTAAAGGGCCAGCTACGCCGCGATGAAATCGACACGGCGCGCAGCCTCGATCCCTACCTCCAGGCCAACTGGGCCCTCGACCGCTGGACCCTGCAAGCCGGCATCCGCCACAGCACCATGCAACTGGACGTCGACGATCAATTCCTGAGCAATGGCGACGCCAGCGGCAGCAAGACCTACCAGAAAAACACCCCGTCGATGAGCGTGATGTACGCGTTCACGCCCGAGTTGCACGGCTACGTCAGTGCAGGCAAAGGTTTCGAAACCCCGACCCAGGCCGAATTGGCCTACGCCCCAGGTAATGTCGAGGGCTTTAACTTCGGCCTGAAGCCGTCCGAAAGTACCCAATATGAAGTGGGCCTGAAGGCCCAACTGAACGACACGCGGATCAACGCGGCGGTGTTCCAGATCACCACCGAGGACGAACTGGTCGTCGACCAGTCCCTGGGCGGGCGCACCAGCTACCAGAACGCCGGCCGCACCCTGCGGCGCGGTTTCGAACTGGGCATCGAGAGCCAGTTGGCCGACCACTGGAGCACCAGCCTCGCCTACACCCGCCTGCAAGCCACCTATGACAGCGACTTCATCGGCGGCGGCAAGCCGGTCGACAAAGGCAACTACCTCCCCGGCGTGCCGCAAACCACCCTGTTCGCCGAACTGAACTGGAAGCCACGGGACTGGGTCAGCACCGCCATCGAAGGCATGTACCGCAGCAAGGTCTACGTCGAAGACACCAACCAGCAACACGTCGCCCCCGGCTACAGCGTGTTCAACTGGCGCGCCCGTTTCGAGCAGAAAGTCGAGCACTGGACCTTCCACCAGACCCTGCGCCTGGATAACCTGCTCGACCGCCAGTACGTCGGCTCGGTGATCGTCGGCGACGGCAATGGCCGCTACTACGAAGCGGCGCCCGGACGCTCCTGGTATGCGGGAGCCGGCGCGCAGTACCAGTTCTGATGCGCCCACCGAACTCAAGCAGCCTGCCCGCTGCGCCGAAAGCGTTTGCACGCCTTTTTCAGCAAGCGATGCCCATGAAGCGCATCGCGTCACGTGTGGAAAACGGCACCTACAAACCCCGCATCATCCGGGTCAAGGCTGAATAAACCCGGCTAGTTGCGCTCCAGCACACGGCGACTGGCAAAGCTGAAGGTCAGCACCACAAAAATCAGCACGCCGGTCGCCACCTGCTGCCAGTAGAAATTCCAGCCGATCAGCAGCAGGCCGTTGGCGATCACGTTGATAAACAGCACCCCCAGCAAGGTGCCGGGGATATTCGCCCGGCCCTGTCGGCTCAACGTCGTGCCGATGAACACCGCGCCAATCGCATTGAGCAAAAACGCATTGCCGGACAGCGGCACGTAGGCGCTGACCGTCGAGCTGAGCAACACCCCCGCCACCCCGCAGGCCAACGCGGTGGCCAGCGCCACGACGGTCACGATGCGCCGCACCGACAACCCCGAGTAATACGCCAGCAGCGGCTGGGTGCCCTGGGCCAACAACTCACGACCCAGGCGCCCGCGCGCAAGTGCCAGGCCGTAGAACAGTGCCAGCCCAAGGACGATCAGCAGCGGGGTCAGGCCGGTCAGTTCAGGCTTCACGCCCTGGGCGATATAGATCGGCTGACCGCCGTCCGACAGCAACTGTTGGGCGCTGGTACCGATAAACAACGTCCCCAGGGTCGCCAGGAAAGGGCTGATGCGCAGCCCGGCGATCAAGCCGGCATTGAACACCCCGACCAGCAACGCAGCGACCAGCGCCCCCGTGGCAGCTACCGCCCAGCCATGCCCACCATTGAGCAGCACGACGAAGCTGAAACTGGCGAAATCCAGCGCGGTGCCCACCGACAGGTCGATACCGCCGGCGGCCACGGCGTAAGTCATGCCGATGGCGACAATCGCCAGCAACACGAAGTTGTTCAGCAGCAGGCTGTGCAGGTTGCCGGCGCTCAGGAACCCTGGCGCCTGCACGGCGAACACCGCGACGATCAGCGCAAATACCAGCGGTAAGGTCAGCGGCAACAAGGCGCGCAGGTTCATGGGTGGGCTCCTCGGTTCAAGGCGCTGGAGGCGGCGACCACCAGCAAGATCAACACGCCTTGCACGCCATTGACCCAGAAGCTCGACAGGTTGAGCAACTGGAAGCCATTGATCAGAAAACCGATCAACAGCGCAGCGAGCAAAGTGCCCGGGATACTCGCCACCAGTCGCCTGGAAAACACCACGCCAAGAAAAGCGATCGCCACCACCGACAGCAACATGTCGCCGGAACCGGTGGTACTGCCGCTGAAAAAAGCCGCCGAACACAGCGCGGCCACCGCGGCGCACAACCCCGACAGCAGGTAGCTCGAGAGCACGTAGGCCGGCACCCGGATCCCGGCTGCCTGCGCCGCCTGTGGGTATTCGCCGACCGCATGCAGGCGCAGCCCGTAGGCCGAATGCTGGATCAGCAAGGTCAGCACGCCCGCCGTCACCAGCAGCACCCACGCCAGTGCCGGCACCGCCAGCCAGGTGCCGCCGCTGAGCAGGTCGAGCAGCGGCGAGTCGGTAGAGACCACGGTGTTTTCCGTCAGCACCAGCTCCAACCCGGCCAGTACGTTCATGCTCGCCAGCGTCGCCAGCAACGGTGGCAAGCGCAGCAGCACCACCGCCAGGCCGTTCAGCACGCCGACCGCCAGGCCACAGCCCAGGGTCAACAGCACACTGAGCCAAAGCTCCAGGCCGGCATTGTTGAGCCGGCTGAACACCGCCGCGCACAGCCCGAGATTGGCCGCCAGCGACAGGTCGAGTCCGCCGGCCACCACATTCGAGCCGCCGCCGATAATCACGCAGGTCAGCCCGAAGGCCAGCACGCCGAGGATCGCCGACTGGCTGAACACATTGGCCAGGTTACCCACCGACAAAAAATTCGGCGCGGCCACGGCAAACCCCAACAGGATCGCCAGGAACACCCCTACCGAACCCCGACGCAGCGCCAGCACCCACACGCGTTGCGAGAACCCAGGCGTCGCGACATCAAGCATGTTCGACCTCCCGCGCCGGCAGCGCTGCAGCGGGCACGGCCCCCGTCGCACAGGCCAGCAACTGATCGCTGTCAGCCTCGCCGGCATGGAATTCACCGGCGATCTCGCCACGATGCAGCACCACAATTCGGTCACTGATCCCGAGCAACTCCGGCAAGTCCGAAGACAGAACCAGCACCGCCGCTCCTGCTTCCACCAGGCGTCCGATCAAGCGATAGATCTCCACTTTGGCGCCCACATCCACACCCACGCAGGGCTCATCCAACAGGTACACGGCCGAGCGCCGACTCAGCCATTTGCCCAACGCGACTTTTTGCTGGTTGCCGCCGCTCAGTTGGCTGACCGCCGCGTGAGGGCCGGGCGCCTTGATCGCCAGTTCATCGATCAAGCGCACGCTCTCCGCGTGCTCCTCGCGCCGACTCAACAGCCCCCAGCGACTGAACCTTCCCAGCCCCGCCAGCGTGAGGTTTTCCAGCACCGACAGCAGCGGCGAAATGCCCTGGCTCCGCCGCTCTTCCGGCACCAGGGCGATGCCCGCGGCAATCGCCTGGCCCGGCGAGCGCAGGCGCAACAGGCGCCCGTCCAGGTGCACGCTGCCGCTGTCGGCGCGTTCCACGCCGAACAAGGTCTTGAACAACTCTTTGGCACCTGAGCCGACCAGCCCTGTCAGGCCGAGGATTTCTCCGCGGCGCACCTGCAGGTCAATCTGCCGATAACGCCGCGCCAGGCTCAGCCCGCGCACCTGCAACAACGGCGGGCCCAATTCGACCTTGGCCTTGGGGTACATCTCCTGCACCTCGCGGTTGACCATCAGCCGCGCAATCTCGGCGCTGGAGGTGTGTCGTGGCTGCACCACCGCCACGTCACGGCCATTGCGCAACACCGTGACTTCATCGCACAGGCTGTCGATTTCCTGCAAGTAATGGGAGATGTACAGAATCGACAACCCCTGGTCACGCAGGCGCTTGACGATGCGCAGCAACTGGTCGACTTCACGCTTGACCAACGCCACGCTGGGCTCGTCGAATACGAGGATTTTCGGCTGGCGGATCAACGCCCGGGTAATTTGCAGCACTTGGCGCTCGGCGCTGTTCAGCTCGCCGACCAAGGCGCCGGCCGGCAGTTGCAGATCAAAATATTCGGCCAGCAAGCGTTCGGCCTCACGCTGCTGTCGGCGCCGATCCACGAACGGTCCGCGGCGCAATTCATGGCCGAAAAACAGCGCCTCGCCGACAGTGAAACTCGCCGGCAACAGGCGCTCCTGATGGATGAACTGCACGCCCAGCGCATCCACCTGGCGCGGCGACAAGGAGGCATAGGATTGGCCGTCGATACTGACCTGTCCCGCATCAGCCTTGTGAAGGCCGGCAAGGATCTTGATCAAGGTCGACTTGCCCGCGCCGTTCTCGCCCACCAGCCCGTGAATGCTGCCACGCTCGACCTTCAGGCTCGCATCCTCCAGCGCCTGGGTCGCACCGAAGCGTTTGCGCAAGTGCTGCAGGTGCAATGCCGCCATCAGTCACCCCGCAATTGCTGGACCTGCGCCAGGTTGGCGGCGGTGGTCAGCAGCGTGGGCACATGGGTTTCCTTGGGCAGGTCACGTTGGCCGGCCAGGTAACGCGCCACGTTCTGCACGGCGGTCTTGCCGATCAGCGCCGGCTGCTGCGCCACCACCGCGCCCACCGGCGAGTTCGCCTGGCCGAGCAGCGCCAGCACTTCGGGGGTGCCATCGACGCCATAGGTCTTGATCTCGGTGCGCTTGGCATCGATCAATGCCTTGCTCGCACCCAGTTGCGGGATGTCCCACGCCGACCAGATCGCCGAGACACTGCCCGCCGGGTATTTGTTGAGCAGTGCCGACACTTGGGAATAGGCGTCCTGCACGGTATTGGGGATCACATCGCGCAGTTCCGGCTGGATGATCTCCAGCTGTGGGTAATCCTTGAGCGCCAGCTTCAACTGGTCATAACGGATCGCGCACACCGGCACGCCGTAGAAACCATTGAACACCAGGATCTTGCCCTTGCCGCCAGCGTCCTTGATCAACTGATCGGCCAGCGCCTCGCCGGTGGCGACGTTGTCCGAGGTGGTGTTGTTGAGGCTGTATTGCGAGGGCGCATCGATGGTGAACAGTGGAATGCCGGCTTTGCTGATGCGCTTGAGCCAGGGGTCGATCACGCTGAGGGTTCCGAGGGTCTGGATCACCGCATCCGGCTTCTGGGTGACCACGGTCTGCAGCTGGGTCACCAGGTTTTTGTCGTTACGCCCGGCGTCCAGGGTGATCGGTGTACCGCCCAGGCGCTTGATCTCATCGACCTGCGCCTGGAACGCCTTGATATCGAAATAGTGACTGGTACCGGTCATGCTCACCGCAATGCGCTTGCCGGCCAGGGACGGCACGGCATCATCACCTTCTGCAGCATGGGCCACGCCACTCAGCAGCAGGACGGCGCCAAGGCAGATCAAACGGGAAAGCGAGGAAAGGCTGGAAGGCATACAGGGCTCCGCTGCAAACGGTGAAAGGGTTCACCAGGTGCTATTGCAGAGCCCGTGCCAGGATTTTTAATGAGTTAAATCAGCAAGATAAAAACCCAAAGCGAAAGCGTGATGTCGTTCTTGAACACAACTGCCCAATCGCTGTTGCCCACGCAACACCTGTCACTGAGTGTTCGCACCCTAGCTTGCGCATTTCGACTAAAGCGCCTGCGTTGACACGCTGGAATCGCAAGCATGGAACTGGCGCAAAGGGACTGGGGGATCCCGGTCGGCGCTCTAGCCTCGGTGAGTTTCATCGGGGCTTTTCGCTTGCTGGAATGCGGAATTGCCTGAAACGAATTTTATCTGCTCCCCAGTGCGAATGTGGGAGCGGGCTTGCCCGCGAAGGCGACCTGACAGTCGACCAGGATGTTGGATCAGACTGAGTATCTATCCATTTCTGCGGCAACCGCGGCTACGGGTTACGCTCTTACAGCGGGTCACTTTCGAAAAGCGCGAAAGCAACCAAAGCGCTCTCGCCCCTACGCTCGGTGTGCCCGTAATCCGACATGGATTTGGCGGGCCACCCTCGCCGGCAAGCCGGCGCCTACAGTTTGGGCAGTCGCTGATCGATCAGTTGGTACAACGCGCTGCTCTGCGGCCAGTTGCGCATGAACCGCGCGCGGTCCTTGGCATACGCCGGGGTGAAGCTCGCGATTGAGCTGTGTTGGCACATGGCGTCGAGGTCGATCAGCGACCAGCGGTCCTTGTCCCAGAACAGGTTATGGCCCTTGAAGTCACCATGGCTGATGCGTTCGCGGATCAGCTCGGCGAACAGCTGATCCAGCGCCAGCAGTTCGTTTTCCGGCGCCTCGCCGTTTTCAACGTAAGGCGCGAAGCGCTCGATGATGTCCGGACCCGACAGGTATTCGGTGACCAGGTACGCGCGGCTGCGCAGCCAGAGAAAACGCTTTTCCAGCACGGCCAGCGGCTTGGGCGTGGCGATGCCGAGGAAGGCCAGGCGGTTGCCTTCGCGCCAGGAATGCCAGGCGCGACTGGGGCGCCAGAAGCGCTTGAGCCAGTGGGCGAAACCCTTGATGTTGTAGCGCTTGATCACCAGCGGCCGACCGACCACCTCGACCTTGGCCACGCTGGCGGCCCCGCCGGTCTTGTACAGGTGGCCCTGGTCGAGCAATGCATCCGCCTGCTCCAGCACCGCGAGCATCGCCGGCTCTTCCTCGCGACGAATCGCGCGCAAGGCAAAGGCCCCTCGCACCACGCTGAACAGCGTGCATTCGCGGCCGACCTTGTGCAGAAAGTCTTTCAGGCGCCAGGCACTGACCTTGCGCACCTGTTTCTCCAAGGCTTCCAGCGGCAGGGCGTGCTCGCTGTTGCCCAGCAGGTAGTACACCAGCAGCTCTTCGGTAAACGGCTCGAGATTTTTTGGCAACTGGGCGAAAAACACCCCGAGGTTTTCCAGCACACGGTTACGTGACAGCGGCTTACCGGCTTCTTCGACGCGAATCCCGGCGCCATCGATCAGGTACAGCTTGCCGTCCTGGCGCAGCAGGTTGTCCAGGTGCAGGTCTTCCTGCCACAGCCCTTTGGCATGCATCTGCGCGACCGCACCCAGCGCCTCGGCCAGCACCGCTGTCTGCTCGTCGGCCAACGGCGGCAGGCCTTCGACGGCGTGCCAGGCATCAGCCAGGCTCTCGGCGCCCTCGATAAATTCGAACAGCAGCCAACCGCCCTCGCCTTCCTGCAAGCCATCGGCGAGCAGCAACGGGGTGGTCAGACCTTGCTCGGCGAGCAGGCGCACGCCGCGCAGCTCACGCTGAAAATGCCGCGCCGCCTTGCTGCCCACCAACAACTTGGCCAGCACCGGACGCCCGCGCCACACCGCCGCGCCCACGTAGCGCCCGCCCGGCAACACCCGCAACAGGCTCAGCAGTTGCAACTGGCCGGCGCCTGCGGCATCGGCGAGATCCAGAGTGAGGGGCAGGCTCGGTGTGCGGCCGGCGTTTTTCAGCTCGGACAGACGCATCAGCGGTTCTCCTTGTGGCTACGCCGTTTCGTCAGGCGCTGCAGCCAGGTGCCGACCAATGCACTGCCCTCAGGCTGATCGAGGTAGGCCGCCAGCAACTGGCGCACCTGCGCATCCGACCATTGCGGCGCACGGCGCAACAACGGCTCCAGGTCCTTGACCCGGTCACGCCAGCCGAACAGCAGCGGGCGGGTTTTCTCCAGGTCGATCAACTGCGCGGCGTAACCGTCACCGGTGGCCTGCAGGAAAATATGCTTGGGGTAGAAACAGCCATGCACCTGGCCAACGCTGTGCAGCCGGCGCGCCAACAGGCCACAGGCCAACAGGATCGCGTGGTGCTGGGCGTCGCTCAGGTGCGCCCACTGCTCCAGCAGCGAGTCCAGGTCATTCCAGCCGTCCAGGGCGCGGGTCAGCAGCATCGCGCGGTGTTCGCCGGCGACCTTGCGCTCGCCATAGAATGCCGCCTGCAACGCCGGGATACCGAGCTTGCGGTAGCGGCTGATATTGCGAAATTCGCGCGAGAAACTGGGCTCGCCCAACGGGCGGTGCAAGCTGCGCGTGAGGTAGTTGCTCTGGCGCTTGAGGTAATAGCCGTGGCCGTCCAGCTCCAGGCGAAACACACTGCTCCAGCCGCCACGGCTGGTGTTCGGCTCGTCCACCGCGTCCAGTTGCTTGGCCCACAGCGCGTCGAATGTCGCGAGGCCGTGGCGCTCCAACAGGGCGCGGTCTTCGGCCGCCAGGAAATCACTCATTCGCGTCCCTCGAAAAACTTCACCACGTGGCGAATACGCTGTTTGTCCGATGCACTCAGGTGCCGGCGCTGACGGTACTGCATGTAGAAACGCAGGCGCTGGGTGGCTGACAGGTGATACTTGGCCACCTTGTCCAGGCACGCCAGGTCCTTGGTGATGCGGTACTTGAGCCAGAAGCCGCGCCAGAAATCGCCGTTGGGGCAGTCGATCAGGTACAGGGTCGACTGGTCGTCGATCAGCAGGTTGCGCCACTTCAAATCGTTATGGGTAAACCGATGGTCGTGCATGGTTCGCGTGTATTCGGCGAGCTGGCGGCTGACCGCGTCGACCCATTTGGAGTCGCGCAGGCGCGCATCGTTACGCTCGGCCAGCACCGAGAGGTCTTCGGTCCTCGGCAATTCGCGGGTGATCATCGCCCCACGGTCGTAGGCCAGGCCCTTGCGTGCCAGGCCCCAGGCGACCACGTCGGCGGTGGGGATGCCCCACTTGGCGAAGCGCTTGAGGTTCTGCCATTCGGACTTCACGCGCGGCTTGCCCAGGTAGCGCCGCAAACCCTTGCCCGCGCCGGTGTAGCGCTTGACGTAGTAATTGACCCCGCCGCGCTCCACGCGGATCACTTCCGACAAGGGATCGCGGGTCAGGCGTTCGCCTTGCAGGGCGAACACGGCGTCGAGGCTTCCAAAATCATCCGCCAGGTGGGCGTAGGCAGGTTCCAGGTTCCAACCCGCCATCAGATCGCATCCCCATAACGTTGCTTGCGCGCGTACAGCTTGTCGGCCTTGCGCTGCATCAGGCTCAACGATGCCGATTGCTCCGCCAGGATCTGGCGCAGCGGCTGGCGGAAGTAGCCCTTGAGGAAGCGCAGTTTGTCGCGGCGGGTCAGGCCGATGTCCAGCGCCGAGTAGTACAGCGCGGACAAGTCCTTGTCGCGCCAGCGCAGCGGCAGATGGGCACGCAACTGGGCGCGGTGCAGGTCGATCACCGAGAGCTTGATGTTGTTCGCGTCGATGGGCCTGGAAGTGTCCAGCAAGAAGTGGCAGAGGTAGCAGTCACGGTGATTGACGCCACCACGGTGCATGTCGCCCACCATGCGTGCCAGTTCGTGTGTGAGCGCATGGCGCAGCGCGGGTGCTGGCGGTTCGGCGACCCAGTTGATGCTGAGGTCTTCAAGGCTGAGGGTCGGCGCCAGTTCTTCGGTGATGATGAACGAGTGCTGGTCCGCCGGGTTGCTGCCCTTTTCACCGAAGGCCACGCCGGTCATGGTCGGCACGCCGAGTTCCTGCAAGCGATGAATCGCCGCCCACTCAAGGCCGGCGCCGAGCACCGGCAGCTTGGCGGTGATCAGGTTCTTGAAGATTTCACCCCAGCCGATACCCCGATGGATTTTGACGAAATACGGACGGCCCTCCACCTCTGTGCGCAAGGTGCGACGTGCCGCCAGTTCACGGAATACCTGGCCTTGCAGTTGCTCGACTTCGGCGAAGGCATCGCGCCCGGCCCATAAAGTCTTGAACGGTTCGGCAAGAATCAACTTCATCGTTTTGGCTCCGCCAGAATCACATCCGCAGCGTGCTGCGGCATGCTGTAGAG
Source organism: Pseudomonas sp. GW821-FHT05D12 (assembly GCF_059419825.1). Lineage (NCBI taxonomy): Bacteria > Pseudomonadati > Pseudomonadota > Gammaproteobacteria > Pseudomonadales > Pseudomonadaceae > Pseudomonas > Pseudomonas sp. GW821-FHT05D12. The sequence continues at coordinate 395,175 of NZ_JBWKSN010000003.1, read as the reverse complement.
GTCGGCCGTCTCGGCGAAGGCCAACCCATTGCGGCCCCAGGCCGCGCGCTGTGCAGTGTCGGTGAGCATGCGAGCCAGGTACTGGTTGAGCTGGCTCTGTTCGAACGGCTCATCCAGCACCAGGCCACTGTCGGCTTCGGCGATGTAGTGGGCGTAACCACACACGGCCGAGACCAGCACCGGCAACCCGGCCACCAGGGCTTCGAGCAATACGGTGCCGGTGTTTTCGTTGTACGCCGGGTGGATCAACACATCGGCGCCCAGCAGGAAACGCGGGATATCACTGCGGCCCTTGAGGAACTGCACATTGTCGCCCAGGCCCAGGGTCGCGCTTTGCAGCTGGAATACCTTGGGGTCGTCCTGGCCGATTACAAACAGGCGCGTGCGTTTTTTCAGTTCCGTCGGCAGCGCGGCCACGGCTTTCAAGCTGCGGTCGACGCCTTTGGTCTTGAAGCCGGAGCCGATTTGCACCAGCAGCAAATCGTCGTCGGCCAGGTTGAATTCCTGGCGGAAACCCTGGCGAATCTCGGTCGCATTCGGCGGCGCGCGACGGTCCTGGGCAATGCCTGGCGGCAGCAGGTGGAAGCGTTGCAGCGGCGTGTCGTAATGCTTGATGAACAACGGCTGCTGCACTTCGGAGATCATCAGGATCTCGGTCTTGGCATCCTTGGCGAACACCGCGCGCTCGTACTCGGCAAAGTGGCGATAGCGACCAAAATTGCGGTACAGCGAATGGCGCAGGTTTTGCGCCTTGTCTTCGAAGCAGCCATCGGCGGCGTAGTACACGTCCAGGCCAGGCATCTTGTTGAATCCGATCAGGCGGTCGACCGGGCGCTTGGCCAGGTCCTCGGCCATCCAGGCGCTGAGTTTCTCGTTGCGCCGATGGTTGAAGAACGCCTTGACCGGCGCCACCAGCACTTCGAAGCCCGGCGGGATGTCCCCTTCCCAGATCAGCGTGTAGACACGAATCTGATGGCCGCGCTGCTGGCACTCCAGGGCAATGCGCATGAAGTCACGCTGCAGGCCGCCGAAGGGGAAGTATTTGTACAGAACAAAAGCCAGTTGCATCAGTGCAGTTCCTCAGCCAGTAACAACGTGCTCAGCCGGCTCGCCACACGCTCAGGGTTCAGGCGCGTGAAGCACAGGGGCGACTCGCGCTTGATGTCGAACCGACGCAGGTCATCCGCCGTCGGTTGATAGGTACAGTTCTTTTGTAGGCACGGTGCGCATGACCAATCGCTGGCCAGGTGAATCTGGCCCTTGCCGTAGGCGCCGGTCAGGCCGGGGTTGGTCGGGCCGAACAGGGAAATGGTCGGCACATCCAGCGCCGCCGCCAGGTGGCCCAGGCCGGTGTCCACCGCCACACAGGCGCGGGCACCGGCCAATACGCGGGCGACACCGGCGAGGTTCAACTTGGGCAGGACTTCGGCATTCGGCAGGCCTTGGGCCAGGCGCTCGGCCCGAGCCTTTTCGACCGGGTTGCCCCACGGCAATTTCACGTCCACCCCCAGGCGGCCCATGCGTTCGGCCAGCTCGCGCCAGTAGGCTTCGGGCCAGTGCTTGGTGTCCCAGGTGGTGCCGTGCAGCAGCAGCACGAAGGGCTTTTTCGGCGGCAGGCCGAGCAACTTGTCGACGCTCAGGCCATAGTCGCCCAGGCCTTTGGGCAAGTCATAACCGAGGGCCACGGCAAACAGCTGGCGCAAACGCTCCACCGCATGCTGCCCACGGGCCACGGCCAGGCGGCGCGAATAGAAGCGCGCGGCGATTGGCTCACGGGCCGACTGCTGGTCAAAACCCGCCACCGGGGCCCGCACGTAACGGGTCAACCAGGCACTTTTGAGCAGACCCTGGGCATCGATTACCAGGTCATATTTGGTCGACTGAATGCGCTGCTTGAAGCGTCGCCACTCGCCACTCTTGAAGGTCTGCCAAAGGTTCTTGCGCCAGCGGCGGATCGCCACCGGGATCACCTTGTCCACCGCCGGGTGCCAGGTGGGAATTTCGGCAAAGCCTTCTTCCACCACCCAGTCGAATTGAATGCCCGGGATCGCCCGCGCGGCGTCGGTAAGTGCCGGCAACGCGTGGATCACGTCGCCCAGGGATGAGGTCTTGATTACCAGTACGCGCAAACTATCGGACCTCGACCGCAGAGCCCTGCAACCGCTGCAAGGCTTCGTTCACCGGCTGCGGCAGCAATTGGCGCATGCAGTTGTAATGGCCGAAACGGCAGGTACGATCAAAACAGGGGCTGCAATCGAGTCCCAGGCGCACCACTTCGACCTGATCGGCCAACGGCGGAGTGAAGCCCGGCGAGGTGGAGCCGTAGACCGCCACCAGCGGGCGGTTCAGTGCAGCCGCCACGTGCATCAGGCCGGAGTCGTTGGACACCACCGAGTCGGCGCAGGACAGCAAGTCGATGGCCTCGGCCAGTGACGTATCGCCACTGAGGTTCACGGCTTCTTCGCGCAGGCCGGGAATCAGGCGCTGGCGAATGTCCTCGCCGACCGGGTGATCCTTTTTCGATCCAAACAGCCACACCTGCCAACCTTCGCGGATCTTGGTCTCGGCGACTTTGGCGTAGTGCTCCGACGGCCAGCGCTTGGACTCGCCAAACTCGGCACCCGGGCACAGCGCCAGCACCGGGCGATCGAGTTGCAGGCCGAACTTGGCCAGCGCTGCATCGCGGGTGACTGGGTCGATCTGCAAACTCGGGCGCGGATACGGCGTCGGCAGTTCGGCGCCGGGGGCGTAGGCCAACGCCATGAAACGCTCGATCATCAGCGGGTAGCGCGCCTTGTCGAGCTTGCGCACGTCATTGAGCAGGCCGTAGCGAAACTCGCCACGCCATCCTGTGCGCTTGGGGATACCGGCGAAAAACGGCACCAGCGCCGACTTCATCGAGTTGGGCAGCAGGATCGCCTGGTCGTACTGGCCGGCCAGGGATTTGCCGATACGCCGGCGGGTCGCCAGTTCCAGGGCACCGTGGCCGAGCGGAAAGCTCAAGGCCTTGCGCACTTCGGGCATGCGCTCGAGGATCGGCCGGCTCCACTCAGGGGCAAGCACGTCGATCTGGCAGTCCGGATAGCGCTGGCGCAGGCACTGGAACAGTGTCTGTGCCATCACCATGTCACCGACCCAACTGGGCCCAACGATCAGAATATTCATGTAGTTTCCACAAACGATGCGGGGAGGCTTATGCCTCCCCGCCTCGAAAATTACTGTAGGTCACGGTTGGCCCGGTAACAGCTTTGTGCGGGAGCGGGCTTGCTCGCGAAAGCGATCTGTCAGCCGCCCCATCGAGTGACTGAAATAGCGCTCTCGCGAGCAAGCCCGCTCCCACCTTTATTCGAGCTTCAGCTTAACCCCAGTTCCTGCCAGATTCGCATCACCTGGCGCCGTTCGTCGGCGAACTGATCCCCGGCTACCGTACCAGCCTCATTCTGCAGGGCCTGGCGGTGCGCGGCGGAGCGGTAGGCTTTATACACCTCGCGCAGCAGATGAGCATCGGCGGCGGGCATCAACCCCACCTGCTCCAGGCCTTCCAGAATGCGGATATTGTCGGTAAAGCGCAGCAACGATGGATGCTGCGCAGACCACGCCAAAGCCGCGTATTGCACCATAAATTCAATATCGACGATACCTCCGGCGTCCTGCTTGAGGTCGAACAGCGCCGTGGCTTCGAAGGCATTGGCGCCGGTGCCGGCCGCCGTGCCCTTGGTGCCCAGGTTGTCACGCATCTTGGCGCGCATCTCGCTGACCTCCTGGCGCAGCTTCGCCAGATCGCGCTCACGCCCCAGTACCTTGGCCCGGACCTGCTCGAACGCCTGGCCCACATCCTGGCTGCCGACCAGCACGCGCGCGCGGATCAGGGCCTGATGCTCCCAGGTCCAGGCTTCATTTTGTTGATAGCGATCAAACGCGCCGAGCGAACTGACCAACAGCCCGGACGCGCCCGAAGGTCGCAGGCGCATGTCCACTTCATACAGCTGGCCGGAGTTGGTCTGGGTGGTCAGCAGATGGATGATCCGCTGGCCCAGGCGCGTGAAGAACTGCGCGCCATCAATCGGCTTGGCGCCGTCGGTCTCGGCCTGCGGGTCGCCATCGTGGATAAACACCAGGTCCAGGTCCGAACCATGCCCCAGTTCGATGCCGCCGACTTTCCCATAACCGACAATGATGAACCCGGGATCGCACAAAGTGCCGTCCAGCCGTTGCGGCGAGCCGTGGCGCGCCACGGTCTGGCGCCAGGCCAGGGCCAGCACCTGTTCAAGGATGGCTTCGGCGAGCCAGGTCAAGTAGTCGCTGACTTTCATCAACGGCAGGCTGCCGGCGATTTCCGAGGCCGCCACGCGCAGGCGGTGAGCCAGCTTGAAGTGCCGCAAGGCCTCCATCTGCTGCTCCAGGTCATCCTCGGGGATGCGCGTGAGCCGCTCGCGCAACTCGGCGGCAAGTTCCGGCGCCAATGGTGGCTTGAACAGGCGGCCTTCGTTGAGCAACTCGTCGAGCAGCAGCGGGAAACGCGTGATCTGCTCGGCAATCCACGGGCTGGCGGCGCACAGGGTCAGCAGGCGGCGCAGGGCGTCGGGGTTTTCCGTGAGCAGCACCAGATAGGCAGAGCGCCGCGCGACGGCCTCCACCAGCGGCAATACACGTTCGAGCACCAGGTCCGGGTTGGCGTGTTCGACGGCCTGGGCCAGCAGGCGCGGGATAAACGCGTCCAATCGCTCGCGACCGAGGCGCTGCATGGCGCGCAATTGCGGGCTGCTGCGCAGGCCGGCCAGGGCCTTGAGAGCCTTGGGCGCGTCAGTGAAGCCGCCTTCCGCGAGCTGGCGACACGCAGCCTCTTCGTCCTGGGACTCTTCCCACAGCGGCAGCCACTCTCCGCCCACGACCAGTTCGCCCTCTTCGCCTTCCTCTTCATCCGGATCCGCGATGACCTGGCGGAAATGCCAATCCACCCGGCCACGCCAGTACATCAGGCGCTCATGGAACGCGGACCAGTCGGCAAAACCGAGCATAAAGGCAATGCGCGCCTGGTCCTCCGGGCTGTCCGGGAGCATTTGCGTCTGGCGATCGGCAATCGCCTGGATCGCGTGCTCGGTGTAGCGCAGGAACTCATAGCCATTGCGCAACTCGGCGATCACCGCCGGCGGCAGGTAGCCCTGGCCTTCGAGGGTGCCGAGCACTTTGAGCAGCGGCCGCTGCTGCAGGCTGAGGTCGCGACCACCGTGGATCAACTGGAAGGCCTGGGCGATGAACTCCACCTCGCGGATGCCACCCGAGCCCAGCTTGATGTTTTCGGCCATGCCCTTGCGCCGCACTTCCTGCTGGATCAGCTGCTTCATGGTGCGCAGCGCTTCGATGGCGGAAAAGTCCAGGTAACGGCGGTACACGAAGGGGCGCAGCATATCGAGCAACTGCGCACCGGCGACCTGGTCGCCGGCGACCACACGCGCCTTGATCATGGCGTAGCGTTCCCAGTCGCGACCCTGGTCCTGGTAGTACTGCTCCAGCGCGTTGAAGCTGAGCACCAGCGCGCCAGCCGAGCCGTAGGGGCGCAGGCGCATGTCGACACGGAACACAAAGCCGTCGACGGTCATCGGATCGAGGGCCTTGATCAATTTTTGACCAAGGCGAATGAAGAACTCCTGATTATCCAGGGAACGCTTGACGCCCACCGTCTCCCCGCCCTCGGGGTAGGCGAAGATCAGGTCGATATCCGACGACAGGTTCAGCTCCACCGCACCGAGCTTGCCCATGCCGAGGATCACCATGTGCTGGGCTTCGCCGCTGCGTCGGCCAGTCGGCGTGCCGAACTGCAAGCAATGGCGCTGGTACAGCCACTGGTAGGCCTGGTCGATGCTGGCGTCGGCCATGTCGGAGAGGTCGCGGCAGGTTTGCACCAGGTCCGCCTGGCGGGTCAGGTCGCGCCAGATGATGCGCACTTGCTGGCGCGTGCGCTGGCGACGCAGCACGCGGCCCAGCTCATCTTCTGTTTCGGCCTGTTGCACGGCGCCGGCGATCTGGCCGCACAGCTCCCCCGGTGCAAAGCCGCGGTCCAACTCGCCCCAGGCCACCAGTTCGAGCAACATCAAAGGGTCACGAACACTCTGTTCAATCACGAAATCACTGGCGGCGCACACGCGGGCGAAGTCGGCCCACCGTTGCGGCGTCCACGCAGAAAGGCCATGATCGTCGTCCAGCGCGGCCACTGCGTCACGAAATGACTGCTCGGCCCGGCTGGCGTAAGGCAAGAGAATGGCGGGTAATTCGGCCAGTGTTGGCAGGCTCATGGTCTATCCTTGATCGGCGCGTAAATGGCTTGTAGCTGTGAACGCAAGAACCACGCTCGATGAAGGACTGTCGAACAAAAGTTAGAAATAGCTGAAAAATCATTAATTTTGGCAGGCAACATTAAACTTCTACCTTTTCTTGTTCGCAAAAGATCAACAATAACGATTATGCTCACCAGCCAGACCGAGCAATCCGCTCAGTCTTGTGTAGTTTTACTACTCGTATATACATTCGAAAGGCTGAAATGGCCGACGATTTGTAGTAAAACTACAGGACGCCGAAGCAACCTTCGGCCATCCAAGAATTTATGTCGTCTGCCCACAAGGCCAGTCGCAAACTTCAGGCAACCGATTCTGGTAGCCTTTCCGCCCTGGAGCAAGCCATGCAAGACCTCGATCCCGTCGAAACCCAGGAATGGCTGGACGCCCTGGAATCGGTTCTCGACAAAGAAGGCGAAGACCGTGCTCACTACCTGATGACCCGTATGGGCGAACTCGCGACCCGCAGCGGCTCGCAACTGCCCTACGCCATCACCACGCCGTACCGCAACACCATCCCCGTTACCCACGAAGCACGCATGCCTGGCGACCTGTTCATGGAACGCCGCATTCGCTCGCTGGTACGTTGGAACGCCATGGCGATGGTAATGCGCACGAACTTGAAAGATTCTGACCTGGGCGGTCACATCTCCAGCTTCGCTTCCAGCGCAACCCTGTACGACATCGGCTTCAACTACTTCTTCCAGGCCCCGACCGACGAACACGGCGGCGACCTGATCTACTTCCAGGGCCACACCTCGCCAGGCGTCTACGCCCGTGCGTTCATGGAAGGCCGCATCACCGAAGAACACATGAACAACTTCCGCCAGGAAGTGGACGGTAACGGCCTGTCGTCGTACCCGCACCCTTGGCTGATGCCTGATTTCTGGCAGTTCCCGACTGTATCCATGGGCCTTGGCCCGATCCAGGCGATCTACCAGGCACGCTTCATGAAGTACCTGGAAGCGCGCGGCTTCATCCCGGAAGGCAAGCAGAAAGTCTGGTGCTTCCTGGGCGACGGCGAGTGCGACGAGCCGGAATCCCTGGGCGCCATCTCCCTGGCTGGCCGCGAGAAGCTGGACAACCTGATCTTCGTCATCAACTGCAACCTGCAGCGCCTCGACGGCCCGGTTCGCGGCAACGGCAAGATCATCCAGGAACTCGAAGGCGTGTTCCGCGGTGCTCAGTGGAACGTGACCAAAGTCATCTGGGGCCGTTTCTGGGACCCACTGCTGGCCAAGGACGTCGACGGTATCCTGCAACGCCGGATGGACGAAGTCATCGACGGCGAGTACCAGAACTACAAAGCCAAAGACGGCGCGTTCGTACGTGAACACTTCTTCAACACGCCTGAACTCAAGGCGATGGTTGCCGACCTGTCCGACGACGAGATCTGGAAACTCAACCGTGGCGGCCACGATCCGTACAAGGTCTACGCGGCGTACCACGAAGCGGTCAACCACAAAGAACAACCGACCGTCATCCTGGCCAAGACCATCAAGGGTTATGGCACCGGTGCCGGCGAAGCGAAAAACACTGCGCACAACACCAAGAAAGTCGATGTCGACAGCCTGAAGTTGTTCCGCGATCGTTTCGACATCCCGGTCAAGGACGAAGAGCTGGAGAACCTGCCGTTCTTCAAGCCGGAACCGAACAGCGCCGAAGCCCGTTACCTGAGCGAGCGTCGTGCCGCACTGGGCGGTTTCGTGCCACAGCGTCGCGCCAAGTCCTTCGACATCCCTACACCGCCACTCGATACCCTCAAGGCTATCCTGGACGGCTCGGGCGACCGTGAAATCTCCACCACCATGGCCTTCGTGCGGATCCTCGCGCAGCTGGTCAAGGACAAGGAAATCGGTTCGCGCATCGTCCCGATCATCCCGGACGAAGCCCGTACCTTCGGTATGGAAGGCATGTTCCGTCAGTTGGGCATCTACTCCTCCGTCGGCCAGCTCTACGAGCCAGTCGATAAAGACCAGGTGATGTTCTACAAGGAAGACAAGAAGGGCCAGATCCTCGAAGAAGGCATCAACGAAGCGGGCGCCATGAGCTCCTTCATCGCTGCCGGTACTTCGTACTCCAGCCACAACCAGCCGATGCTGCCGTTCTACATCTTCTACTCGATGTTCGGTTTCCAGCGTATCGGCGACCTGGCTTGGGCAGCAGGCGACAGCCGTACCCGTGGCTTCCTGATCGGCGGCACCGCCGGCCGTACCACGCTGAACGGCGAAGGCCTGCAACACGAAGACGGTCACAGCCACATCCTGGCTGCCACCATCCCGAACTGCCGCACCTTTGATCCAACCTACGGCTATGAGCTGGCGGTGATCATCCAGGACGGCATGAAGAAGATGACCGAAGAGCAGCAGGACGTTTTCTACTACATCACCGTGATGAACGAGTCCTACCAGCAGCCAGCCATGCCGGCCGGTGTCGAGGAAGGCATCATCAAGGGCATGTACCTGCTCGAAGAAGACACCAAGGAAGCGGCGCACCACGTGCAGCTGATGGGCTCCGGCACCATCCTGCGTGAAGTGCGTGAAGCGGCTAAGATCCTGCGTGACGAGTTCAACGTTGGCGCTGACGTCTGGAGCGTTACCAGCTTCAACGAACTGCGTCGCGATGGCCTGGCCGTAGAGCGTCACAACCGCCTGCACCCTGGCCAGAAGCCACAGCGCACCTTCGTGGAAGAGTGCCTGACCGGCCGTAAAGGCCCGGTGATCGCTTCGACCGACTACATGAAACTGTTTGCTGAACAAATTCGCCAGTGGGTCCCGTCCAAGGAATTCAAAGTCCTGGGCACCGACGGTTTCGGCCGCAGTGACAGCCGCAAGAAGCTGCGTCACTTCTTCGAAGTCGACCGTCACTTCGTGGTGTTGGCAGCCCTGGAAGCCTTGGCTGACCGTGGTGAGATCGAGCCTAAGGTAGTGGCTGACGCTATCGTGAAGTTCGGGATCAACCCGGAAAAACGCAACCCACTGGACTGCTGAGGAGATTTTTTGTGAGCGAACTCATTCGCGTACCTGACATCGGCAGCGGTGAAGGTGAAGTAATCGAGCTGTTTGTAAAGGTCGGCGACACCGTCGAAGCCGACCAGAGCATCCTGACCCTGGAATCGGACAAGGCGAGCATGGAAATCCCTGCTCCCAAGGCCGGCGTGGTCAAGAGCCTGAAAGTGAAGCTGGGCGATCGCCTGAAAGAAGGCGACGAACTGCTGGAGCTGGAAATCGAAGGTGCCGCTGATGCGGCCCCTGCGGCGGCCCCGGCTGCCGCTGCTGCTCCAGCCCCGGCTGCTGAAAAGCCTGCTGCTGCCGAGGCCGCTCCGGCCCCGGCTGCTGCACCTGCCGCCGCCAGCGTCCAGGACATTCACGTCCCGGACATCGGCTCGTCAGGCAAGGCCAAGATCATCGAGCTGCTGGTCAAGGTCGGCGACACCGTCGAAGCCGACCAGTCGCTGATCACCCTGGAGTCCGACAAGGCTTCCATGGAAATCCCTTCGCCGGCTGCCGGCGTGGTGGAAAGCATCGCGGTCAAGCTGGAAGACGAAGTCGGCACTGGCGATTTCATCCTCAAGCTCAAAGTCCAAGGCGCAGCGCCGGCTGCCGCTCCAGCACCAGCAGCCGCTCCGGCTGCCAAGGCTGAATCGGCTCCGGCTGCTGCCGCCCCTGCGCCTGCTGCCAAAGCCGAGGCCGCTGCGGCCCCTGCAGCTGCCGCTCCAGCGCCAAGCGGTGCCAAGGTGCACGCCGGCCCTGCCGTGCGTCAGCTGGCCCGTGAGTTCGGCGTTGAGCTGAGCGCCGTGTCGGCCACTGGCCCTCACGGTCGCGTGCTGAAGGAAGACGTGCAGGTCTACGTCAAGGCCATGATGCACAAAGCCAAGGAAGCGCCAGCTGCTGGCGGCGCTACCGGTGGTTCGGGCATTCCGCCGATCCGCACCGTGGACTTCAGCCGCTTCGGCGAAACCGAAGAAGTGCCGATGACCCGCCTGATGCAAATCGGCGCGGCCGGTCTGCACGCCAGCTGGCTGAACATCCCGCACGTGACTCAGTTCGACCAGGCCGACATCACCGACCTGGAAGCTTTCCGCGTTGCGCAGAAAGCCGTGGCCGAGAAGGCCGGCGTGAAACTGACCGTGTTGCCACTGCTGCTCAAGGCCTGTGCACACCTGCTCAAGGAACTGCCGGACTTCAACAGCTCGCTGGCGCCAAGCGGCAAGGCGATCATTCGCAAGAAGTACGTGCACGTAGGTTTTGCGGTCGACACCCCGGATGGCCTGCTGGTACCGGTCATCAAGAACGTCGACCAGAAGAGCCTGCTGCAGCTGGCCGCTGAGGCTGCTGCACTGGCTGCCAAGGCCCGCGACAAGAAGCTCACCCCGGACGACATGCAGGGCGCGTGCTTCACCATCTCCAGCCTCGGCCACATTGGCGGCACCGGCTTCACGCCGATCGTCAACGCGCCGGAAGTGGCGATCCTGGGTGTGTCCAAGGCAACTATCCAGCCTGTGTGGGACGGTAAAGCGTTCCAGCCAAAGCTGATGCTGCCGCTGTCGCTGTCCTACGATCACCGTGTGATCAACGGCGCCGCCGCTGCACGCTTCACGCAGCGCCTGAGCCAACTGCTGAACGACATCCGCACCATCCTGCTGTAAGCCGCAACGGCCTCCCCTTCAGCGGGGAGGCCCTTGCCGCACCGATTTCCGAGCGCCACGCTCGTACCTCAACCCCGCCACTTGGCGGGGCTTTTTTTGCCTGCGTACCGGGTAAAAATTGAACAAGCCAAACAGGTTTGTACACCTTCCGTCACATCGATTGAAGAAACCCCTCGCGCGGCCGATAACCCCCTTATAGCACTTAGCCTTCATCCTCTCTTGTCAGCCCGCGCCGCATGATGCAACCTTGCCGCAGGCAGCAGAAAAGAGGGCGTGAGCCCGGCGCCGTGCGCGTTATTTCAAGTGAGTCTCCCCCATGAAAAGCCAACCCGATGTCGCCCGTATGGCGGCCGAGGTAGTGACGCAGTTACCGGTGCCTTCGCGCCTCGGTATGCTGCGTTTCGAGCGGCTTAATGAGGCAAGCTGGGCCCTGCTCTACCTCGACCCCAACTGCGAGCGCCAATTCGGCCTGCCGGCGGTCGAGCTGTGCGCCCTGATCGGCACCCCCTACGCCAGCCTGATGGAGCCCCAGGCGCGCTATCAACTGCACGACACCATCCAGCAGCAACTGACCCAGAGCCCTCACTACCTGGTGCGCTACACCCTGCACACCAGCGACGGCCCACTGAGCCTGCTGGAAATGGGCGAAGCCTACAAACAGCACAATCGCCACCTGCTGCGCGGCTACCTGATGGTGGTCGACGGCCTGTTCAGCGAAGTGCCTTCCCCCGCCCCCACGGCGGAGCTGGAGAGCCAGAACAGCCGCCTGCAGATCGCCCTGGAGCTCAACCAGCGCGCCCAGCAGGAACAACTGCAGCACCTGGAACGGGTGCGCGCCCAGCAGGAGCTGATCCTGTTGCTGGCCCGCCAGCGCTACACCACTAACAATTCGCTGCAGGAAGCCGCCGAACTGATCACCCGCAGCGCCTGCGATATCTACCAGATCGACTGCGCCAGCATCTGGAACCTCGAAGGCCAGCGCCTGGTGCCAATTTCGGCGTACCACCGTGCGGACCAACGCCACCATATGCCCGAGGCGATCGACGCGAGCGGCTTTCCCGACTACCTCGAAGCCCTGCACACTAGCCGCGCCATCGACGCCACCAACGCCATGCGCGACCCGCGTACCCGGGAGATGGCCGAAAACCTGCGGGCCAAGGACATCTACGCGATGCTCGACGCGAGCATCCGCGTCGATGGCCAAGTGATCGGCGTGTTGTGCCTGGAACAGGGCGGCAGCCCGCGCGCGTGGCAGGCCGATGAAATTGCCTTCGCCGGTGAACTGGCCGACCAGTTCGCGCAAGTCATCAACAACCACAACCGCCGCACCGCCACCAGCGCCCTGCATCTGTTCCAGCGCGCCGTGGAACAAAGCGCCAACGCCTTCCTGCTGGTCAACTGCGATGGCGTGGTGGAATACGTCAACCCGAGCTTTACGGCGATCACCCAGTACAGCGCCGAAGAGGTCCACGGCCACCGCCTGGCCCAACTGCCAGCCCTGGAGAACCTCAGCGAACTGCTGTTCGATGCGCCCTCGAGCCTGGCCAAAAGCAATAGTTGGCAGGGCGAGTTCAAGAGCCGGCGCAAAAACCTCGAGCCCTACTGGGGCCAGCTGTCGATCTCCAAGGTGTATGGCGACAATCGTGAGCTGACTCACTACATCGGTATCTACGAAGACATCACCCAGACCAAACTCGCGCAGCAGCGCATCGAGCGCCTGGCCTATACCGACAACCTGACCAACCTGGGTAACCGCCCGGCCTTCATCCGCAACCTCGACGAGCGCTTTGCCCGCGACAGCGACAGCCCGATCAGCCTGTTGCTGGTGGACATCGACAACTTCAAGCGGATCAACGACAGCCTCGGCCACCAGACCGGCGACAAGCTGCTGATCAGCCTGGCCCGGCGCCTGCGCAACAGCCTGAGTGCCGGCGGCAGCCTGGCGCGGTTTGCCAGTAACGAGTTTGCGGTGCTGCTCGACGACACGGACCTGGAGAGCGGCCAGCAGGTCGCCAGCCAACTGCTCGCGACCCTCGACAAGCCGATGTTCGTCGACAACCAGTTGATCAGCGTCACCGGCTCCGTGGGCCTGGCCTGCGCGCCGCTGCACGGCCGCGATCCACAGACATTGATGCGCAACGCCGGGCTGGCCCTGCACAAGGCCAAGGCCAACGGTAAACACCAGGTGCAAGTCTTTACCGAAGCGCTGAACGCCGAGGCGAGCTACAAGCTGTTCGTGGAAAACAACCTGCGCCGCGCCCTCACCCAGAACGAGCTGGACGTGTTCTACCAGCCCAAGCTGTGCCTGCGCAGTGGCCGTTTGCTGGGCATGGAAGCGCTGCTGCGCTGGAACCACCCGGAAAAAGGCATGATCCGCCCCGACCAGTTCATCAGCGTGGCCGAAGAAACCGGGCTGATCATCCCCATCGGCAAGTGGATCGCCCGCCAGGCCTGCCGCATGAGCCGGCAATTGAGCGCCGCCGGCATGGGCAACCTGCAGGTGGCAATCAACCTGTCGCCCAAGCAGTTCTCCGACCCGGACCTGGTGGCGTCCATCGCCACGATCCTCAAGGAAGAACAGCTGCCGGCCAACCTGCTCGAGCTGGAACTGACCGAAGGCCTGCTGCTGGAGGCCACGGAAGACACGCGCCTGCAACTGGACCAATTGAAAAGCTTCGGCCTGACCCTGGCCATGGACGACTTCGGTACCGGTTACTCGTCGCTCAGCTACTTGAAAAAATTCCCCATCGACATCATCAAGATCGATCGCAGCTTTATCCACGAAATCCCGGACAACCAGGACGATATGGAAATCACCTCGGCGGTGATCGCCATGGCCCACAACCTCAAGCTCAAGGTGGTGGCCGAAGGCGTCGAAACCTCCGAACAACTGGCCTTCCTGCGCCGGCATCGTTGCGACGTGGGCCAGGGCTACCTGTTCGACCGGCCGATCCCGGGTGCAGAGCTGCTCGAGAAGCTCAAGCGCTACCCGCGCGGGCCAATCGCCTGACAGCGCCGTAACACTCGGGCACACTGGCGGTCTGAATTCTTACCTAACTCAATCTGACTGAGAGGACTGCCCATGGTCTTGCGCTCGGAAATTCTGGTGAACAAAAACGTGCTGCCTACTCAAGAACAAGCTTTGCCTGGCCGTGAAACCCCGATGAACCTGCCGCAGACGCACTTCGTCAACGGCAACCCGCTGCTGGGCCCGTTTCTGGATGATGTCGGCTTCGCGATTTTCGGCCTGGGGTGCTTCTGGGGTGCCGAGCGCAGGTTCTGGCAGCGCGATGGCGTGGTCAGCACCGTGGTCGGCTATGCCGGCGGCTTCACGCCGAACCCGACCTATGAAGAAGTCTGCTCGGGCCTGACCGGCCACAGCGAAGTGGTGCTGGTGGTATACGACCAGGCCAAGGTCAAGTATGAAGACCTGCTGAAAATGTTCTGGGAATTGCACAACCCGACCCAGGGCATGCGCCAGGGCAATGACATCGGCAGTCAGTACCGCTCGGTAATCTATGCAACCACGCCCGAGCAATTGGCCGCGGCGAAGGCCAGCGCACAGGCGTATCAGCAAGAACTGAGCAAGGCCGGCCTGGGTGCGATCACCACGCAAATCGAAGAAGCACCGACCGTGTACTTCGCCGAGGCGTACCACCAGCAGTACCTGGCGAAGAATCCGCAGGGCTACTGCGGGATTGGCGGCACGGGCGTGACTTGTCCGATCTGAAGGTCGCAGCTGCAAGACATAAGCTGCAAGCTGCAAGCTACAAGCTGAAAGTGGTGTTCCCTGCTGTCACTTGCAGCTTGAAGCTTGCGGCTTGCAGCTTGTAGCTTGTAGCTTGTAGCTTGTAGCTTGTAGCTATTCAGCTATGAGCCAATCCATCTGCCAGCCACCCTGGGTCTGGCCAAGCTTCTTGGACAGCCACGGCAGCAGCTCACGCAATTCCTCTTCCAGGCCCCACGGCGGGTTGGCGATCGCCAGGCCCGAGCCGGTCAGGGTGTTTGGCGTGTCCAGCGGATGCACCAGCAATTCCACCCGCAGCAACTTCGGCGCACCGGTGCCGGCCAGGTCCTGGTAGAAACGGCGCAACATGCGCTGATCCTTCACCGGGTACCAGATCGCCGCCACGGTTTGGCGCATCCGGCCTATCGCTTCCTTGAGGGAGGCGGCGCAGCGTTGCATTTCATCGAGTTGCTCGAACGGCGGGTCGATGAGCATCAGCGCACGCTTTTCCGGCACCGGCAGCAGTGCGCGAGGCACATGCCAGCCTTCGCCGAGGTGCACCTTGACCCGACGATCACCCTTCATGTTGTCCTTGAGCAGCACGCCATCTTCGGGGTGCTTTTCGTTGAGCAACACGCGGTCCTGCGGCCGGGTGAGACGTCGTGCCAGCTCCGGTGAGCCTGGGTAGTAGCGCAACTGACCGTCCGGGTTCATCTCATGCAACACGCGCATGTAGTCGGCGGTCAGCGGCGGCAGGTCGCTCGCGCCCCACAGGCGGGCGATGCCTTCCAGGTATTCACCGGTGCGGTTGGCCTGGTCGCCCTGCAGGTCGTACAGACCAATGCCGGCGTGAGTATCGAGGTAGGCGAACGGCTGCTCCTTGCGCGACATCAGGGCGATGAGGCGGGTCAAGGTCAGGTGTTTGAAGACATCGGCGTGGTTGCCGGCGTGAAAGGCGTGACGATAATTCATGGTTGCTCCTGCGCAGGGGGCGAAGTTTACCTTCTACACGGGCAAAGGTGCAGGGCTGCGTGTCGGGCGGTGCTTATGTCGCAAACGCAGGCATACCCCCGAAAACAATCTAATGCCCCCGGTGCGCGCGGGCTTGCCCGCGACGCAAGTGACGCGGTATTACCCGTAGTGCGCGGTGATGCCATCGCAGGCAACCAGCCCCCAGCGTTCTCGACGGGGGCATCCAGGAATCCAAGGAGGTCAATAACCATCATGAAAGACGCCACCCTTGCACTGCACCACGGTTTCAAGTCGGACCCGACCACCAAGGCCGTCGCCGTGCCGATCTACCAGAACGTCGCTTTCGAATTCGATAACGCCCAACACGGCGCCGACCTGTTCAACCTGGATGTGCCCGGCAATATCTACACACGGATCATGAACCCCACCAACGATGTGCTGGAACAACGCATGGCGGCCCTCGAAGGCGGGATCGCCGCCCTCGCCGTCTCGGCTGGCAGCGCTGCAATCCACTATGCGATCCAGACCCTGACCCGTGCCGGTGACAATATCGTCACCACCCCGCAGCTGTATGGCGGCACCTACACCCTGTTCGCCCACCTGCTGCCAAGCTTCGGCGTGGACGTGCGCTTCTCCCGCAACGACTCCGCCGAGGCCATTGCCGAACTGATCGACGACAACACCAAGCTGGTCTACTGCGAAAGCATCGGCAACCCGGCAGGCAATATCATCGACATCGAAGCCCTGGCCGACGTCGCTCATGCCCGTGGCGTACCGCTGATGGTCGACAACACCGTGGCCACGCCGATCCTGTGCAAGCCGATCCAGTTCGGCGCCGACATCGTGGTGCACTCGGTGACCAAATACGTGGGTGGCCACGGCAACTCCCTGGGCGGCGTGATCGTCGACAGCGGGACGTTCCCGTGGACGAAATACGCGGATAAATTTCCCGGCCTCAACCAGCCCGAGCCGGCCTATCACGGCGTGGTCTACACCGAGAAATTCGGCCCTGCCGCTTTTATCGCCCGCGCCCGTACCGTGCCCTTGCGCAACACCGGCGCCGCCCTTGCGCCGATGAATGCGTTCCTGCTGCTCCAAGGCCTGGAAACCCTGGCCCTGCGCATGGAGCGCCACACCGAGAACGCGCTTAAAATTGCGCAGTTCCTGCAAGACCATGCCGACGTGGAGTGGGTCAGCTACGCAGGCCTGCCGGATCACCCGCACCATGCGCTGGCGCAGAAATACATGCAGGGCAAACCGTCGGCGATCCTGTCCTTCGGCTTGAAGGGCGGCTATGAGGCCGGCGTGCGTTTCTACGATGCGCTGCAGATCTTCAAGCGCCTGGTGAACATCGGCGACGCCAAATCCCTGGCCTGCCACCCAGCCTCCACCACCCATCGGCAAATGAACGAGCAGGAGCAGGCCAAGGCCGGCGTGAAGCCGGAGATGATCCGCCTGTCAGTCGGTATCGAGGCGATCGAAGACCTGGTCGAGGACCTGCAACAGGCACTCGACTCAACCCGACTCTGAAACCAGGTAGTCGGCCAGCGCCTCGTGGCTGATCTGCGCACGACGCACACAATAGATGACCTTGTGCCGCAGGGTCGCCGGCGTAAACGCCGTGTACACGTCCGGGCGCTGTTCTTCGAGCCATTGCAGCAGGTTGTCGACCAGAATGTGCGGCGGTTGCGCTGCCAGATGCTCCAATACTGGCGCAGGCACCCGCCACCAGGGGCAGGGGTTGGCCTCGGTCACGGGCCCCGGTACTACCGCCAGCGGTTGACCATTGATCAGATACCGCTGGAACACTGGTAGCATCTTCCCCGCCTCATCGCCCAATGCCTGCAAGATCGGGTGAAACTGAGCCCCATCCCAGAAGCGCAAAAACACCTCCTGGTTATCGGGCAGGTACACCTTGGTCAGGCCTTGCAGGTGCGCAATCACGGTCTCCAGCGGGCTGGACGATATCGCCAACCACCCCCAATCCGTGGCGGCACTGGCAGCAACCCAATCGAGGAAAGCGCTACCCGGCTCGACAATGCCCACATAAGGCATGACCTCATCCCAGTCGGCGTAGGCGGTGCCGGCCCACAGGGGGTGCGGCAGATTCCCGGCCGCCATGGCTTGCCAGGCAGCATACGGCTTGGCCTCGCTGGCACTGCCCAACACCGCGAAAAGCCGCTCATGGGCAAGCAAAGGGTATTCGGCCAACCAGGCGCCAGGCGTCAAATGTGGAGGCATCAGGCTGGACTCCTTGCCAGGGGGGATTGACCGGCCAGGTTGCACTGGCCGTTCTTGCATCGCTCGCACTCCTCGCAAAAGGGTGCGCTGCGTTTCAGGCTGGCTATCTGCACACGACTTAATGGCGCGGCAATCACTGCGAGCAATGTCTCCTTCGCGCCCGGCAGCAACGGTGCGGCCGCCGCTGCGGGAGCACCGCCCAGTTGAATCGGCACGCTGCTGAATATGCCGCCCGAGGACAGCGTGATCGATTGCCCGCCCGCCTGAATCGTCACACTCGCACCGGCATCGATGACCACACTCTGCCCCGCGCCGATCTGAATGGTTCGCCCGGCCCGCATCTGCTGCGAGCCGCCGACCACCAGGTGATCGTCCTGCTTGAGTTCAGTCAGCCGATTGCCATGAGTGATGCGTTGCTCTTCGCCCTGCAGTTCATGGTGCGATTCACCACCCACCCTCACCCGCCGCCGGTTATCCACCTGCACCTGCTGATCATGCAGCACATGTTGGGTCCAATCCCGCTGGGCACGCAGGTAGATTTCCTCGGCGCCCTTGCGATCCTCAATGCGCAACTCGTTATAGCCGCCGCCACCGGGGCTGCTTTGGCTGCGGAAAATGCTGCGGGTCTTTTCCGCGGGCAGGTCGAGGGGCAACGTCGTCGCCGCGTTGGGCACGCACCCCATCACCAGCGGCATGTCCATGTCGCCATTGACGAAACCCACCAGCACCTCCATGCCGACCCTGGGGATCAGCACCGAGCCATAGCGGTCATGCGCCCAGCCACTGGCGACCCGCAGCCAGCAACTGGAATGCTCGTCATGTTCACCGTCGCGATCCCAGGCCAGTTGCACCTTGACCCGCCCGTATTCGTCGCAATGGATCTCACTGTCGGCAGGGCCGGTGACCACGGCACTCTGATAACCCGAAATAACCGGGCGCGGCTGCTCAGGCAATGGCGGGCGAAAGATCACCTCCCACGGCGCGGCGACAAAATCATTGCGATAACCCTGGCGAAACGCTGCGCCAGACACCGCCGTAACAGCCTCTTCCAACACCTGCGGTTGCTTGCCTGCATGCGTGACCTCGCGCACCAGCCACACATCATTCCAAGCCGCGCGCGGGTGCCCGCTCAGCGTGAGGAACCGACCACTGGCCAGCGCCGGCACATCACCGCAGCCATGGGCCAGCTGGTAATCACTGCGATGACGCTCCAGCCCACGCTGCGCAAGGTATTTGCCATGGGCACGGTCGTTGAAATGGCCGGGGAAACCCTGCTGCTCAAGCGTGGGAAGCTGCTCACCGGCGGCCGCACTCTCCAGGGCGAGGCGCGGTTTTTGAAAGTCATAATCGCGTAGATTGACCGACGTGGTACGCGTGGCCAAGCGCACGGCAAACCGCTTGATTGCCGGCGCCTCAGCCACCATTCCAGAGCCTGGCGCATACGGCGTGGACTGTTCAGCCTGGGCAAACACCGTCTGGTCATCGCCAAAGACCAGCAAGTGCGCTTCGGGCGAATGCTGGAAGTGATAGTGAATCCCCACCTCCGCACATAGCCGCTGAATGAACGCCAGATCAGTCTCGCCGAACTGCACGCAATACTCGCGCGGTGGGTAAGTACCACTCAGGCTGAACTGGAATTGGTCGCTCTGGATGCCCTGCCCCACCAATACTCGCGCCACAATCTGCGGCACCGTCTGCTGCTGGAAGATCCGCTGGTGGCTGCTGTGCTGCAGGTACGCCAGCTGCGGCACCAGGCTGAGCTGATAGCGCGTGAGGCGTCGCCCGGAGTCACCCTGCGCCACGCGGTAGACCAGGCCATGCACCCCGCGTCCCTGGGCATCGAAGCCAAGGTACACCTGGCGATGCAGCAAGCTTTCCAGCTCCAGGTCAGGCTGCTCGCTGACCAGCTCAAGGTCAAAACAATAGGGCTGGCTGATGGCTTCGGTGCCGTCAAACTCGAACACCTTGAGTTCACTCGGCACCCCATCCAGGGTCAGGGTAAAGGCACTTTGATTGGCAGGAGCGAACATCCGGTGTTTCTCTGCGAGGGGTAGGCGGCAGATTCTGCACCACTGCTCCACGCTAAAGAGCATGCTCACTGCAAATCAGTAAAACCCTACATAGGTGCGTCAGAATCTTCTTTGGCTCGTCTGAAATCACACGCAAAAAAAGGCCCGCCATCCGTAGGATGCGGGCCTTTTCTTTAACTCATCAGGCGCTCAGCGCCCGGCGAATTACTTGTTGAGGTTGTAGTCTTTTTCCGCAGCATCAAAACGCTCGATCATGCCGGCGGTCGGTGCGCCCAGCTTGCTGACGAAGTAGATCGCCAGGCTGGCGAAGATGAAGCCTGGGATGATTTCGTACAGGCCGAGCAATTCGAAGTGCTTCCACACGATTACGGTGATCGCGCCGACCAGGATCCCGGCGAGTGCGCCGTTGCGGGTCATGCCTTTCCAGATCACCGAGATCAGTACCACTGGACCGAACGCGGCACCGAAGCCGGCCCAGGCATAGCTCACCAGGCCCAGCACACGGTTGTTCGGGTTGGCAGCCATGGCGATAGCGATCAGCGCCACTACCAGCACCATGGCGCGGCCGACCCACACCAGCTCGACCTGGGAAGCATTTTTGCGCAGGAAGGTCTTGTAGAAGTCTTCGGTCAGCGCGCTCGAACATACCAGCAGCTGGCAGCTCAAGGTGCTCATGACCGCTGCCAGGATGGCCGACAGCAACACGCCCGCAATCCATGGGTTGAACAGCAGCTTGGCCAGCTCAATGAACACACGTTCGTGGTTCTCGTTGACCGGGCCGGCCACTTCCGGGTGCGCCGAGAAGTAGGCAATACCGAAGAAGCCCACCGCCACGGTGCCGCCCAGGCACAGGATCATCCAGGTCATGGAGATGCGACGCGCATTGGCAATCGACTTCACCGAGTCCGCTGCCATGAAACGCGCGAGGATGTGCGGCTGGCCGAAGTAACCCAAGCCCCAGCCCATCAGCGAGATAATGCCGATGAAAGTGGTGTTCTTCAGCATGTTGAAGTTGTCGGGGTTCTTGGCTTCGATCGCCAGGAAGGTGGTGTCGACGCCACCGGTGGCCAGCAGCACGATGATCGGCGTGAGGATCAGCGCGAAAATCATCAGCGTGGCTTGTACGGTGTCGGTCCAGCTCACCGCCAGGAAACCACCCACAAAGGTGTAGGCAATCGTCGCAGCCGCGCCGGCCCACAGCGCAGTCTCGTAGGACATGCCGAAGGTGCTTTCGAACAGACGGGCGCCGGCCACGATGCCGGAAGCGCAATAGATAGTGAAGAACACCAGGATCACTACCGCAGAGATGATCCGCAGCAGGCCGCTTTTATCTTCGAAACGGCTGGAGAAGTAGTCCGGCAGGGTCAGGGCGTCGCCGTTGTGCTCGGTCTGTACCCGCAGGCGACCGGCCACGAACAGCCAGTTGAGGTAGGCACCGACGATCAGGCCGATGGCGATCCAGCTTTCCGACAGGCCGGACATGTAGATCGCGCCCGGCAAGCCCATCAACAGCCAGCCGCTCATATCCGAAGCACCGGCCGACAGGGCAGTGACCACGCTGCCGAGGCTGCGACCGCCGAGGATGTAGTCGGAAAGGTTGTTGGTGGAGCGATAGGCCATGAAGCCGATCAGCACCATTGCTGCGATGTAGATCACAAACGTGATCAGGGTGGGATTACTAACGCTCATATGAGTGACGCCCTGGCTTTGTTTTTATGTAGCAGCGGTCTCGCGGACGGCTACCCCATTGCTAGTTGGGGAGACGAACCGGCGTGCCGCGCATTTATGACTGACGTTTCCCCAGGAAAGCCGTCAGCCGATGAACCGAACCGTAAAGGTGGTTGCACCTTGGGCGCGAATGCTATTCAACAAAGCAAATAAGGTGCAACCAGCTTCTTGAGAATAAGTTGCACCTAGGTGTGTATTGCGGCAATCAGCGCGTTTTTGCTCCTTTTCGGAGCAAGAACAGCCGATCTCAGAAGCAAATGCACCAACACACAGCGAATTCCGTCGAGGGCCAGATTTTTTCCCGATCACGATCGAAAAATTCATGAAGAAAATGGGTTGCACCCGGTTGCACCTCTGCAGGCGCAAAGCTAATCTTGCCGCCAGCTGATGCCACTCGGTAGTGGCACCCATGAGGATAAAAAAATGGCTACGACCACCCTTGGGGTCAAACTCGACGACCCGACCCGCGAACGCCTGAAGGCCGCCGCGACCTCGATTGATCGCACGCCGCACTGGCTGATCAAGCAGGCGATTTTCAATTACCTGGAGAAACTCGAGGGTGGTGCAACCCTGACCGAGCTGAATGGCTTGAGCAGCAAGGACGCAGATGACGCCGGCGAAGTCCAGGCCGACCACGCCCACCAGTGCTTCCTGGAGTTTGCCGAGAGCATCCTGCCGCAATCCGTGCTGCGCGCCTCGATCACCGCTGCTTACCGTCGCCCTGAGCCGGAAGTGGTGCCGATGCTGATCGAACAGGCCCGCCTGCCGCAGCCCATGGCCGAAGCCACCAACAAGCTGGCCGCCTCGATTGCCGAGAAACTACGTAATCAGAAGAGTGCCGGCGGCCGTGCCGGTATTGTTCAGGGCCTGCTGCAGGAATTTTCCCTGTCGTCCCAGGAAGGTGTCGCACTGATGTGCCTGGCCGAAGCGCTGCTGCGCATCCCGGACAAGGGCACCCGCGACGCGCTGATCCGCGACAAGATCAGCACTGGCAACTGGCAGCCGCACCTGGGCAACAGCCCGTCGCTGTTCGTCAACGCCGCCACCTGGGGCCTGTTGCTGACCGGCAAACTGGTCGCCACGCATAACGAAGCAGGCTTGACCTCGTCCCTGAGCCGCATCATCGGCAAGAGCGGCGAGCCGATGATCCGCAAGGGCGTCGACATGGCCATGCGCCTGATGGGCGAGCAGTTCGTCACCGGCGAAACCATCGCCGAAGCCCTGGCCAACGCGAGCAAGTTCGAAGCCAAGGGCTTCCGCTATTCCTACGACATGCTCGGGGAAGCCGCCCTGACCGAACACGATGCCCAGAAGTACCTGGCCTCGTACGAACAAGCCATCCACTCGATCGGCAAAGCCTCTCACGGTCGTGGGATTTATGAAGGCCCAGGCATCTCCATCAAGCTGTCGGCCTTGCACCCGCGTTACAGCCGTGCGCAATACGAGCGCGTGATGGACGAGCTGTACCCGCGCCTGCTGTCCCTGACCCTGCTGGCCAAGCAATACGACATCGGCCTGAACATCGACGCCGAGGAAGCCGACCGCCTGGAGCTGTCGCTGGATCTGCTCGAACGCCTGTGCTTCGAACCACAGCTGACCGGCTGGAACGGCATCGGCTTTGTGATCCAGGCCTACCAGAAGCGTTGCCCGTATGTGATCGACTACGTTATCGACCTGGCCCGCCGCAGCCGCCATCGCCTGATGATCCGCCTGGTGAAAGGCGCGTACTGGGACAGCGAAATCAAGCGCGCCCAGGTTGAAGGCCTGGAAGGCTATCCGGTCTACACCCGCAAGGTGTACACCGACGTTTCCTACATCGCCTGTGCACGCAAACTGCTGTCGGTGCCGGAAGTCATCTACCCGCAGTTCGCCACGCATAACGCGCACACCTTGTCGGCTATCTACCATATCGCTGGTCAGAACTATTACCCCGGCCAGTACGAGTTCCAGTGCCTGCACGGCATGGGTGAGCCACTGTACGAGCAAGTTGTAGGCAAGGTGTCCGACGGCAAACTGAATCGTCCGTGCCGCGTGTACGCACCGGTCGGCACCCACGAAACGCTGCTGGCGTACCTGGTGCGTCGCCTGCTGGAAAACGGCGCCAACACCTCGTTCGTCAACCGCATTGCCGACCAGTCCATCTCGATCCAGGAGCTGGTGGCCGATCCAGTGGCCAGCATCGAGCAGATGGCGACACTGGAAGGCGGCTTCGGCCTGCCGCACCCGCGTATCCCGCTGCCCCGCGACCTGTATGGCAGCGACCGCGCCAACTCGGCCGGCATCGATCTGGCCAACGAGCACCGTCTGGCGTCGCTGTCCTGCGCGTTGCTTGCCACCGCGCACAACCACTGGAAGGCCGCGCCGATGCTCGGTTGCGCCTCCAGCGACCAGCCTGCTGCACCGGTGCTGAACCCGTCCGACCTGCGTGATGTGGTCGGTCACGTCCAGGAAGCCACCGTCGAAGACGTCGACAACGCCATCCAGTGCGCCATCAATGCCGGCCCGATCTGGCAGGCCACCCCGCCCGCCGAGCGCGCCGCGATCCTGGAACGTGCCGCCGACCTGATGGAAGGCGAGATCCAGCCACTGATGGGCCTGCTGGCTCGCGAAGCCGGCAAGACCTTCGCCAACGCCATCGCCGAAGTGCGCGAAGCCGTGGACTTCCTGCGCTACTACGCGGTGCAGGCACGCAACGATTTCACCAACGACGCCCACCGCCCACTGGGTCCGGTGGTCTGCATCAGCCCGTGGAACTTCCCGCTGGCAATCTTCAGTGGCCAGGTCGCTGCCGCACTGGCTGCCGGCAACCCGGTACTGGCCAAGCCTGCCGAGCAAACGCCGCTGGTGGCTGCCCAAGCCGTGCGCATCCTGCTCGAAGCCGGCATTCCGGAAGGCGTGCTGCAACTGCTGCCAGGCCAGGGCGAAAGCGTCGGTGCGCGCCTTGTCGGCGATGAACGCGTCAAAGGTGTGATGTTCACTGGCTCCACCGAGGTCGCGCGCCTGCTGCAACGCAATGTCGCCGGCCGCCTGGATGCCCAGGGCCGCCCGATCCCGCTGATCGCCGAAACCGGTGGCCAGAACGCGATGATCGTCGATTCTTCGGCGCTGACCGAGCAAGTGGTCATCGACGTGGTGTCCTCGGCCTTCGACAGTGCCGGCCAGCGTTGCTCGGCCCTGCGTGTCCTGTGCCTGCAGGAAGATTCGGCAGACCGCGTGATCGAAATGCTCAAGGGCGCCATGGCTGAATGCCGCCTGGGTAACCCGGAGCGCCTGTCCGTGGACATCGGCCCGGTGATCGACGCCGAAGCCAAGGCCGGTATCGAGAAACACATCCAGGCCATGCGCGACAAAGGCCGCAACGTGTACCAGGTGGCCATTGCCGACGGCGAAGAGATCAAGCGTGGCACCTTCGTGATGCCGACCCTGATCGAGCTGGAAAGCTTCGACGAACTGCAACGCGAGATCTTCGGCCCGGTGCTGCACGTGGTGCGCTACAAGCGCAAAGAGATCGACCAGCTCATCGCGCAGATCAATGCGTCCGGCTATGGCCTGACCCTGGGCGTGCACACCCGTATCGACGAGACCATCGCCAAGGTGATCGACAACGTCAATGCCGGTAACGTCTACGTCAACCGCAACATTGTCGGTGCCGTGGTCGGCGTGCAGCCGTTCGGCGGCGAAGGCCTGTCGGGGACCGGCCCGAAAGCCGGTGGTCCGTTGTACCTGTACCGCCTGCTGTCGACCCGTCCTACCGATGCCATCGAACAATCCTTCGTGCGTGGCGACGCACTGGCTGCACCGGATGTCCGTTTGCGCGACGCCATGAGCCAGCCGCTGACCACCCTGAAAACCTGGGCGGACAGCAATCAGTTCAGCGACCTGAGCGCCCTGTGCAGCCAGTTCGCCGCGCAATCGCAAAGCGGTATCACCCGTCAACTGGCTGGCCCGACTGGCGAGCGCAACAGCTACGCCATCTTGCCCCGCGAGCACGTGCTGTGCCTGGCGGACGTAGAAGGCGACCTGCTGACTCAACTGGCGGCGGTGCTGGCTGTTGGCGGCTCTGCGGTATGGCCGGAAACCGACCTGACCAAGGCCTTGTTCCCACGCCTGCCGAAGGAGATTCAGGCGAAGATCAAGCGCGTGGCCGACTGGACCAAGGATGACGTGGTGTTCGACGCCGTCCTGCACCACGGTGATTCCGATCAACTGCGTGCGGTGTGCCAGCAAGTGGCCCAGCGTGGCGGGGCGATTGTCGGGGTGCATGGTCTGTCGCAAGGCGAGACCGCGATTGCACTGGAACGCCTGGTGATTGAGCGGGCGTTGAGCGTTAACACCGCTGCAGCAGGCGGTAACGCCAGCCTGATGACCATCGGCTAAACCTTCTAAGCTGCAAGCTGCAAGCTGCAAGCTACAAGCTACAAGCTACAAGCTACAAGCAGCTTGAGGCTTGTAGCTTGCGGCTTGAAGCTTGCGACTTGTAGCTGAAGCTTGTGTCCTCCCATCACCCCCATCTATGTTCCTTCCCCCTTTTTATCAGCGCTTCTAGACTGCGGCATACTTTTCAAAGGTAAGCCGCCATGTCCGAGACGCTGCTCAGTTCCCGCAATCTGGCTTTCGAGCTGTATGAAGTCCTCGATGCCGAGGGCCTGACGCAGCGCGAGCGGTTTGCCGAGCACAATCGCGAAACCTTCGATGCAGCCATCAGCACGGCACGCAGCATTGCCGAGAAGTACTTCGCACCGCACAACCGCAAAAACGACGAAAACGAACCGCGCTATGAAGACGGCAAGGCCATCCTGATTCCGGAAGTGAAGCCGGCGGTGGATGCGTTCCTCGAAGCCGGCTTCCTCAACGCGGCGCGCAGTTTCGAAGCGGGCGGCATGCAACTGCCCACCCTGCTGTCGCAGGCCTGTTTCGCGCATTTCCAGTCGGCCAACGCCGCGTCCACGTCGTATCCGTTCCTGACCATGGGTGCCGCCAACCTGATTGAAAGCTTCGGCACCGAGGAGCAGAAACGACGCTTCCTGCAGCCGATGATCGAGGGCCGCTTCTTCGGCACCATGGCCCTCACCGAGCCACATGCCGGTTCATCCCTGTCGGATATTCGTACACGCGCAGAACCAGCGGCTGACGGTAGCTATCGACTCAAAGGCAACAAGATCTTCATCTCCGGCGGCGATCATCCGCTGTCGGAAAACATCGTGCATATGGTGCTGGCCAAGCTGCCGGATGCGCCGCCCGGGGTGAAGGGCATTTCGCTGTTTATCGTGCCCAAGTTCCTGGTCAACGACGACGGCAGCCTGGGGGAACGCAACGACGTGTTGCTGGCTGGGCTGTTCCACAAGATGGGCTGGCGCGGCACCACGTCCACGGCGCTGAATTTCGGCGATAACGGCCACTGTGTCGGCTACCTGGTGGGCAAGCCGCACCAGGGGTTGAGCTGCATGTTCCAGATGATGAACGAGGCGCGCATCGGCGTGGGCATGGGCGCGGTGATGCTCGGTTATGCCGGCTACCTCTATTCCTTGGAGTACGCCCGTGAACGCCCGCAAGGTCGCCTGCCTGATAGCAAGGATCCCACCACTGCGCCGGTCTCGATCATTCAGCACGCGGACATAAAACGCATGCTGCTGACTCAGAAATCCTACGTGGAAGGCGCCTTCGATCTGGGCCTCTACGCCGCGCGGCTGTTCGACGACACCACCACCCTGGAAACCGAAGCCGAGCGCAAGCACGCCCACGAACTGCTGGATCTGCTCACCCCGATCGTCAAATCCTGGCCCTCGGAGTTCTGCCTCAAGGCCAACGAGTTGGCGATCCAGATTCTCGGCGGCCACGGCTACACCCGTGAATACCCGGTAGAGCAGTATTACCGCGATAACCGCCTGAACCCCATCCATGAAGGCACCCATGGCATCCAATCCCTGGATTTGCTCGGGCGCAAGCTCGCACAGAACGGCGGGGCGGGCTTGAAGCAACTCATCAGACTGATCGCCGAAACCGGTGCGCGTGCGCAGCAATACCCAAGCCTCACCCCACTCAGGGAACCGCTGGAGCACTTGGTGAGCCGCCTGCAAAGCGTGACCATCGGCCTGCTGACGGATCTCGCCCACGGCAAGGTCAACAGCAGCCTGGCGAATTCGGCGCTGTACCTGAAGGTATTCGGGCATACGGTGATTGGCTGGCGCTGGCTGGAACAGGCGATTCGCGCCGAGGAAGGCTTGGCCAGGGACAATGCGGCGGATGTGGCCTTCTACAAAGGCAAGCTCCAGGCCGCTCGGTACTTCCTGACCTGGGAAGTACCAAGCTGCCATCATGAACTAGCGATTCTCGAAGCACGTGATGACACGTGCCTCGGCATGCAGGATGAGTGGTTCTGACCCTAAGGTTGTCCGATCACCTTGGAAATCACATCGACCGTGGCGCTGACTTGCTCTTGGTAACGGTCGAGTTCCTGCTGGTGAGCCTGCTGCATTTCGATCTGCTCGGCGCACAGGTTAAGCGCCGCCAGCACCAGTAGCTTGTCACCGATCAGGGTCGGGTACTTTTTCTTGGTGGTGGCCAGGGACGCCTTGAGCATGGTCACGGCGTGCATCAGGGTTTTGTCCTCCCCTGCCGGTGCCTTGATCGAGTAATCCTCTCCGAGAATCGAAACGACCTTTATCCCTTCATTCATGCGCTGACAGGCCCTGCGCTCACGCGCTCAACCAACGCCTGGATACGCGCGGCGGTGGCGCCATGCTTTTCTTCCTGTTCCATCAGGTTCAATTGCAGGCTGTCGTTCTCATCCTTGGCGCGAGCCAGTTCGGCCTTGAGGGATTCGTTGCTGCCCAGTAGATCCTGATTCTGCTGTACCAGATCGCTGACCAGTTGTTCCAGTTGGCTGAGGGATGCTTCTAACATTTTGATTTCTCGGGCTTTTTCAAAGGGCGGTGACGATAAAGAAAATTCACCTCGGATGCCAGGGTTATCCCCGGCGCGCAGCCCGTTTTTTAAGGGCCGGGCCACGCTTTCGAGCCTTAGTGACTGCATTTCCCCCATCTGGTTCCTGAATCAGCGCAACCCCTCGTCAGGTGCGACAAAAACGCACAGCGCCCTTTAGACTTTAGTCGTACGTCCGATAGAGAGGGACACCCCGTCTCATGACCGCACGGATCGCGCTTCTCCCCAGGATTTCCGCATGTCGCTTCGTAATATGAATATTGCTCCGAGGGCCTTCCTCGGCTTCGCGCTGATTGGTGCACTGATGTTGTTTCTCGGTGTGTTCGCCCTGAACCAGATGAGCAAAATCCGAGGCGCCACCGAAGACATCACGCTGTCCAGCGTGCCGAGCATTCGCGCCCTGGATGAGTTCACCCAACTCACTTTGCGCCTGCGGGTCCTGTCCTATCGCTTGCTGACCAACCGCGAGCCGGAGGTGCAGCAAAAAACCCTCGAGGCTTTCGAGCTGCGCAACCAGCAGATCCGTACGGCCCAGGCGGTCTACGAGAAGCTGATCGAGAGCAGCGAGGAGCGTTCGACCTACGACGAATACGTGCGCCTGCTCGGCCAGTACCATCAGATCGAAGAGCGCATGAAAAGCCTGTCGCGCGCCAACCAGGTGGACGAGTTGCGCAGCCTGCTCAACACCGAACTGCTGAGCAACTCCGAGCAGGTCAACGCGGTGCTCACGCGCCTGCTGGACCTCAATAACAAGATGGCCCTGGCCACCAACCAGCAAGCCGAAGACCAGTACGATCTGGCCTTTGACCTGGTGGTGGGCCTGCTGGTAATCGCCACCGCGCTGACCCTGCTGTTCGCCTGGCTGCTGACCCGCAGCATCACCTTGCCGATTTCCCAGGCATTGGGCGCCGCTGAAGAAATCGCCGAAGGCAACCTGACGCGGCCGATCAAGATTGACGGCAACGACGAAGCCGGGCGCCTTTTGGCGGCCATGGCCAAGATGCAGGACAAGCTGCGCGACACCCTGCAGCGTATCGCCGGCTCCGCCACCCAGCTGGCATCGGCGGCTGAAGAGCTGAACGCCGTCACCGACGAAAGCGCCCGCGGCCTGACCCAGCAAAACAACGAAATCGAACAGGCCGCCACGGCCGTCAACGAGATGACCAGCGCCGTCGAAGAAGTCGCGCGCAATGCGGTGAGCACCTCCGAAGCCTCGCGCAATGCCACCACTTCCGCCGGCGACGGGCGTGACCTGGTACAGGAAACCGTCAGCGCGATCGAGCGCATGAGCGGCGACGTGCAAGCCACCGCTACCTTGATCGGCGACCTGGCCAATGAGTCCCGGGATATCGGCAAGGTGCTGGACGTGATTCGCGGCCTGGCCGACCAGACCAACCTGCTTGCCCTCAACGCCGCCATTGAAGCCGCGCGTGCCGGGGAAGCCGGCCGTGGCTTTGCCGTGGTTGCCGATGAAGTGCGCGCCCTGGCCCACCGTACCCAGCAGTCCACCAGCGAGATCGAGCGGATGATCGGCAGCATCCAGGCCGGCACCGAGCACGCGGTGGACTCGATGCGCAACAGCACCGAACGTGCGGAATCGACACTCAACATCGCCAAGGGCGCGGGGATGTCGCTGGACACCATCAACACCGCCATCGTGGAGATCAACGAGCGCAACCTGGTGATCGCCAGCGCGGCGGAAGAGCAGGCGCAAGTGGCGCGGGAAGTGGACCGTAACCTGGTGAACATCCGTGATTTGTCGGTGCAATCCGCCACCGGCGCCAGCCAGACAAGTGCGGCGAGCAGTGAGCTGTCGCGCCTGGCGGTGGATTTGAATGGGATGGTGGGGCGGTTCAGGCTCTGAACCAAAGCCCTCTTGGCAGCGCTGATCCCTTGTGGGAGCTGGCTTGCCTGCGATGCAGGCACCTCGGTGAATCAGGCTCACCGAGGCGATGCTATCGCAGGCAAGCCAGCTCCCACATTTGATCTTCATCGCGCCACAAAACCTTTTTGACAGCGCAGCAATTCAACAGGTTAGAATCGCTGGCACGCAGACTGCATGGTCAGTTTGCGCCCCGTCTTGTTTACTCATGGAGTACTGCCTTTGAATGCGACGACCATCAACAGCCTGTTCTTGATCGGCGCGTTGCTGGTGGGTGCAAGCATTCTGGTGAGTTCCCTTTCGTCCCGCCTGGGCATCCCGATCCTGGTGATCATCCTGGCCGTGGGCATGGTCGCCGGCGTCGATGGCGGCGGCATCATTTTCGATAACTACCCGACCGCCTACCTGGTGGGCAACCTCGCGCTGGCCGTGATCCTGCTGGACGGCGGCCTGCGTACACGGGTCGCAAGTTTTCGCGTGGCGTTGTGGCCGGCGTTGTCGCTGGCCACGGTCGGGGTGCTGATCACCACCGGCCTCACCGGCATGGCCGCGGCCTGGCTGTTTGACCTCAATATCATCCAAGGCCTGTTGATCGGCGCCATCGTCGGTTCCACGGACGCCGCGGCAGTGTTCTCGCTGCTGGGCGGCAAGGGCCTGAACGAGCGGGTCACCGCCAGCCTGGAAATCGAGTCCGGCAGCAACGACCCGATGGCGGTGTTCCTCACCGTCACCCTGATCGACATGCTTGCCAGCGGCCAGACCGGCCTGCACTGGAGCCTGCTGACGCACCTGGTGCGCGAGTTCGGCATCGGCGGCATCGTCGGCCTGGGCGGCGGCTGGCTGATGCTGCAGATGGTCAACCGCATCAACCTGGCGACGGGCTTGTATCCGATCCTGGTGATCGCCGGCGGCCTGGTGGTGTTCGCCCTGACCAACGCCCTGCACGGCAGCGGCTTCCTCGCCGTGTACCTGTGCGGCCTGGTGATCGGCAACCGCCCGGTGCGCAGCCGTCATGGCATTTTGCATATGCTCGACGGCATGGCCTGGCTCGCCCAGATCGGCATGTTTTTGGTGCTGGGCCTGCTGGTCACGCCCCACGACTTGCTGCCGATCGCGCTGCCGGCCCTGGGCCTGGCGCTGTGGATGATCCTGTTCGCGCGGCCGCTGTCGGTGATGGTCGGCCTGCTGCCGTTCAAGGCGTTCCATGGCCGCGAAAAAGCCTTCATCGCCTGGGTCGGCCTGCGTGGCGCGGTACCGATCATCCTGGCGGTGTTCCCGCTGATGGCCGGCCTGCCGCATGCGCAGCTGTACTTCAACCTCGCCTTCTTTATCGTGCTGGTGTCATTGCTGGTGCAGGGCACCAGCCTGCCGTGGGTGGCCAAGCTGCTGAAAGTGACGGTACCGCCGGACCCTGCGCCCATCTCGCGCGCTGCCCTGGAAGTGCACGTCACCAGCGAGTGGGAGCTGTTCGTCTACCGCCTGGGCGCGGAAAAATGGTGCATCGGCGCAGCCCTGCGCGAGCTGAAAATGCCCGAAGGCACGCGGATCGCCGCGCTGTTCCGTGGCCAGCAACTGCTCCATCCGTCGGGTAGTACGGTGCTGGAAGTCGACGACCTGCTCTGTGTGATCGGCCACGAACACAACCTGCCAGCCCTGGGCAAACTGTTCAGCCAGGCACCGCAACGCGGCCTGGACCTGCGCTTCTTCGGCGACTTCGTGCTTGAAGGCGACGCCCAGCTGGGCGCGGTTTCCGCCCTGTACGGCCTCAAGCTCGAAGGCATCGACCCGGACATGCCCCTCAGCCGCTTCATCACCCAGAAAGTCGGCGGCGCGCCGGTGGTGGGCGACCAGGTGGAATGGAACAACACCATCTGGACCGTCGCGGTCATGGACGGGAACAAGATCGGCAAAGTCGGCGTCAGATTCCCCGAAGGAAGTCGCCCGGGTCCCGGACTCTTCCTCTAAACTGCGGGGCGACAACGCCCCGATTCTTCACCTTGCTCGACCGGTCTCTATGCCAATCCTGCGCACTTTTCTCGCCACTACCCTGCTGGGCCTGACCCTTTGTGTCGGCAGCGTACACGCCGCCGATCCGCCCAGCGCCGACGCCATCCAGCAATCCCTGGACAAGCTGCCCGACCGCAAGCTGCCCGACGCCGACATGAAGGCGTTGCAGTCGATCCTGCAGCAGACCCTGAATTACCTGGGCAACAAGCAGGATTACGAGCAGCGCCTCATCGACCTCAAGCGCCAGCTGGAGGACGCCCCGCGCCAGACCACCGACAACCAGCGTGAGCTGACCCGGCTCAAGGCCACCAAGGTCATCCCGGTCGCCCAGCGCTACGCCAGCCTGCCGGTGCCACAGCTGGAACAACTGCTGGTGCAGCGCACCACCCAGCAAGGTGACCTGCAAAAAGAACTGGCCGACGCCAACAGCCTGACCATTGCCGCCCAGACCCGCCCCGAGCGCGCCCAGACCGAAATCAGCAACAGCCAGACGCGCATCCAGCAGATCAATGCGATCCTCAAGGCCGGCAAGGACAATGGCAAAACCATCAGCGGCGACCAGCGCAACCAACTGAACGCCGAACTCGCCGCCCTGAATGCGCTGATCCCTTTGCGTCGCCAGGAACTGGCCGGCAACAGCCAACTGCAAGACCTGGGCAATAGCCAGCACGATCTGGTGGTGGAGAAAACCGCGCGCCTGGAGCAGGAAATCCAGGACCTGCAAACCCTGATCAACCAGAAACGCCTGGCCCAGTCCCAGCAGACGGTAACCCAGCAGTCCATCGAGGCGCAGAAGGCCGGCGGCAGCAGCCTGCTGGCCACCGAGAGCGCGGCCAACCTGAAACTGTCCGACTACCTGCTCAAAAGCACCGACCGCCTCAACGACCTGACTCAGAAAAACCTGCAGACCAAGCAGCAACTGGACACCGTGACCCAGAGCGATTCGGCGCTGGACGAGCAGATCAACGTGCTCAAGGGCAGCCTGCTGCTCTCCAAGATTCTCTACAAACAGAAGCAGGCATTGCCGCGCCTGACGGTGGACCGCGACCTGGCCGATGACATCGCCAACATTCGCCTGTACCAGTTCGAGGTCAACCAGCAGCGCGAGCTGATCAGCTCCCCGAGCACCTACGTCGACAACCTGCTGGCCAACCAGCCACCGGAAGACGTCACGCCACAATTGCGTCGCACCCTGCTGGAGCTGGCGATCACCCGCAGCGACCTGCTGGAGCGCCTGAGCCGTGAGCTGAGCGCGCTGCTGAACGAATCCATCACCCTGCAACTGAACCAGAAACAACTGCTCAGCACCGCCACCACCCTGCGCGCGACGCTGGATGAGCAAATGTTCTGGATCCCCAGCAACAAGCCGCTGGACACCGAGTGGCTGGAAACCGTGCCGGCGCACCTGAGCAAGCAAGTCACCACCCTGCCCTGGGCTTCCAGCGTCAGCGAGTTGTACGACGGCCTGACCCAGCGCCCGCTGCTGTTCCTGCCGCTGCTGCTGTTGATCGGCGCGCTGTTGTGGCGCCGCAAAGCCCTGTACCAGCGCCTGAACAAGGTCCACCTGGACATCGGTCACTTCAAGCGCGACAGCCAGTGGCACACGCCGCAGGCCATCCTGATCAATATCCTGCTGGCGATGCCGGTAGCCCTGGGCCTGGCGCTGTGCGGGTATGCGCTGCAGATTGACGCCCGTGGGCAAAACGCCAACCTCGGCGCGGCCTTGCTGCAGATCGCCCAGGCGTGGCTGGTGTTCTACACCGCCTACCGCATCCTCGCGCCGGGTGGCGTGGCCGAGTTGCACTTCCGTTGGGAGAAACCCCAGGTCGAATTCCTCCAGGGCTGGGTGCGCAAGCTCGGGCTGGTGGTGCTGGCCCTGGTGGCGGTGGTGGCAATTGCCGAGCATCAACCGGCGGCATTGGCCGACGACGTGCTGGGCATCGGCGTGGTGCTGCTGTGCTACGCACTGATGGCCTGGCTGCTGGGGCGCCTGTTGCTGAACAGCCCGACGCATGAAAAAGCCTCGCTGTTTCGCAAAGCCGTGGGCCTGCTGTTCACCGCCCTGCCCATCGCGCTGTTTATCGCGGTGCTGTTCGGCTACTACTACACCGCGCTCAAACTCAGCGACCGGCTGATCAACACCCTGTACCTGTTGATGTTCTGGTTGGTGATCGAAGCCACGTTCGTACGCGGCCTGGGTGTCGCCGCGCGGCGCCTGGCTTACGCACGCGCCCTGGCCAAACGCCAGGCTGCCAAGGAAGCCGGCGATGGCGAGGCAGTGATCGAAGAGCCGACGCTGGACATCGAGCAGGTCAACGAACAATCCATGCGCCTGATCCGCCTGGCCTTGCTCGGCGGCTTTATCGCGGCGCTGTATTGGGTCTGGAAAGACCTGATCACCGTGTTCTCCTACCTCGACAACGTCACGCTCTACGAATACACCAGCGGCACCGGCGCTAATATCAGCATGGTGCCGATCAGCATTGGCGACCTGCTGGGGGCGTCGATCATTGTCGGCATCACCTTCGCCCTCGCGCGCAACCTGCCCGGCTTGCTGGAAGTGCTGGTGCTGTCCAAGCTGGACCTGGCCCAGGGCAGCGCGTACGCGACCACCACCTTGCTGTCCTATGTGATCGCCGGCGTCGGTTTTGTCTCGACCCTGTCGACCCTCGGCGTGAGCTGGGACAAGTTGCAATGGCTGGTCGCGGCGCTGTCGGTGGGATTGGGCTTCGGGATGCAGGAGATCTTCGCCAACTTCATCTCCGGCATCATGATCCTGTTCGAACGCCCGGTGCGGATCGGCGACACCATCACCATCGGCAACCTGTCGGGCACAGTGAGCAAGATCCGCATCCGCGCCACCACCATCACCGATTTCGACCGCAAGGACATCATTGTCCCGAACAAGACCTTCATCACCGGGCAACTGATCAACTGGTCACTGACCGACACCATCACCCGCGTCACGCTCAAGCTTGGCGTGGACTACGGCTCCGACCTGGACCGCGTGAAGGAACTCCTGCTCAAGGCCGCCCGCGAGAATCCGCGAGTGCTCAAGGAGCCGGAGCCACACGTGTACTTCCTCAACTTCGGCGAAAGCACCCTCGACCACGAACTGCGCATGCACGTGCGCGACCTGGGCGACCGCAACCCGGTGATCGACGAAGTGAACCGCTTTATCAACCGCGAGTTCAAGAAAGAGCACATCAACATTTCGTTCCGCCAGATGGAGGTCTACCTGAAGAACCTCCACGGCCAGGAATACAAACTGGTCGAAGTCGACACCCCGGCCAAACCCGCCAACGACGGCGGCGTGCAAGAACCGCCGCCGGGTAAACTCGACTAAACGCCCTATCCCCAGCAGAATGCTCGGACATTCTGCTGGAGATGGCCGGTGAAAGCCCTCGACGAACTGACCTTCGACAACCGCTTCGCACGCCTGGGCGACGCGTTCTCAACCCACGTCCTGCCTGAACCCCTCGATGCGCCGCGCCTTGTGGTGGCGAGCGAGGCCGCCATGGCCTTGCTCGACCTCGACCCGGCCGTGGCTGAAACGCCGGTGTTCGCCGAGCTGTTTGGCGGCCACAAGCTGTGGGCCGAGGCGGAACCGCGGGCGATGGTCTATTCCGGGCATCAGTTCGGTGGCTACACGCCACAATTGGGCGATGGCCGGGGGCTGCTGCTGGGCGAGGTGTACAACCAGGCCGGCGAGCACTGGGACCTGCACCTCAAGGGCGCCGGCATGACGCCGTACTCGCGCATGGGCGATGGGCGCGCGGTGCTGCGTTCGTCGATTCGGGAGTTCCTGGCCTCAGAAGCGCTGCACGCGCTGGGCATTCCCAGCAGCCGGGCCCTCTGCGTGATCGGCTCCGATACCCCGGTGTGGCGTGAGAAACAGGAGCGCGGCGCAATGGTGCTGCGCCTGGCCCACAGCCATATCCGCTTCGGCCATTTCGAATATTTCTACTACACCAAAAAGCCCGAACAGCAGGCGCAATTGGCCGAGCACG
The DNA here is from genome assembly GCF_059419825.1 of Pseudomonas sp. GW821-FHT05D12. Taxonomy (NCBI): domain Bacteria; kingdom Pseudomonadati; phylum Pseudomonadota; class Gammaproteobacteria; order Pseudomonadales; family Pseudomonadaceae; genus Pseudomonas; species Pseudomonas sp. GW821-FHT05D12. Next base: position 358,656 of record NZ_JBWKSN010000003.1, on the reverse strand, counting down.
TGCTCAACCTGCACTACCCCGAGTGCCGCGAGCAGCCTGAGCCGTACCTGGCGATGTTCCGCGAGATCGTCGAGCGCAATGCCGAAATGATCGCCAAATGGCAGGCCTACGGCTTCTGCCACGGCGTGATGAACACCGACAACATGTCGATCCTCGGCATCACCTTCGACTTCGGGCCGTTTGCGTTTCTCGACGACTTTGACGCGCACTTCATCTGCAACCACTCGGACCATGAAGGGCGCTATTCCTTCAGCAACCAGGTGCCGATCGGCCAATGGAACCTCAGCGCCCTGGCGCAGGCGCTGACGCCGTTCATCAGCGTCGATGCCTTGAAGGAAGCGCTGGGCCTGTACCTGCCGCTGTATCAGGCCCACTACCTGGACCTGATGCGCCGCCGCCTGGGGCTGACCACCGCCGAGGACGATGATCAGGCGCTGGTCGAGCGCTTATTGAAGCTGATGCAGAACAGCGGCGTGGATTACACCCTGTTCTTCCGTCGCCTGGGCGATGAACCAGCGGCACTGGCCGTGACCCGCTTGCGTGATGATTTTGTCGACCTGGCCGGTTTCGACGCCTGGGCCGAACGCTACACAGCCCGCGTTGCAAGGGACGGGGAATACACTGAAGAACAGCGACGCGCGCGCATGCATGCGGTCAACCCGCTGTACATCCTGCGCAACTACCTCGCACAAAACGCCATCACCGCCGCCGAGTCCGGCGACTACAGCGAAGTGCGGCGGCTGCACGAGGTGCTTTCCAAGCCGTTCGAGGAGCAAGCGGGTATGGAACAATACGCGCAGCGCCCGCCGGATTGGGGCAAGCATTTGGAAATCAGTTGTTCGTCGTAGGCGCTACTATTGTAGTGAGCGGGCGTGTCCCGCTCACTACAACCTTGATAACTATCTGCCCCGGCTCCACATAGAACCTATTGGTCATTCCAGGAGCCCACCATGTCCGAACCTCTCGTAATCCCGTGCCCCCATTGCAACGGCCTCAACCGCATCCCCGGCGAACGCCTGGGCGATGCGCCAAAATGCGGGCGCTGCAAGCAGCCGGTTTTGCTGAACACGCCGTTCGAGCTGAAACAAGGTGACTACGCCAGTCAGATCAAAGGTGATTTGCCGTTGCTGGTGGATGTCTGGGCTGAATGGTGCGGGCCGTGCAAGTCATTTGCGCCGGTGTTTGAGCAGGCGGCTGGGCAGCTGGAAGGCAAGTGCCGATTGGCGAAGCTGGACAGCGAGGCCAATCAGCAACTGTCAGCGCAGTTGGGGATTCGCTCGATCCCGAGTTTGATTCTGTTCAAGAACGGCCGCGAAGTAGCGCGCCAGAGCGGGGCGTTTCCGTTGCAGCAGTTGATGGCGTGGTTACGCAGCCAGGGCGTATAACTCCCCCCTGAGAACAACACCTATCAAATGTGGGAGCTGGCTTGCTCGCGAATGCGCAGTGTCAGTCTATGCATAGGCTGAATGACACACCGCATTCGCGAGCAAGCCCGCTCCCACATTTTTTGACCGCGTTTAACCTCAGGCCAGCGGGGCTTCGCGGTCCATGATCTGACCGACCAGCAGTACGCCCAGCTCACTCAACTGGTGGATGGCCAGGGCCAGGTCGCGGTGTTCGCCGGTGAGGTCGTTGGATAAGTTGAGTAACAGGGTGCGCACGGAAGAGAAGGTTTCGTAGCTGTTTAGCACGAGGGTTTCGGTGGGGAGGTTGGGTGTGACGGTAAATAGCATGCTTTTCGTTCTCTGATAGGACCATCACCTACTCGCTACTAAACGAGGGCGGCAGCTGTACGCAGGTTAGTAGACCGGGAACGAAAGCAAAAACCGGCGCACCCGAAGGTGCCCTGCGCACAGCTGCCATGATGATGGAGCAGCGCACATGCTTTCGTCTGATTGGGCTACTAAACCCGGTCACTGAACATTCAGCGACCGGCGAACCTTAAGAGACACCCCTCCAGACGCACAAGCCGGCGGATTCTGACTTACCTGTAGGCAACGATACAAGGCAGAACCCCAATTGCCAGACCTGTCCTACAGCCTCTGTGGGACAAATCCAAATCTTCGTGCCGGAACGCAAAACAAAATGTGGGAGCTGGCTTGCCTGCGATGCAGGCGATTCGGTCTGCCTGATACACCGAGGCGATGCCATCGCAGGCAAGCCAGCTCCCACACTGATTGCATTTCACATTAAGGTCAGCGTTGCCTGTCAGATCAGGCGTTTTCCAGCAGGTTATGCAGCTCCACAAATTGCTGCGTCAGCTTGTGCCGTGGGTCCAGGTGGATCAGCGGCTTGCTCTCCTGGTGCGACTCACGCATGCGTACCGAACTGGCCAGGTAAACCGGCAGCACCGGCAGGCCTTCGGCGATCAACTCGTCGAGCATCTGCTGCGGCAAGCTCGCCCGCGCCTGGAACTGATTGACCACGATACCTTCCACTTCCAGGCCTTCGTTGTGGTCTTCCTTCAATTCTTCGATTTCCGCCAGCAGGCCATACAAGGCCTGGCGCGAGAAGCTGTCGCAATCGAAGGGAATAAGCACACGATCGGCGGCAATTAGCGCCGAAACCGCGTAGAAATTCAGAGCCGGCGGGGTGTCCAGGTAGATCCGGTCGTAATCTTCGCTCAATTCGTCCAGCAGCTTTCGCAGCTTGTTGATCTTGTGCTTGGCCTCAAGCTTGGGCTGCAGGTCCGCCAGTTCAGCAGTCGCGGTGATGACGTGCAGGTTGTCGAATGGCGTTTCGTAGATATCGACCTGGTTTTTCTTGGAAAACGGCCCGGATGACAGGGTTTGCTTGAAAAAATCCGCGATCCCCATGGGGATATCATCGCCCGTCAGCCCGGTGAGGTACTGGGTTGAGTTGGCTTGTGCATCGAGGTCCACCAACAGGGTTCGATAGCCTTCACTGGCGCTGACCGCCGCCAGGTTGCAGGCGATGCTGGACTTGCCAACGCCGCCTTTCTGATTGAACACCACACGCCGCATGGAAAAACCTCCGTGTATCAATGAATGTCCGAGTGTAGAGGGCAAAAGCGCCTGTTAGCTACCTCGTTCATCCATGCACTGCTGCATTAAAGTCGGCATGTAGTACGTCACACACGAAGAATCAGGAAGGGTCCGACAACCAAGCCGACCTTCGGTAACCGACAATATGTAAATCTCCTCCACTAATTTGTAATCAGCCGTGCACAAATCTTTACCAAAGTTTGCTAGAACCCCACGGCAACGGGATAATGCGCGCCATTCGGCTACTGCTCCCTGTCCCGGTATTCGGGGCCAACGGCCGCACATGGAAGCCCGCAGGGGCGGGATATCTTCTCAGTGATCACTTTCAACATCGCCCAATGGCGCGCCTGGGCCCCTGGCCTGGAGAGCGCGGACGACTGGCACGCCTGGTGCCGGAATCCGGTGTTGCTGCCCGAAAGCGAAGCCTGCCCCGACGTGTCATTCCTGCCGGCCATGCAGCGCCGGCGCCTGAGCCGCCTGGCGCGCATGGCCTTCAGCGTGGGCTGGCCACTGGCCGAAGGCCTGCAGGACTTGCCCCTGGTGTTTATTTCCCGGCACGGCGAGACCCCCCGCACCCTCGATATCCTCACTGACCTGGCCAACGACCAGCCACTGTCGCCGACCCAGTTCAGCCTGTCGGTGCATAACGCGGTGATTGGCCTGTGGTCGATCCTGCGTAATGAAACCAGCGAAATGACCGCCCTGGCAGCCGCCGGTGATGGCCTGGAGCACGGCATGCTCGAAGCCGCCGCGCTGCTCAACGAGGGCGCCTCGGCGGTCTTGCTGGTGATCACCGAAGAACAGCCGCCCGAGGCCTACGCCAGTTGGATCCACGACGTGCCTTTTCCCTACGCCCTCGGCCTGCTGCTGACGCCCGGCGACGAGTGGCAGTTGGAACTCAGCCCCGGCACTGTCCAACCCACTCAAACCCAGTGGCCTCACGCCCTGAACCTGCTGCGCACCCTGCTCACCGACCAGGTCGCCTGCCAACATGCCTGGAAGAACCGCGTATGGAACTGGCAACGCAAGCCTTGACCGACAAACCCCGGGACGCCTACTACTGGCGCCTGATCGCCACCGCAGCCAGCTTCGTGCTGTTCGGTTTCGGCGGGCTGTGCCTGCGTTTGCTGGTGTTCCCCCTGCTCAGCTGCCTGCCGGGCGACGCCACCCAACACCGGCGCCGCGCCCGTCACACCATCAGCTGGCTGTTCTGGTTCTTTATCCGCCTGATGCAACGCGCCGGGGTGCTGACCTTCAGTGTCGAAGGCGCGGAAAAGCTCGGCCGCCCGGGCCAGATGATCATCGCCAACCACCCGTCGCTGATCGATGTGGTGTTCCTGATCGGCCTGGTGCGCCAGGCCAACTGTGTGGTCAAGCAGAGCCTGTGGCAAAACCCGTTCACCCGGGGACCGGTGCGCGACGCGGGTTATATCAGCAACGACGGCAGCGCCGAGATGCTCGATGCCGCCGCCGGCGCGCTGCAGGCCGGGCAAACCCTGATCATCTTTCCGGAAGGCACCCGCACCACACCCGGCGCGGCGCCTGCCTTTCATCGCGGGGGCGCCGCCATTGCGCTGCGCGGTGCGACAATCATCACCCCCGTGGTGATCAAGGTCAGCCCCACCACCCTGACCAAGGCCGAACCCTGGTATCGCATCCCAAAATGCCGCGTGCACTTCAGTTTGCGGGTGGGTGCCGATATAGAACCACAGGCCTTCGCGGCATTGGGGCCTGCGCCCCAGGCTTCACGCAAGCTCAACGATTACCTGCACCACTATTTTATTAAGGAGCTCGCCGAAGATGAGCGACCAACACCGCCTTGAGCACGACATAAAGACGCTGATCATCGAGGCCCTGGGCCTGGAAGACATCAGCGCCGACGACATCGGCAGCGAACAAACCCTGTTCGGCGAAGGCCTGGGCCTGGATTCGGTCGACGCCCTGGAATTGGGCCTGGCGATCCAGAAAAAGTACGGTATCAAAATCGATGCCGACGCCAAGGACACCCGCAATCACTTCACCAACGTGGCGAGCCTCGCGGCGTTCGTCACGGCCAGACAGGCAGCTTGAGACCGGACCATGCAAACTCGTGACGATATTTTCAACACCCTGCGCGATGCCTTGGTGGAACTGTTTGAACTGCCGCCTGAGCGCGTCACTCTCGACGCCAACCTGTATCAGGACCTGGAAATCGACAGCATCGACGCCGTCGACCTGATCGACCATATCAAGCGCCAGACCGGCAAGAAGATCGCTGCCGAAGAATTCAAGGCCGTGCGTACCGTCAACGACGTGGTAGAGGCGGTGTACCGTCTGGTCACGCCGGCCGCATGAGCCGGCTGATCGGCCTTGGCCTGTTGCTGGCGGGGCTGCTGTACCCCTTTGCGGTGTATTACGGCACCGAGCACTTCGCGCCGTGGCAATTCGGCCTGCTGCTCGGCAGTTTGTGGCTGTTGCGCGCGTTGACCGGTCCGCGGCGCCCCGGCAGCCGCTGGATGGCGGTGGCCGTGATCGTGTTCTGCCTGTTGCTGGCCTGGTTCGACAACCCGCACCTGCTGCGCTGGTACCCGAGCATGGTCAGCGCGTTCATGCTCGCGCTGTTCGGCCTGAGCCTGAAATATGGCCCGCCGATGGTCGAGCGCCTGGCGCGCATGACCGACCCGCAGCTGCCCCCCCACGCGATTGTGTATACGCGCCAGGTCACCGTGGTGTGGAGTGTGTTTTTTCTGTGTAATGGCCTGCTCGCCGCCGCGCTCACCCTGTGGGCGCCGCTGAGTTGGTGGACGTTGTACAACGGCCTGATCGCCTACGGGCTGATGGGGCTGTTGTTTGCCGTGGAATGGCTGGTACGACAAAGGGTTCGAGGCCGCGTATGAAAGGGTTGAAACTTGAGCACCTGTTGCTCGAGCCGCTGCAACAGCGTTTGGTCACCACCGAACCTGCAATGAATCACGCTGAACTGTGGGAACACGCCCTGAGCCTGGCCGCAGGCCTGCAGGCGCGTGGCATCCAGCGCCTGGCCGTGCACCTGGAAGACGCCGGCGTATTGGCGATTGCCCTGCTGGGCGCCTGGCGTGCCGGGGTCAGCGTGCTGCTGCCCGCCGACCTGCAACCCCAGACCCGCCAACGCTGGGACGAGGCCGTCGACGCCTGGCTGGTGGACGCTGCCGACCTCGACGCGCTGTATCAGTCGCCCTTGAGCCCTGCAGTCCTCGACCTGGACGCCTGCCAACTGAGCCTGTGCACCTCAGGCTCCAGCGGCGAGCCCAAGCGCATCGACAAGACCCTGCGTCAGTTGGCCAATGAAGTCCAGGCGCTGGAAGCCTTGTGGGGCGCGGACGTGAAAGACGCGTGCATCATCGGCAGCGTTGCCACCCAGCATATCTACGGCTTGCTGTTCCGTGTGCTGTGGCCGCTGTGCGCCGGTCGCACTTTTGTGCGCAGGCAACTGGCATTCCCCGAAGACCTGCAGCGCGCCAGCCGCGAGCACCCGCACTTTGCCTGGGTCGCCAGCCCGGCGCTGCTCAAGCGCATGGGCGACAACCTCGACTGGCCGGCACTGAGCCAGGTGGCGAGGGTGTTCTCGTCCGGCGGCGCCTTGTCCCTCGAGGCGGCCACCCGTCTTTACGAGCGCCTGCAGCAATGGCCGACGGAAATCCTCGGCAGCTCCGAGACCGGCGGCATCGCCTGGCGCCAGGGCGCGCAACCCTGGCAGCCATTCGCCGACGTGCAACTGAGCCAGGACGCCGACGGCGCGCTGCGTATCGCCTCGCCTTACCTGCCCGCCGGGCATATTGAACAGACTGCCGACGCTGCCCGGATCCATCCAGATGGCCGTTTCGAGCTGCTGGGTCGCCTGGACCGCATCGTCAAGCTGGAAGAAAAACGCATCTCGCTGCCGATGCTCGAACAGGCGCTGATGGCCCACGCCTGGGTCGCCGAAACCCGCCTGGGCGTGGTACAGGAAAATCGCGCGTCCCTCGGCGCGTTGGTGGTGTTGAGCGCCGAAGGCCTGCACGCCCTGCGCAACCAGGGCCGGCGCACCGTCACCCAAACCCTGCGCCAGCACCTCAGCCAGCATTGCGAAGCCCTGGCCCTGCCGCGGCGCTGGCGCCTGCTGCGCCAATTGCCGCTGAACAGCCAGGGCAAGCTCCCGCAGGCCGACGTCGAAGCACTGCTGCTGGCGCCACGGCCAAAAGCCCCGGAAGTGCTGGAGCAGGTCGAAGCGGATGGTGAATGGACCCTGCAACTGAGTGTGCCGCCGGACCTGGCTTACTTCAGCGGCCACTTCCCGGTCACCCCGGTGCTGCCCGGTGTGGTGCAGGTGGAATGGGCCTTCAACCTCGGCCAGCAACTGCTGGACCTGCCGACGACCTTTGCCGGCATGGAAGTGCTCAAGTTCCAGCAACTGGTACGCCCGGGCGATCGCATCGAACTGCACCTGCGCTTTGATGCAGAGCGCGCCAAGCTGTACTTCGCCTACCGCAATGGCGTCGCAGCCTGTTCCAGTGGCCGGATAGTGCTGGAGGCGCAAAATGCATAATCTCTTGTGGCAAACAGGTTCGTCGTGGCAAGCAGGCTGTTTGTGGCAAGCAGGCTTGTTGTGGCGAGCGGGCTTGTTGTGGCGAGCGGGCTTGCCCCGCGTGGGGCTGCGAAGCAGCCCCAAAACCAGCCAACTCGGTATGCCTGGAAGACCGCGTCGACCTTATTGGGGCCGCTTCGCAGCCCAACGCGGGGCAAGCCCGCTCACCACAACAAGCCCGCTAGCCAAAAGGAGCTTGCTGACCATAGGGAGCGTGCTCACCACAGAAAACCCATTCACCGCAGGAAGCACGCTACCCGCCGATTGGGTGAGCCATGCATAACCCCTGCGCCCTGATCCCGGTCTACAACCATGAAGCCGCCGTGCCGGCCGTAGTCCGCAGCCTGTTGGACAGCGGCCTGCCGTGCCTGTTGGTCGACGACGGCAGCAGTCCGGCCTGCGCGGCGGTGTTGGCAGAGCTGGCACGCCTCGAAAACGTCACCCTGCTGACCCTGCCGAACAACCAGGGCAAAGGCGGCGCGGTCATGGCCGGTTTCCGCGAAGCCGCACGCCTGGGCTTCAGCCATGCCCTGCAAGTGGATGCCGACGGCCAGCACGACTTGCGTGAAGTCGAGACGTTTATCGACACCTCGCGCCGGCACCCTGACGCGGTCATCTGCGGCTATCCCGAATACGACGACAGCGTGCCCAAGGGCCGCCTGTACGCGCGCTACCTGACCCACGTGTGGGTGTGGATCAACACCCTGTCGCTGCAGATCCGCGACTCGATGTGCGGCTTTCGCGTGTACCCGCTGGCGCCGACGCTGGCGCTGATGGACTCGGCCTATATCGGCACGCGCATGGACTTCGACTCCGACATCCTGGTGCGCCTGGCCTGGCGCAACCAGCCGATGCGTTGGCTGCCGACGCAGGTGCATTACCCCACCGACGGCCTGTCGCACTTTCGTTTGTTCCGCGACAACGTGCGCATCTCGGCCATGCACACCCGGTTGTTCTTCGGCATGTTGGTACGCGCGCCGATGATCCTGTGGCGACGGTGGCAGGCATGAGCGACAGCAGCAAACACTGGGCCGACCGCGAAGAACGCGGCAGCTTCTGGCTGATGAAACTCACGGCCGTCGCCGCCAAGGTGCTCGGCCGCCGCCTGCTGAGCCCGGTGCTGTACGGCATCGTGCTGTACTTCTTCCTGTTCGGCCGCACCGCGCGCCAGAGCGCCTGGCAATACCAGCAACGCCTGGCCGAGTGGAGCGGACGCGATGAACTGCGCCCGACCCATAAAAAGGTCTTCGGCCAATTCATGGCCTTTGCCGACTCGCTGCTGGACAAGCTCGACGTGTGGAACGGCAAGCTGCGTATCGAGCAGATCGAAATCAACGACCCGGCGCAACTGCGCGGGCAACTGCGTAGCGGGCGCGGGCAGATGCTGGTGGGCGCGCACCTGGGCAACCTTGAAGTGTGCCGCGCGCTGGCGGAAATCGGCGAGCAGGTCACCATGAACGTGCTGGTGCACACCAAGCACGCCGAGCGTTTCAACCGTCTGCTGGGCGAAGCCGGCGCGACCCACTTGCGCCTGATCCAGGTCAGCGAGCTGGACCCGGCCACCATGCTGTTGCTCAGCCAGCGCCTGGACGACGGTGAGTGGCTGGCCATCGCTGGCGACCGCGTGCCGCTGCATGGCGGGCGCACGGTACGGGTGGATTTCCTCGGCCACGACGCCGCCTTTCCCCAAGGCCCGTGGTTGCTGGCCGGCCTGCTGAAATGCCCGGTCAACCTGCTGATGTGCCTGAAACACCAGGGCCGCTATCACCTGACCATCGAGCCGTTCGCGCAGTTGATCGAATGGAAACGCAGCACCCGCGAGCAGGTCATCGCCCTGTGGACCGCGCGCTATGCCGCACGCCTGGGCCAGTTCTGCCTGGAAGCGCCCCAACAATGGTTTAACTTTTACCCTTTCTGGAAGACCGATGACGACGCATCTTGAGCCGGTAACCTTTGGCGAACGCCCCCTGCGCATCGAAGACGTGCTGGCCCTGGCCAACCGTCAGGTGCCCACACATTTGCAGGATGACGCCGCCTATCGCCAGCGCATCGCCAAGGGCGCGCAGTTCTTAGACTCGCTGCTGGACAAGGAAGGCGTGATCTACGGCGTGACCACCGGCTACGGCGACTCCTGCGTGGTGGCGGTGCCATTGCACCACGTCGAGGCGCTGCCGCGTCACCTGTACACTTTTCACGGCTGTGGCCTGGGCAAATTGCTCGACGCCCAAGCCACCCGCGCCGTGCTGGCGGCGCGCTTGCAGTCGCTGTGCCATGGGGTTTCCGGGGTGCGCGTGGAACTGCTCGAGCGCCTGCATGCGTTCCTCGAACACGATGTGCTGCCGCTGATTCCGGAAGAAGGCTCAGTCGGCGCCAGTGGTGACCTGACCCCACTGTCCTACGTGGCCGCGACCCTGTCCGGCGAGCGCGAGGTCATGTTCCGTGGCGAGCGGCGCCAGGCTGCCGATGTGCATCGCGAACTGGGTTGGGACCCGTTGGTGCTGCGTCCCAAGGAGGCCCTGGCGCTGATGAATGGCACCGCCGTGATGACCGGCCTCGCCTGCCTGGCCTTCGCCCGGGCCGACTACCTGCTGCAACTTGCGACGCGCATCACCGCGCTGAACGTGGTGGCGCTGCAAGGCAACCCGGAGCACTTCGACGAGCGCCTGTTTGCCGCCAAGCCGCACCCGGGGCAGATGCAAGTCGCCGCCTGGCTGCGCAAGGACCTGGCCATCGATGCACCGACCGCGCCGCTGCATCGCCTGCAGGATCGCTACTCGCTGCGCTGCGCCCCGCATGTGCTCGGGGTGTTGGCCGACAGCCTGAACTGGCTGCGCTCGTTTATCGAGATCGAACTGAACAGCGCCAACGACAACCCGATCATCGACGCCGAGGAAGAGCGCGTGCTGCACGGCGGGCACTTCTACGGCGGGCATATCGCCTTTGCCATGGACAGCCTCAAGACCCTGGTGGCCAACGTCGCCGACCTCCTCGACCGCCAGCTCGCGCTGTTGGTAGACGTGCGCTACAACCATGGCCTGCCGAGCAACCTGTCCGGCGCGCCGGCCGAGCGCGCGATGATCAACCACGGCTTCAAGGCGGTGCAGATCGGCACCAGCGCCTGGACCGCCGAGGCGCTGAAAAACACCATGCCGGCCAGCGTGTTCTCGCGCTCCACCGAGTGCCATAACCAGGACAAGGTGAGCATGGGCACCATCGCTGCGCGCGATGCGATCCGTGTGCTGGAGCTGACCGAACAGGTCGCCGCTGCCACCCTGCTCGCCGCCAACCAGGGCGTGTGGCTGCGTGCCCAGGCCGAGGATGCGCGGCCTTTGCCGCCAGCCTTGGCCGCCATGCATGCAGCACTCGCCAAGGACTTCCCGCCGGTCATCGAGGACCGTGCCCTCGAAGGCGAGCTGCGCCTGTGCCTCAAGCGCATTGCCGAGCAACACTGGAGGCTGCATGCGTAGTCAGGGCGTGCTGCACAGCGACAGCGAAATCCTGGTGCCGTTTTTCGACATCGACACCATGAACGTGGTGTGGCACGGGCACTACGTCAAATACCTGGAAGTGGCGCGTTGCGCGCTGCTGGACAAGATCGGCCATAACTACACGGCGATGCTCGAATCCGGCTACGCCTGGCCGGTGATCGATATGCAGCTGCGCTACGTGCGCGGCGCGACCTTTGGACAGACCATCAATGTGCGCGCGAGCCTGGTGGAATGGGAGAACCGCTTGAAGGTCAATTACCTGATCACCGACCTTGCCAGCGGCGAGCGCCTGACCCGTGCCAGCACCGTGCAAGTCGCCGTTGAAATCGCCAGCCGTGAGATGCAGCTGGCCTCACCCAGAATATTCACCGACGCCGTCGAAAGGGCCCTCAAATGCTGACCCCTGTGGGAGCGGGCTTGCCCGCGAAGGACGTTAACGATAATGCGATCCGCCTGACACTGCGCAGCGCCCTCAGGTTTTTCGCGAGCAAGCTTGCTCCTACAGGGCTCGGGTTGTTGCTGAGCCTGAGTGCCCATGCTTTCGACTTGCAACAACTCAGCGCTCAACTGGCAAAACCCTCGGTGATCCACGGCAGCTTCATCCAGGAAAAACACCTGCGCGCCCTGCCGCAGCCGCTGGTGAGCAAAGGCACCTTTGTGCTCGCCAAGGACCACGGCCTGCTGTGGCTGCTGAAAACCCCGCTGCAACAGGACTACCGCATCAGCGCCCAGGGCATCGCCCGGCGTGATGCCAACGGCTGGCAACTGCTGCCGAACAAGAGCGCCGGCGCCGAGCAGAACCGCCTGTTCCTCGCCGTGCTGCAGGGCGACAGCAGCGGCTTGCAACGCGACTTCGAGCTGCAGTTGCAAGGCGAAGCCCGGCAATGGAAGCTGACGCTGATCCCACGCTCGCTGCTGTTAAAACAAGTATTCACCCAGATCAATATCGACGGCGGCGATCTGGTGCAAACCATCGAGCTGCTGGAAACCCAGGGCGACAGCACCGTGCTGCGCATGCAGGACAGCACCGCCAGCCAGCCGTTGAGCGATGCGGAGCAACACGACTTTGCCCAGTGAACGCTTGCTGCCCCGCCTGTTCCTGATCCTGCTGGTGGCCGTGCTGGCCCTGGCCGGCTGGCAGTGGCGCCACGGCGCCCCGCTGTCGGCCAACCTGATGGAACTGGTGCCGGGCAACACGCCGGACGCCCTGGAACTGCAGGCCGAACAGCGCATGCAGGAGCCGCTGAACCGCGAGATGCTGGTGCTGGTGGGCCATGCTGATCGGCAGACAGCCGTTGCAGTCGCGCAGCAACTGGGCGAGCAGTGGCAGGCCAGCGGCCTATTCGAAAAAGTGCAATGGAACCTGCAAGCCGACTTGCCCGCGCTGCGCGAGCAACTGCTGCGCGGTCGGCTGGCGATGCTCTCGGCCAAAGACCGCGCGCAACTGATCGAACAGCCCGGCGCGTTTATCCAGCAGCGTGTACAGGCGCTGTTCGACCCCTTCACCGGCTTCAGCCTGGTGCCGAGCCAGGACGACTGGCTGGGCCTGACCGGGCGTATCCAGAACAGCCAGCCGCAACACGGTTCGGTGCAACTGGATATCGGCAGCGGCGCGTTGATCGCCGATGCCGACGGCAAAAGCTGGGTGCTGCTGCGTGCGCGCACCACCGGTAATGCCTTTGACATGAAACTGCCGCTGCAAGTGGCAGCGCTGCTCCAGGCCAGTCGCGCACAGGCCAGCGGGCAAGGCGCGCAATTGCTCGCGGCCAGCGGCCTGCTCTACGCGGCCAACGGTCAGCAGCAGGCCACACGGGAAATCACCTGGGTCGGCGGCGGCGCGACCGTCGGTATTCTGTTGCTGCTGTTGCTGGCGTTCCGCCGTTGGCGCGTGCTGCTGGCCTTTGTGCCGGTGCTGGTGGGCATGCTGTTTGGCGCGGTGGCCTGTGTGGCGCTGTTCGGCCATATGCATGTGATGACCCTGGTACTGGGCTCCAGCCTGATCGGCGTGGCGGTGGATTACCCGCTGCATTACTTGTCCAAGAGCTGGAGCATGAACCCCTGGCGCAGCTGGCCGGCGTTGCGGCTCACCCTGCCGGGGCTGAGCCTCAGCCTCGCCACCAGTTGCATAGGCTACCTGGCGCTGGCCTGGACGCCGTTCCCGGCACTGACCCAGATCGCCGTGTTCTCCGCCGCCGGGCTGATCGGCGCTTACCTGTCGGCCGTGTGCCTGTTGCCCGCGCTGCTCAAGGGTGTGGAATTGCGCCCGGCGCAATGGCCGCTGCGCATCGCCGAATGCCTGTGGCTGGTGCGGGCTTCCTTGCTCAAGCGGGTGCCGAGCCCGGTGTTGCTGGCAATGGTGCTGCTGTTCTGCGCAGGTGGCCTGTGGCACCTGAACAGCAAGAACGATATCCGCCAATGGATCGGTGCACCGCCGCAATTGCTGCAAGAGGCGCAGGCCGTCGCGCGGATTACCGGGTTCCAGCCCACCAGCCAGTTTTTCCTGGTACGCGCGGACGACCAGCAGCAGTTGCTGGAACGCCAGGCCGCCCTGAGCCAGCGCCTGGATCAACTGGTGAACATGGACAAGCTCCAGGGGTACCTGGCGCTCAACCAACTGGTCAACCTGCCGGCCGAGCAGCAACAACTGCGCGACGCCTTGAACCAACTCCCACAACATTGGCAGCCACTGCTGGACCTCGGTGTGCCTGCCACGGCCCTGCAAGCCGAAGTCGCGCAGTTGCAAGCGTTGCCCACCGAAGACATCGACGCCGCGCTCGTCGGCCCCCTGGCCGAGCCTTGGCGCACGTTGTGGCTTGGCCAGGTCGACGGCGGCGGCGTGGCGGCGATGGTCAGCCTGCAAGGCTTGAACAACCCGGCGCTGCTGCGGGTGCAAGCGCTGGATCTGCCGGGTGTGCAACTGGTGGATCGCCTGGGCGACTTGAACCGCGTGTTTGCCGATACGCAGATCAGCGCGGCCGAATTGAAGTTGATGTCCTGCGTGCTGATCGTGCTGCTGCTGATCCTGCCATTCGGCTTTGCCGGCGCACTGCGTATCGTCGCCCTGCCCTTGCTGGCGGCGCTGTGCAGCCTGGCCAGCCTGGGTTGGCTGGGCCAGCCGCTGACCCTGTTCAGCCTGTTCGGCCTGCTGCTGGTCACGGCCATCAGCGTCGACTACGCGATTTTGATGCGCGAACAGATCGGCGGCCCGGCCGTCAGCCTTTTAGGCACGCTGCTGGCAGCGCTGACGACCTGGTTGTCGTTCGGCCTGCTGGCGGTGTCGAGTACCCCGGCGGTGAGTAATTTCGGCCTGTCGGTCAGCCTGGGCCTGGCGTTCAGCTTTATGCTGGCGCCTTGGGCGGGCCACCAGAAGCACGCCTCATGAATGTGATTATCGCCAATGCGGCAAGGAGCCCTCGTGCCCACAGTTGAAATGGAACGTCGCCAGGTGGTGGTGATCGGTGCCGGTCCATCCGGTGCCATCGCCGCCGCGCTGTTAAAGCGCAAGGGGCATGATGTATTGATCATCGAGCGCCAGCACTTCCCACGGTTCTCGATCGGCGAAAGCCTGCTGTCGCACTGCATCGACTTCATCGAAGAAGCCGGCATGCTCGACGCCGTGCAGGCCGCGGGCTTCCAGGTGAAGACCGGCGCTGCGTTCGCCTGGGGCGAGCGCTACAGCGCATTCGATTTCGGCGACACCTTCAGCAACGGCAAGCCGACCACCTTCCAGGTGCAACGCGGCGAGTTCGACAAATTGCTGGCCGATCAGGCGGCGCTGCAGGGCGTCGATATTCGCTACGGCGAAACCATCGTTGGCGTGGATTTCAAAGGCGAATCGCGCTACCTGCACGTGCGCCGCGAGAACGGCAGCGAATACCATCTCAAGGCCAGGTTCGTGCTCGACGCCAGCGGCTACGGCCGTGTGTTGCCGCGCTTGCTCGACCTTGAGGCGCCGTCGAATTTCCCGCTGCGCCAGGCGGTGTTCACCCACGTCGAAGACCGCATCGAACATCCTGGGTTTGATCGCACCAAGATCCTGGTGACCACCCATCCGACACAGCGCGATATCTGGTTCTGGACCATCCCGTTCAGCAATGGCCGCTGCTCGGTCGGCGTGGTCGCGGCGAAGGAGCATTTCGACGGCCGCGACGCGGACCTCGACGCCTGCCTGCGCGGTTTTATCGACGAAACCCCAAGCCTGTCCGGCGTACTGCACAACGCCGTGTGGGATACCCCCGCGCGCACCATCGGCGGCTACTCGGCCAACGTCAAAACCTTGCACGGCCCGGGCTTCGCGCTGCTGGGCAACGCCGCAGAATTCCTCGACCCGGTATTTTCGTCCGGCGTGACCATCGCCATGCGCTCGGCGAGCATGGCCGCCGGCCTGTTGCACCGTCAGCTGAGCGGCGAAACAGTGGACTGGCAAAGCGAATTCGCCGAACCGCTCAAGCGGGGTGTCGACACCTTCCGCTGCTACGTCGAAGGTTGGTATGCGGGCACGTTCCAGGATGTGATTTTCCATCCCGGCAGCTCGCCGGAGATTCGCCGGATGATCAGCTCGATCCTCGCCGGCTATGCCTGGGATGAGCGCAACCCGTTTGTCAGCGAGCCCAAGCGGCGGTTGCGGATGTTATCGGAGATTTGTGCAGGGGATGCCGCGTGAGCAGTCAGTACCTGAGTAAGAATTACGTCGAGGAAACCAGGTTCGGTTTCTGGTTCCTGCGCAGCCACACCTGGCAGCACCATGTGCTGCGCGTGGCGATCAACGACCTGCGCGGCCTGTTCAGCGAGGCATTGCCCCAGGCGCCGGTCTTGCTCGACGCCGGTTGCGGCCAGGGCAAATCCTTCAAGCTGCTGCAGCAAGTGTTTGCCCCCTCGCGCCTGATCGGCCTGGATGCCGACCCTCACAGCCTCCAACTGAGCCGCGAGGAAGCCACGCGCCAGGGCCTCGCCGTGGAGCTGATCGGCAGCGACTGCGCCACCCTCGAAGTGCCCGACGCCAGCGTCGATATCCTGTTCTGCCACCAGACGTTCCACCATCTGGTGGAACAACATCGCGCGCTGAAAGAGTTCTACCGCGTGCTCAAGCCGGGTGGCTACCTGCTGTTTGCCGAATCCACCGAAGCGTATATCGACACCTGGGTGATCCGCTGGCTGTTCCGCCACCCGATGCACGTGCAGAAGAGCGCCGAAGAGTACCTGCAGATGCTGCGCGAGCAGGGCTTTGAGTTCGGCGCGCAGAACGTCTCGTACCCCTATCTGTGGTGGAGCCGTTCCAGCGATTTCGGCCTGCTGGAACGTTGGGGCCTGCGCAAGGCGCCGCCGGTGGGCCAGCGCGAAGAAACCCTGGTCAATTGCGTCGCGCGCAAACCCTTGGCGGGTGCAACCGCATGATGCGCCTGCTGCTGATCGGCGGCCTGTTGCTGCTGAGCGCCTGCGCCAGCCAGGCGCCGCTGCCCGAAAAAATGCCCACCCTGACCCTGCCGATGCAATTGCATGTGCAACGCCAGGAAGGTGCCCAGCGCCAGGATTGGCTGCTGGTGATCCAGCGCGAGGACGGCGGCATTCGCTGGTCGATGATGGATCCCCTGGGTATCCCCCAGGCCCGGCAGATACTGATCAATGGGCAGTGGCAGGCCGATGGCTTGCTGCCGCCCAATCCCCAGGCGCGCGAGCTGTTCGCCGCCCTGCTGTTTGCCCTGACTTCGGCGGACGACCTGCGCGCGCTGTACCCCGACGCGCAGGCGATGGACCTGACGCGTACCCTGCCGGGCCATTGGCAAATCGTGTATCAGTCGTCCGAGGTATTTCGCGTGAACATCAGCGGGCAGCCGTTGAGCTATCGCATTACGCCGCTGGGAGTCGCGCGATGACCGCCTATCTCAATGCACTCGGTGTGATCTGCGCGCTGGGCCGCGGCCAGGCCGAGGTCAGCCGCAACCTGTTCGCCGGTGACTGTTCGGGCATGCGCGCCGAAAGCGGCTGGGTCCCGGAGCGAGTGCTGCCGGTGGCCGGTGTGCACGGCGAGCTGGCGACCATCCCACCCGAGCTGGGCCAGCAGAGCAGCCGCAACAACCAGCTGCTGCTGGAGGCGGCGCTGCAGATTGAGGGCGAGATTCGCCAGGCGATCCAGCGCTACGGCGCGGCACGTGTCGCCATTGTGCTGGGCACCAGCACCTCGGGGATCGATGAGGCCAGTCGCGGCATTGCCCATTACCTGCGCGATAACCAGTTCCCCGGCGACTATGACTACCAGCAACAGGAGCTCAGCGCGCCGGCAAACTTCCTCGCCGACTGGCTGCAAACGAGCGGCCCGGCCTATGTAATTTCCACTGCGTGCACCTCCAGCGCCCGCGCGCTGATGAGCGCCCAGCGCCTGCTGGACCTGGGCGTGTGCGATGCAGTGATCTGCGGCGGCGTCGACAGCTTGTGCAAGCTCACTCTCAATGGGTTCAGCTCGCTCGAGGCGGTGTCGGACCAGCGCTGCAATCCGTTTTCGCGAAACCGCAACGGCATCAACATCGGCGAGGCGGCGGTGTTGTTTCTGATGAGCAGGCAGCCGTCGCCGATTGCCTTGCTGGGCAGCGGCGCGAGTTGCGACGCGCACCATATCTCGGCGCCGGAGCCCGGCGGCAAAGGCGCTTTGCAAGCGATGCGCAAGGCTTTGGCCAGCGCGAAACTGGCCCCCGAGCAGATCGGCTACTTGAACCTGCACGGCACGGCCACCCAGCATAATGACGCGATGGAAAGCATGGCCGTCGCCAGCCTGTTCCCCACCGGCGTGGCCTGCTCGTCGACCAAACCCATGAGCGGCCACACCCTGGGGGCTGCGGGCGCGCTGGAAGCGGCGTTCTGCTGGCTGAGCTTGACCCACAACCAACTGCCACCGCACGTGTGGGACGGCCAGGCCGATCCGGCACTGCCTGCGTTGCACTGGGTACGGCCCGGTGCCCGCTTGGAAAAACGCTGCCTGATGAGCAACTCGTTTGCCTTCGGTGGCAATAATGTCAGCCTGATTATCGCAGAGGCACCATGATCGATTGGCCACTCGCCGAACTGCTGCCCCACGCGGGCGACATGATCCTGATCGACCAGGTGCTGTCGTTCGATGAAGAGCAGGTTCGCACCCGCACGACCGTCAAGCCCGGCGGCCTGTTCAATCGCCCGGACGGCAGCCTGCCGGCCTGGGTCGGCATCGAGCTGATGGCGCAAAGCGTCGCCGCCTATGCCGGTTGCCGCGCGCGCCAGAAAGGCGCCGCCGTGGAGCTGGGCTTTTTGCTTGGCACGCGCAAGTTCGAGTGCAACGTGGAACACTTCCCGGCAGGCGCCGAGCTGACGATCCACGGCCTGCGCTCGCTGGAAGACGACAACGGCATGGGTGTGTTCGAATGCCACCTGACCGGTGACGGTATCCAGGCCAGCGCCCGCCTGAACGTATTTCGACCGCCACAGGCGGCCAACTATTTAGAAGAATCGAAGGACGAAACGCCATGACTGAATCCGTACTGGTCACCGGCTCCAGCCGTGGCATTGGCCGCGCCATCGCGCTGCGCCTGGCCCAGGCCGGGCACGACATCGTGCTGCATTGCCGCAGTGGCCGTGCCGAAGCCGATGCCGTGAAGGCCGAGGTTGAGGCGCTGGGCCGCAACGCACGGGTGCTGCAGTTCGACGTGGCGGACCGCGCGCGCTGCAAGGCAATCCTCGAGGCGGACGTGGAGCAACATGGCGCCTATTACGGTGTGGTGCTGAATGCCGGCCTGACCCGCGACGGCGCCTTCCCGGCCCTGTCGGAAGACGATTGGGACGTGGTGATGCGCACCAACCTCGACGGTTTCTATAACGTGCTGCACCCAGTGATGATGCCGATGATTCGGCGCCGTGCGGCCGGGCGCATCGTGTGCATTACTTCGGTGTCCGGGCTGATCGGCAACCGTGGCCAGGTCAACTACAGTGCCTCCAAGGCCGGCCTGATCGGCGCAGCGAAGGCGCTGGCCATCGAGCTGGGCAAGCGCAAGATCACCGTCAACTGCGTCGCCCCCGGCCTGATCGACACGGCCATGCTGGATGAAAACGTACCGGTGGAAGAACTGATGAAGATGATCCCGGCGCAGCGCATGGGCACCCCGGAAGAAGTCGCCGGCGCGGTGAATTTCCTCATGTCGGCCGAAGCCGGGTATATCACGCGCCAGGTGTTGGCCGTGAACGGAGGCCTGTGCTGATGAAACGCGTTGTCGTCACCGGCATGGCCGGCATGACCTCCCTGGGCAGCGATTGGGAAACCATCGCGGCCAACTTTCGCGCCAACCGCAGCGGCATCCGGCGCATGGACGAGTGGGACCGCTTTACCGAACTGAACACGCGCCTGGCCGGGCCGATCGACAACTTCGTCGTGCCCAGCCACTGGACGCGCAAGCAGCTGCGCAGCATGGGCCGCGTCTCGCGCCTGGCGGTGTGGGCGGCGGAGCAGGCGTTGCAGGATGCCGGCCTGCTCGGCGACGAGTCGATCAAGGACGGGCGCATGGGCGTGGCCTGCGGCTCGTCCACCGGCAGCACCGACGAGATCAAGGCGTTCGGCAATATGCTGCTGAACTCGGTGGCCGAGGGCCTGAATGCCAACTCCTACGTGCGCATGATGCCGCACACCACGGCGGCGAATATCAGCATCTTCTTTGGCCTGACCGGGCGGCTGATCCCTACGTCCAGCGCCTGCACCAGCGGCAGCCAGGGCATCGGCTATGCCTACGAGGCGATCAAGTTCGGGCGCTTGCCGCTGATGCTCGCCGGCGGCGCCGAGGAGCTGTGCCCGACCGAGGCCATGGTGTTTGACGCGCTCTACGCCACCAGCCTGAAAAACGATGCGCCGCAGACCAGCCCGCGCCCTTACGACACTGGCCGCGATGGCCTGGTGATCGGCGAGGGCGGCGGCATGCTGGTGCTCGAAGAACTCGAACATGCGTTGGCGCGAGGGGCGCATATCCACGCCGAGATCGTCGGCTTCGGCAGCAATGCCGACGGCCAGCACACCACCCGCCCGGAACAGAAAACCATGCGCCGCGCCATGGAACTGGCGCTGGAAGATGCCGGGCTCGAGCCTGGCGCGATCGGCTACGTCAACGGCCACGGCACCGCCACCGATCAAGGCGACATCGCCGAGACGCTGGCGACCAGCAGCCTGTTCGGCAGCCGCATGCCCATCAGTTCGCAGAAGAGCTTCCTGGGCCACACGCTGGGCGCCTGTGGTGCACTGGAATCGTGGTTCAGCATCGAGATGATGAACCGCGACCAGTACGTGCACACCTTCAACCTGGACGCCATCGACCCGCAATGCGGCGAGCTGGATTACCTGCAGGGTGAGTTTCGCGAGATGCATCACGACTACGTGATGAACAACAACTTTGCCTTTGGCGGCGTCAACACATCGCTGATTTTCCGCCGCTGGTCCTGACTTTTAATCGATTGGAGAAAACGGAATGTCTTCCTTGCTACGCGCTACCCTGATCACCCTGGCCCTGTTGACCACCGCCGGCTGCACCAGCAAGCCGATCCTCAACACCCAGCACGAGCTGCCGGTTGCCAACCAGGTCAGCGAAGAAAAAATGAAAACGGTGATCATCAACGCCCTGCAAAAGCGCGAGTGGACGGTGCAACGCCTGAGCCCGCAACTGGTACAGGCCGAGATCAACGTGCGCAACCAGTACTACGCAGCGATCGACATCCGCTACACCCGCAACAGCTACGCCATCACCTACCGCGACAGCCGCGACCTGGGCTACAAGGACGGCAAGATCCATCGCAACTACAACCGCTGGGTGAGCATGCTTGATCGCGACATCATGGCGGCATTGCGCGCCAATGGCATGACCGTGGCAGAACCGGCGACGCCATGAGTGACGTCACCCGCAGAGCGGGTTAATGAGCAGCAAGGCCCTGCCGCCCCCCGGCAGGGTTCATTGATAAAGACAGGTCCCTTAATAACTGATATTACCGCCGCCTTCCTGGCTGATCTGAATACTGTTGCCGCTATTGCCGTTGTGCCCGCTATTGACGTAGCGGCTATCAGCGCCGGCATTACCATTATTGCCATAGTTACCGTAATTGCCGTGATCACCGACGGCGTTAATATTTTTATTATTACCGTTATGACCTTGGTTGACATAGGTACTATGATTGCCGCTATTGGCATTATTCCCATAGTTCCCGTAGTTACCACTCGCGCCAATTATCCCACGGTTATCATTATTGCCATTGTTGCCGTGATTCTCATACCGTGAGTTCACCCCGATGTTTTCGTTATTCCCATAATTACCATGGTTACCCGACCCCGAAGAGGGACCGTACACCGCATAGGCCGCCTGGGCTGCCCGACCTGTAGAAACCATCTAACACCTCACGCTTGGTAGAAAAATTTATGATGAGCCGGCACGCCGACCCAACCCTTAATCGCAATGAGAAAATAACAGTTCCACAACGCTGAAAAAAAACAAACTATCGGCACACTACGAACACGGCGCACACAGTGACCGACGTGCCTTCGCCATTTAGGCACCTCGTCAGACCCCACACATAACCTGCAACTGAAACAGAACCTTCAAACGGCTATACGACGACCGCTATCACTGCCTGGCAGGAGCGCAGCCAGGCGATTGCCGTTATTGCCGTTGTCGCCCTGATTGTCATAGTGACTATTGCTGCCACTGTTGCCATTGCTCCCATAGTTACCAAAATTACTGCCATTCATACTGTTGCTGCCGGTATTGGTATTGATGCTTAACTGACCAATATTTATATTAACGTTATAGTTAATCGTGACGGCCTGAGGTGTGTTGCCTTGGCCAGCATCCGCCGCGTTCGGGCGAAGGCCTGCACCGGTATTCCCCGCAGGGTTGCCTGGTTGATTCGGGCCTGTCGTAGTTGGCCCCTGGCAATGCCGCTGCGCCCCGACGCCATTTTGGACCGGGCCAGTTCCCTGGCGAACAGGGGCCTGGTTCGGCTGGTTGCCTGGACCCGGATTTCCCCGAACATTGCTCCGCTGCCCTTGGCCTGGCGTATTTTGCGCCTGACGTTGCTGCCCCGCACCGCCACCTTGGCCTGGCACTGCCGCGTTCGGGCGAACGCCTGCACCTGTATTCCCCCGACCGCTTCCTCGTTGCGTCTGGCCTGCCGTATTTGGCCCCTGACAATGCGGCTGCCCCCCAACAGCACTATGGCCTGGGCCGGTTCCTTGGTGGGGGGCCGACGGGTTCGTGCGAACGCCTGCACCCGTATTCCCCCGAGCATTGCCCCGTTGCGCCTGGCCTCCCGTATTGGGCCCCTGGTGCTGCGGCTGCCCCCTAACACCACTTCGGCCTGGGCCGGTTCCTTGGCGTGGAGCCGCCTCGTACGGATGAATGCCTGCCCCCGTGTGCCCCGGTGGCCCATAGCCTATAGGGCGTTGCCCCTCACCATGCGCGTTGCCGCCAACGCGCTGCTGGGCCCCGCCACCGCCTTGACCTGAACGGGTTACTGGACTCCCAATCGGCGGACCCGTAATGGTGTCAACGGTTGCACCCGGCATTCCAAGCCGCCACAACAACCAGCCAAGCTCAGCGCTTCGATTCCCAGCGATCATACGAACCTCCCACATCGAACATTTCAATACGAAGCCTTCGGCAGGATCAGTGGCCATTCGCACAAAAAGGGTTCCAGCTTTCCCATACGAGAACGACGAATCGCCCCTCTGGAAAAAGCGACTCTGAAACCCGCTTCAAGTCAGGGATCTGACCCACCAAGCGCCACATTTCAATGCATGCCTAGATCGCCGCCTTACGCGTCAACAACTCCACGAACGCCTTCGCCATCGGCGTCTGTACGCCCTTGCGCTGCACCAGCCACACCGCCGTTACCGCCTCCTGGTCCAGCAGCGTGCGATACACCACCCCATCAATGCGGATGCGCTGGTACGACGCCGGCAACACCGACACGCCCAACCCCGCTGCCACCAGGCCGATGATGGTCATCGCCTCGCCCGCCTCCTGGGCGAAGTGCGGGCTGAAGCCGGCATCACGCGCCAGGTTGAGCAATTGCGCATACAGGCCACTGCCGTAAGTGCGCGGGAAAAACACGAACGGCTCCTGCGCCAGTTGCGCCAGGTGCAATCCTCGTTCGCTGCCCTGCACCAACGGGTGACCAGCGTTCAATACGGCCACCAGCGGCTCGCGCATCAGCTCGACCACACTCAGTGAATCCGGCAACGGCAGCGGACGCATCAGCCCGACCTGGATCGACTCATCCACCAGCGACTCCGCCACCTCGGTGCTGCTCATTTCCTGCAGGTTCAAGTGCACGGCCGGGAACGCCTGGCGAAAGGCGAAGATCGCCTGGGGAATGCTGGAGTTAAAGGGCGCGGACGAGGTAAAGCCGATCTTCAGTTCCCCCAGCTCACCCAATTGAGCCCGACGCGCGACGTCCGCCGCCTTGTCGACCTGCGCCAGCACCAGGCGCGCCTCCTGCAGGAACAGTCGACCAGCCTCACTCAGCTCGACCCGACGATTGGTACGCTCGAACAAACGCGCGCCGACCTCCTGCTCCAGCGCCTGGATCTGCTGGCTCAAGGGTGGTTGCGAGATGCCCAGCACCTGCGCGGCGCGGCCAAAATGCAGTTCTTCGGCAACGGCGATGAAATACCGCAAGTGACGCAATTCCATGCAAGCCTCATTAGGTCGTTAAAGCTATCAAACAGGTCGAACAATATATTGGAAAGAATCATTAGCCAGCTATATTCTTTTCAGCATTGCCAGTCCTGGCACGCTCTTCCTCCCCGAGGTCCCCGTGAAATCTGCTGTTGCTCCCTTCGCGCAAGAAGTCCCACCCACCGCCTTGGATGAGGTGGTGGCGCAGCTCAACGACGAGTACATCGAAAAAGGCACGCCGATGTTCATGCGCACGGTGCTGGCGCTGTTTTCCGGCGGGTTTGCCACCTTTGCCCTGTTGTATTGCGTGCAGCCGATGATGCCGGCGTTGTCCCACGAATTTTCCATCAATGCCGCGCAAAGCAGCCTGATCCTCTCGGTGGCGACGGCGATGCTGGCGTGCGGCTTGCTGATCACCGGGCCGATTTCCGACCGGCTGGGACGCAAGCCGGTGATGGTGTCCGCGCTGTTCTGTGCGGCGCTGGCGACCATCGCCAGTGGCTTGATGCCAACCTGGGAGGGCATCCTGCTGATGCGCGCGCTGGTAGGCCTGTCGCTGAGCGGCCTGGCCGCCGTGGCAATGACCTACCTGAGCGAAGAGATCCATCCGCAGCACATCGGCCTGGCAATGGGCCTGTACATCGGTGGCAACGCGATTGGCGGCATGAGCGGGCGCCTGATCATCGGCGTGTTGATCGACTTCGTCAGCTGGCACACCGCGATGCTGATCATCGGCGCACTGGCGTTGATCGCCGCCACCGTGTTCTGGAAGATCCTTCCCGAATCGCGCAACTTCCGCGCCAGCAGCCTCAAGCCGCGCAACCTGGTGGATGGTTTTGTCATGCACTTCAAGGACGCGGGCCTGCCGTGGTTGTTCCTTGAGGCGTTCCTGCTGATGGGCGCGTTCGTGACGATGTTCAACTACATCGGCTATCGCTTGCTGGCCTCGCCCTACGAACTGAGCCAGGCCGTGGTCGGCCTGCTGTCGCTGGTGTACCTCTCGGGCATCTACAGCTCGGCGAAAATCGGCTCCCTGGCCGACCGACTCGGCCGCCGTCGCGTGCTGTGGGGCACGATCGTGCTGATGCTCGCCGGCATGGCGCTGACCCTGTTCACCCCGCTGTGGCTGGTGGTGCCGGGCATGCTGATCTTTACCTTCGGCTTCTTCGGCGCCCACTCGGTGGCCAGCAGCTGGATCGGCCGCCGCGCCGTCAAGGCCAAGGGGCAGGCGTCGTCGCTGTACTTGTTCTGCTATTACGTGGGGTCGAGTATTGCCGGTACGGCGGGCGGGTTCTTCTGGCACTTTGCCGGGTGGAACGGGATTGGGGCGTTTATCGTCGCGCTGTTGATTGGGGCGTTGCTGGTGGCGCTGAAGCTGGCGAAGTTGCCGCCGCTGGGGAATGTGAAGGCCTGATACGGTCCTGCTTTAAATGTGGGAGCGGGCTTGCTCGCGAATGCGCAGTGTCAGTGGATACACCGCATTCGCGAACAAGCCCGCTCCCACAGTTGTTTTGCGTGTTAGTTGTGGTATTGCGCGGACAGTTCGTGCACCGCCTGCAGGAACGCACCAGCGTGCTCCGGGTTCACTTCCGGGGTGATGCCATGACCGAGGTTGAACACGTGACCGGTGCCCTTGCCATAGCTGGCCAGGATGCGTCCGACTTCGGTGCGAATCGCTTCCGGCTTGGCGTACAGCACGGTCGGGTCCATGTTGCCTTGCAGGGCCACCTGGTTGCCGACGCGACGACGGGCATCGCCCAGGTCGCAGGTCCAGTCCAGGCCCAATGCATCGGCACCGGCATCGGCGATGCTTTCGAGCCACAGGCCGCCGCCCTTGGTGAACATGATGACCGGCACTTTACGGCCTTCGTGTTCGCGGATCAGGCCGCTGACGATTTTGCGCATATAGGCCAGGGAGAATTCCTGATACGCCGCGGCCGACAGGTTGCCGCCCCAGGTATCGAAGATCTGTACTGCCTGGGCACCGGCCATGATCTGGCCGTTGAGGTAGGAGGTGACCGACTGCGCCAGCTTGTCCAGCAGCAGGTGCATGGCCTGCGGGTTGTCGTAGAGCATGGCCTTGGTCTTGCGGAAGTCTTTCGACGAGCCGCCTTCGACCATGTAGGTGGCCAGGGTCCATGGGCTGCCGGAGAAGCCGATCAGCGGCACGCGGCCATTCAGCTCGCGGCGGATGGTGCTGACGGCGTCCATCACATAGCCGAGGTCCTTGTGCGGATCAGGAATCGGCAGGGCTTCGATATCGGCCAGGGTGCTGACGACTTTCTTGAAGCGCGGGCCTTCGCCGGTTTCAAAATACAGGCCTTGGCCCATGGCGTCGGGGATGGTGAGGATGTCGGAAAAGAGGATGGCCGCGTCCAGTTGTGGGTAGCGGTCCAGCGGCTGCATGGTGACTTCGCAGGCGAACGCAGGATTCATGCACAGGCTCATGAAATCGCCGGCGTTGGCGCGACTGGCGCGGTATTCCGGCAAGTAGCGACCGGCCTGGCGCATCATCCACACAGGGGTGACGTCCACGGGTTGCTTGAGCAGGGCACGAAGGAAACGGTCGTTCTTGAGGGCAGTCATGTCGGCATCCGCAAAAAAAGTGCGGGCATTTTCTCAGAGCGCGACGCAAAAGGCACGGAATGCGCCGTGCCTTTTGTCTATCGGGTCAATTTGTCGCATAAAAGCAGCGCCAAGTTTCAAGCTGCAAGCCCCAAGTATCGGGGCTTCCAGCGTGCAGCTCATTGCTTGAAGCTGGCTGCTGGCGTCGTCAGACGCCCAGGTAATCCAGGATCCCTTCGGCGGCATTGCGGCCTTCGAAGATCGCCGTCACGACCAGGTCAGAACCGCGCACCATATCGCCACCGGCGAAGATTTTCGGGTTGCTGGTCTGGTGCTTGTACTGGCCTTGTTCCGGGGCGACGACGCGGCCCTGGCTGTCGGTCTGGATCTGGAACTGTTCGAACCACGGCGCCGGGCTTGGGCGGAAACCGAATGCGATGACCACGGCATCGGCCGGGATGATCTCTTCGGAACCCGGGATCGGCTCGGGGCTGCGACGGCCACGGGCGTCCGGTTCGCCGAGACGGGTCTCGACCACCTTCACGCCTTCGACGCGGTCTTCACCGACGATAGCGATCGGCTGGCGGTTGTAGAGGAATTTCACCCCTTCTTCCTTGGCGTTCTTCACCTCTTTGCGCGAGCCGGGCATGTTCGCTTCGTCACGACGGTACGCACAGGTCACCGACTTGGCGCCCTGGCGGATCGAGGTACGGTTGCAGTCCATCGCAGTGTCGCCACCGCCGAGTACCACGACCTTCTTGCCTTTCATGTCGACGAAATCTTCCGGCGACTTTTCAAAGCCCAGGTTGCGATTGACGTTGGCGATCAGGAAGTCGAGCGCGTCATACACCCCCGGCAGGTCCTCACCGGCAAAACCGCCTTTCATGTAGGTGTAGGTGCCCATGCCCATGAACACCGCATCGTATTCCTCGAGCAGTTGCTCCATGGTGATGTCTTTGCCGATTTCGGTATTGAGACGGAACTCGATACCCATGCCGGTGAAGACTTCACGGCGATTGCTCAGGACGGTTTTTTCCAGCTTGAACTCGGGGATGCCGAAGGTCAGCAGGCCACCGATTTCCGGGTTCTTGTCGAACACTACCGGGGTCACGCCGCCACGCACCAGCACGTCGGCACAGCCCAGGCCCGCCGGGCCCGCGCCGATGATCGCAACGCGCTTGCCGGTCGGCTTGACCTTGGACATGTCCGGACGCCAGCCCATGGCGAACGCGGTGTCGGTGATGTACTTCTCCACCGAACCGATCGTCACCGCGCCGAAGCCGTCGTTGAGGGTGCACGCGCCTTCGCACAGACGATCCTGCGGGCACACCCGCCCACACACTTCCGGCAAGGTGTTGGTCTGGTGCGACAGCTCGGCGGCGGCAAGGATGTTGCCCTCGGCCACCAACTTGAGCCAGTTGGGAATGAAGTTGTGCACCGGGCACTTCCATTCGCAATACGGGTTACCGCAACCCAGGCAGCGGTGGGCCTGGTCGGCCGAGTGCTGGGGCTTGAAGGGTTCGTAGATTTCCACGAACTCCTTCTTGCGTTGACGCAACAGTTTCTTCTTCGGATCTTTGCGCCCGACATCGATGAATTGGAAGTCGTTATTGAGACGTTCGCCCATCTTCAAAACCTCTTACACGACAGCTCCAAGCGGCAAGCTTGAAGCTGCAAGAAAATCACATTAACCGGCATACCGCGCACTGCATTTCACTTGCGGCTTGAAGCTTGCCGCTGGCGACTGCACTTATTGCGGGTTGGCACGGATGCTGGAAAGCAACGACTTCAAGTTGGCAGCCTTGGGCTTGACCAGCCAGAAACGACGCAGGTAATCATCGAGGTTTTCGGCGAGGTTACGACCCCATTCGCTGCCGGTCTCCTCGACGTACTCGTCCAGCACGTGCTGCAAGTGGTTCCGGTAGGATTCCATGGCTTCGCCGCTGATCCGCTGGATCTCGACCAACTCGTGGTTGACCTTGTCGACGAAGGTGTTGTCCTGGTCGAGCACGTAGGCGAAACCGCCGGTCATGCCCGAACCGAAGTTGTAACCAGTCTTGCCCAGTACCGCGACAAAGCCACCGGTCATGTACTCGCAGCAGTGATCGCCGGTACCTTCCACCACGGTGTGGGCACCGGAGTTACGCACGGCGAAACGCTCACCGGCCGTACCGGCGGCGAACAGCTTGCCACCGGTGGCGCCGTACAAGCAGGTGTTGCCGATGATGGCACTGTCCTGGGTCTTGTACACGCTGCCTGCAGGCGGAACGATCACCAGCTTGCCGCCGGTCATGCCCTTGCCCACGTAGTCGTTGGCATCGCCTTCCAGGTACATGTGCAGGCCGCCGGCATTCCACACGCCGAAACTCTGGCCAGCGGTGCCCTTGAAGCGGAAGGTGATCGGTGCTTTCGCCATCCCCTGGTTGCCGTGCTTGCGCGCGATTTCGCCGGAGATCCGTGCGCCGATGGAACGGTCGCAGTTGCAGATATCCAGGGCGAACTCGCCACCGCTGGCATCGTTGATCGAGGAACTGGCCATCTCGACCATCTTCTCGGCCAACAGGCCTTTGTCGAACGGCGGGTTGCGGTCCACCTGGCAGAATTGCGGCTTGTCGGCCGGGATATGATCACTGCCCAACAGCGGCGTCAGGTCGAGGTGGTTCTGCTTGGCGGTCTGGCCTTCGAGGATATCCAGCAGGTCGGTACGCCCGATCAGCTCTTCGAGGGAACGCACACCCAGCTTGGCCAGCCACTCACGGGTCTCTTCGGCGACGTAGGTGAAGAAGTTCACCACCATGTCGACGGTGCCGATGTAGTGATCCTTGCGCAGCTTCTCGTTCTGGGTCGCGACGCCGGTGGCGCAGTTGTTCAGGTGGCAGATGCGCAGGTATTTGCAGCCCAGGGCGATCATTGGCGCAGTACCGAAGCCGAAGCTCTCGGCGCCGAGGATCGCAGCCTTGATCACGTCGAGGCCGGTTTTCAGGCCGCCGTCGGTCTGCACCCGGACCTTGCCGCGCAGGTCGTTGCCGCGCAGGGTCTGGTGGGTTTCAGCCAGGCCGAGTTCCCACGGCGCGCCGGCGTACTTGATCGAGGTCAGCGGCGATGCGCCGGTGCCGCCGTCGTAGCCGGAGATGGTGATCAGGTCGGCATAGGCCTTGGCCACGCCAGCGGCGATGGTGCCCACGCCGGCTTCCGCCACCAGCTTCACCGAGACCAGGGCCTGCGGGTTGACTTGTTTCAAGTCAAAAATCAGCTGCGACAAGTCTTCGATCGAATAGATGTCGTGGTGCGGCGGAGGCGAGATCAGGGTCACGCCGGGTACTGCGTAACGCAGCTTGGCGATCAGGCCGTTGACCTTGCCGCCTGGCAGCTGGCCGCCCTCACCGGGCTTGGCGCCCTGGGCAACCTTGATCTGCAGCACTTCGGCGTTGACCAGGTATTCCGGGGTCACACCAAAACGGCCGGTGGCCACCTGCTTGATTTTCGAACTCTTGATGGTGCCGTAGCGCGCCGGGTCTTCACCGCCTTCACCGGAGTTGGAACGCGCACCCAGGCGGTTCATGGCTTCGGCCAGGGCTTCGTGAGCCTCGGGCGACAAGGCGCCCAGGGAAATACCGGCGGAGTCGAAACGCTTGAGGATCGACTCCAGCGGCTCGACTTCGTTGATGTCCATCGCGGTGTCCAGGGTCTTCACCTTGAACAGGTCGCGGATCATCGACACCGGGCGGTTATCCACCAGGCTCGTGTATTCCTTGAACTTGGCGTAGTCGCCCTGCTGCACGGCAGCTTGCAGGGTGTTGACCACGTCCGGGTTGTACGCATGGTATTCGCCGCCGTGGACGAACTTCAGCAGGCCGCCTTGCTGGATCGGCTTGCGCGCGCTCCAGGCTTCGGCCGCCAGGGCTTTCTGCTCGGCTTCGATATCGACGAAACGCGCGCCCTTGATACGGCTCGGCACACCACGGAAGCTCAGCTCGCAGACTTCTTCGGACAGGCCGATGGCCTCGAACAGTTGCGCGCCACGGTACGAGGTGACGGTGGAGATGCCCATCTTCGACAGGATCTTCAGCAGGCCCTTGGTGATGCCTTTACGGTAGTTCTTGAACACCTCGTAGAGATCGCCGAGGACTTCGCCGGTACGGATCAGGTCGCCGAGGACTTCGTACGCCAGGAACGGGTACACCGCCGAGGCGCCGAAGCCGATCAGCACCGCAAAGTGATGCGGGTCACGGGCAGTAGCGGTTTCGACGAGGATGTTGGAATCGCAGCGCAGGCCTTTTTCGGTCAGGCGGTGGTGTACCGCGCCGGTGGCCAGGGACGCGTGGATCGGCAGCTTGCCCGGCGCGATGTGGCGGTCGGTCAGCACGATCTGGGTACGACCGGCGCGCACGGCTTCTTCGGCCTGGTCGGCGACATTGCGCACAGCGGCTTCAAGGCCGAGGCTCTCGTCGTAGTTGAGGTCGATGATCTGGCGGTCGAAGCCCGGGCGATCCAGGGTCATCAGCGAGCGCCACTTGGCCGGCGAAATCACTGGCGAGCTGAGGATCACGCGAGAAGCGTGCTCAGGCGATTCCTGGAAGATGTTGCGCTCGGCACCGAGGCAGACTTCCAGGGACATCACGATGGCTTCACGCAGCGGATCGATCGGCGGGTTGGTCACCTGGGCGAACTGCTGGCGGAAATAGTCGTACGGCGTGCGCACGCGCTGGGACAGCACGGCCATCGGCGTGTCGTCGCCCATGGAGCCGACCGCCTCGTAGCCTTGCTCGCCAAGCGGACGCAGCACCTGATCGCGTTCCTCGAAGGTGACCTGGTACATCTTCATGTACTGCTTGAGCTGGTCGACGTCGTAGAAAGCCGAACCGTGGTCGTTGTCTTCCATGGTCGCCTGGATGCGCAGGGCGTTCTTGCGCAGCCATTGCTTGTACGGGTGACGCGACTTCAAGCGGTTGTCGATCGCGTCGGTGTCGAGGATCTGCCCGGTCTCGGTGTCCACGGCCAGGATCTGGCCAGGGCCTACACGGCCCTTGGCGATCACGTCTTCAGGCTGGTAGTTCCACACGCCGATTTCCGACGCCAGGGTGATGAAGCCGTTGGTGGTGGTCACCCAACGCGCCGGGCGCAGGCCGTTGCGGTCGAGCAGGCACACGGCGTAGCGACCGTCGGTCATGACCACGCCGGCCGGGCCGTCCCACGGCTCCATGTGCATCGAGTTGTACTCGTAGAATGCACGCAGATCCGGGTCCATGGTTTCGACGTTCTGCCACGCTGGCGGAATGATCATGCGCACGCCACGGAACAGGTCGATGCCGCCGGTGACCATCAGCTCGAGCATGTTGTCCATGCTGGAGGAGTCGGAACCGACGCGGTTGACCAGCGGGCCGAGCTCTTCCAGGTCCATCAAATCGTTGGCGAACTTGGTGCGACGGGCCACGGCCCAGTTGCGGTTGCCGGTGATGGTGTTGATCTCGCCGTTGTGGGCGAGGAAGCGGAATGGCTGGGCCAGCGGCCATTTCGGCAGGGTGTTGGTGGAGAAGCGCTGGTGGAACACGCAGATCGCGGTTTGCAGGCGCTCATCGCTCAGGTCTGGATAGAAGGCGGTCAAGTCCGCCGGCATCATCAGGCCTTTATAAATGATGGTCTTGTGGGAAAAGCTGCAGATGTAGTGGTCGGTGTCGGCGGCGTTGGCCACGGACGAACGACGACGCGAGGTGAACAGCTTGATCGCCATGTCCTGGTCGCTCAGGCCATCACCGGCAATGAACACTTGCTCGATCTGCGGCAGGCGCTCCAGGGCCAGGCGGCCGAGCACGCTGGTGTCGATCGGCACTTTGCGCCAGCCGACGAGTTGCAGGCCGGCAGCCAGTATCTCGCGGTTCATGTTCTCGCGAGCGGCTTCGGCTTTGACCGGGTCCTGGTTGAAGAACACCATGCCCACGGCGTACTGCTTGGGCAAATCGGTGCCGAAATGCTCCTTGGCGACAGCACGCAGGAACTGGTCGGGCTTTTGAATCAGCAAGCCACAACCGTCACCGGTCTTGCCGTCGGCGTTGATCCCACCGCGGTGGGTCATGCAGGTCAGGGCCTCGATGGCCGTTTGCAAAAGGGTATGACTGGGCTCGCCCTGCATATGGGCTATCAGGCCGAAACCGCAGTTATCCTTGAATTCATCGGGTTGGTACAGACCTGCTTTCATAGACACTTTCTCACCAGGCTGCCTCTTATATCGAGGCAAATTTCTTTTCAATTCAACCGGTTACCTTCCACGCCGAACGTACGCCGGCTTAGCGGGGGCAAAAGGGAGGTCATTGTACACACCGACACGAACGCTCACAAATTTAGCGACGAAATGTCGCAAATCTATGTCGCATTTATGAAAGGTTTAAAGCGATATGCTGTGCTAGTCAAAACTTTTTTAATTCTGACCGCTACGACTCAAAAGCTACTGTGACGCAGACACCACAAAGCGCGCGGCCTTCAGGGCTGCACGCTGTTGTAGTTTTTTTGAGGTGCCGGGAGGGCGGCCTGGGTAAGGCCGCCGGATCTTCAGCGAGTTGTTGCGAGTTCTTGTTGAACGCTGGCAACAGTGCGTGGCCAAGGTTTACCAGCCTGGACCTTCGCTGGCAAGGTTTTGATCGCAGAATCAGCAGCGGCACGGCTGGAGAAACTGCCGTAGGTGATCACGTAGAGAGGCTTGCCGTTGAGCACTTTCTTGAAATAACGGTACTCGCCACCCTGCTCTTTCACGAACGCCTGGGCGTTGGCTTCGGAGCTGGTGCCGAGGATCTGCACCACGAAGTTACCGGTCGGCTGGCTGGTGTACCAGCTGCTGCCGGCGGCGCCAGCCTTGGCAACGGTGGCGGCGGGTTTTTCTGCAGGCTTGGCAGCCGGTGCCGGAGCGGGCTTGGCGGCTGGCGCAGGGGCGACCGGCTTGGTCACTGGCGCAGGCTTGGCCGTGGCGACGGTAGGTGCCGGCGTCGGCTTGGCAGCCGGCTGGCCCGCTGGCACACCCGCAGGTGGTGCAGTGGTGGTGACCGTCGGCGGTGTGGCACTGGAGCCTTCCACCGGCACGCCGTCGTCGCCTTCGGAGATGCCGCCGGCTTCTTCGGCGAGCGGGCCGCGCATCACCGGCTGGCCGACCATCGGCAGGTTGGTCGGTTGGCCGGAGTTGGCGAACTCGACATTTGGCGTGGGCTTGCCCAGTGGCAACTGCGCCTGTTCGGTTGGCGCGCCGGCAGTCGTCGGTGCCTTGCTGCGACCCGGGATCAGCCAGGCAGCGGCAACGGCGACCACGACAACGGCGGAAATCGCCAATACGTGCTTCTTAGGCATAGTGAACCCCATCTTTGGACGCTTGACCGCAGAGCGGCTGGCAATCATGGCTTCGATCATGGCATCGCGGGCGACCTGGTTGATGGTGCCAGGCCAGCCGTCGGAGCTTTCGTGAATATCAGAGATCTGCGCAGCGGAGAAAAGTTCGATGCCCTGCCCTGCGCCTTCAAGGCGTTGAGCCAGGTATTCGCGGGTTTCTTCCTCTTCGTACGGCTGCAATTCGATGACGTGGAACAGTTCCTGATCGCCACTGATCTGCTCCAGATCGGCGATCAACGAAGACTCACCGAACAGGAACACATGGGGGCGACCTTCGGGCGTACCCGCCGCCAGCGCCAGCAGTGCTTCCAGGGCGGATTCGTCGAGTTGTTCGGCGTCATCCACCAGCAGGTAGACTTCCTGGCCGGTCAGGCCTAACTGCACCACCTGCTTGAGGATCGCACTCGGCTCGGCAGTGGACACGTCCAACGCCTGGGCCACTTGGCGCAATACGCCCGCTGCATCACCGGCGCCGCGAGCCGAGACCACCACGCTCTGCACCGACTGCTTGTTGGTGCTGGCCACCAGGGCCTGGCGCAGCAGGGTCTTGCCGCTGCCCAACGGGCCGGTCACCACCAGCAGCAGTTGGCTGTAGCGCGCCAGATGGTGCAACTGCCCAAGCACCGGCTTGCGCTGGGCCGGGAAAAATTTGAAGCCAGGCACCCGTGGAGCAAAGGGGTCGTGGCTGAGCTGGTAATGGCCGAGGAACGCCTCGTCGGCATGCAAACTAGTCATCGGGATCTTATTAACCTTTAAGCTGGGCCAGGGCGCGGTAATCCGCTCCCAGCGTGGCCTGTAAAATCTCTTTCGGATAATCGTCGGTCACCACTGCTTCGCCCATGTGGCGCAGCAGCACCAGTCGCAGTCGACCGTCGATCACTTTCTTGTCTATCGCCATATGTTCGAGGAAGTCCGCCTCGGTCATCTCCTCAGGCGGGATGACCGGCAAACCGGCGCGCTGGAACAGGCGGATACCACGATCACGCTCCTGGGCACTGATCCAGCCCAGGCGGTGCGACATCTCCAATGCCATCACAGTGCCAGCCGCAACGGCCTCCCCATGCAACCACACACCATAGCCCATGTGGGTTTCGATCGCATGGCCGAAGGTGTGACCCAGGTTCAAGGTGGCCCGTACACCGGACTCCCGTTCGTCGGCATTCACCACCAGCGCCTTGGCGGCGCAGGAGCGGGAAATCGCTTCAGTGAGTGCCGCCTGGTCCAGGTTGCGCAGGGCGTCTACGTGCTCTTCGAGCCAGGTGAGGAACGGCTCGTCACAGATCAGCCCGTACTTGATGACTTCCGCCAACCCCGCCGACAGCTCGCGCGGCGGCAAGGTGTTGAGGGTCGCGGTGTCGATCAGCACGGCTTGGGGCTGGTAGAACGCACCAACCATATTCTTGCCCAGCGGGTGGTTGATACCGGTCTTGCCACCCACCGAGGAATCGACCTGGGACAGCAAGGTGGTCGGCACCTGGATAAAGTCCACGCCACGCTGATAGCAGGCGGCCGCAAAGCCGGCCATGTCGCCGATCACACCGCCGCCCAGGGCGACCACGGTGGTACGGCGGTCATGACGTGCGGTCAGCAGGCCGTCAAAGATCAGTTGCAGGGTTTCCCAGTTCTTGTGGGCTTCGCCGTCGGGCAAGATCACCGAGATCACGGAATACGCCGACAGGCTGCGGCTCAGACGCTCAAGATACAGCGGCGCGACCGTTTCGTTGGAGATGATCGCCACTTGCCGCCCGGCAATATGCGGTGCGAGCAACTCGGGCTGGTCCAGCAGACCTTCGCCAATATGGATCGGGTAGCTGCGCTCGCCTAGATCGACCTTAAGTGTCTGCATGTGTCCCCGCGTTGAAGATGTATTGACGACCGGTAACGTCCAGATCAGACGTTGCCTGATGGCTCTACGCCACACCCGCAAGGGTGATAGCGCGCCGCCGAGAATAGCGCATTTCGAGCCTGGCTTTAACGGGGTGGCAGCCGTTGCAGGCGCTCAAGAATGTCGAGCACCACCATCCGCGGTGGCCGCTCATCGGTTTCCACCACCAGATCGGCGATCTCCCGATACAGCGGGTCGCGCAGCGTCAGCAGATCCCGCAGGGTCTTGGCCGGGTCGGCGGTGCGCAACAACGGGCGATTGCGATCGCGGGCGGTACGGCCCACTTGTTGTTCCACCGACGCATGCAGATAGACCACGCGACCGCCGGCATGCAGCGCCCGGCGGTTTTCCTCGCGCATTACCGCGCCACCGCCGGTCGCCAATACCACGCCATCGCAGCCGCACAGCTCGGCAATCATCGCCTGCTCGCGGTCGCGAAAGCCCAGTTCGCCTTCCTTATCGAAGATCCATGGGATATTGGCACCCGTGCGCAATTCAATTTCCTTGTCGGAATCTTTGAATGGCAGGCGCAGCTCTTTGGCCAGCAAACGGCCGATGGTGCTTTTTCCAGCCCCCATCGGTCCTACAAGAATCAAATTTCGCACAGAATCAACGACTCACAGCAATCGCCTGGTTATTCATAATACGCGGAGTCAGGAATACCAGCAGCTCGGATTTTTTCTCCGCCAGCACATCGCGCCGGAAAAGGCGGCCAAGATACGGCACATCGCCCAAAAATGGCACTTTATCTACCACTTTGCTTTGGGTATTGGAGAAAACCCCGCCAATCACGATGGTCTCCCCATCCTTGACCAGCACCTTGGCGTTGACCTCGTTTTTCTTGATCGGCGGCACGTCATTGAGCTTGTTCAGGTAGTCGGGCTCATCCTTCGTGACCTTGACCTCCATGATCACCCAGCCGTCCGGGGTGATCTGCGGGGTGACTTCCAGCGACAGCGAAGCCTCCTTGAACGACACCGACGTGGCACCGCTGGAGCTGGATTCCTGGTAGGGAATCTCGGTGCCCTTGAGGATGCGCGCGGTTTCCTTGTCAGAGGTGACCACTTTGGGTTGCGAGACAATTTCCCCGTTACCGGTTTTCTCCATGGCGGTCAGCTCAAGGTCCAGCAGCAAATTATCGGTGATGAAGGCGATGCCCAGGCCGGAGGTCCCGGCCAGCGAGCCCATATCGACAAACGGCGCGCTGGCCGGGTTTTCCACAGGTTCCACGCCGTCGGGCAAAGGTTTCTGAATGCCGCCAGCGCCCCAACCACCGCGACTGAGTCCACCTCCCCAGCGCACGCCCAGGCTTTTGTCGTAATCGACATTGGCCTCGACAATCCTCGCCTCGATCATCACCTGGCGCACCGGGATATCCAGCTGCGCCACGATTCGCCGCAGCTCGTCCAAACGCTCGCGGGTCTGGTAGGCGATGATGTTATTGGTGCGGTCGTCCACCGCCACCGAGCCGCGCTCATCGGTGCTGCCTTCAAGGCCAGCCACCGACTGGAACAGCTTGGCCAGGTCCGCGGCCTTGGCGTAATTGACCTGCAGCAGCTCGCGGCGCAAGGGCGCCAGCTCGGCCATCTGTTTGCGCGACTCCAGCGTCAACAGTTCGCGGGCAGCCAGTTCCTCGGCAGGCGCCACCAGTAATACACCGGCTTTCAGCCGCTTATCCAGGCCCTTGGCCTGCAGCACCAGGTCGAGCGCCTGATCCCACGGCACATCCTTGAGGCGCAGGGTGATCGAGCCCTGCACGTCGTCGCTGGCCACCAGGTTGAGGCCCGCGACATCGGCGATTTGCTGCAGCACGGCGCGCAGCTCGATGTTCTGGAAGTTGAGGTTCAGCTTGTCGCCGGTATAGGTGTTCGATGCCGCGCTGCCGGGGGGCGGCAGCTGGATCAGATCCACACGATTGGGCACAGCAGCAGCCATCGGTGCCGTGAACGCTATCCATAGCGCCACACCGAAGGACGAGAAAGTCCTTTTCATTGGTTTATTCCGTTATGAGTTGACGTTTAACGCGAGGGTTCGCGGACGCTCCAGCCATGCGCCCTGTTCATCGGGGAACAATTCCACCAGTTCTATATGCCCCTCATGGATGGCCGTCACCCGGCCGTGGTCCGGCCCCAGGTAATCCCCGACCGCGAGGCGATGCACCGTGGAGGCGGCACGCAGCAAGGCATAGGTCTGCAGCCCGCGAGACAAGGTGCCGACCATTTCGAGCTGATCCACCGCCAGGCTTTCGAGGATGCCTCGCGCCCGGCTGAGGTCCGGCGCATGGGCCGCGCGGCCACGCACATGATCGACCTGGACGGCAAGCGGCTGGAACGGGTCGCGCAGGCCAAAAGCATCGTAGACAAACGGCTGGGCCTGAACGGCTATGCCACGCCCCTGCTGCGCATGCCAATAGGTCCGGGCCAGCAGGTCCAGGCGCAGCAGCTTGCCATCACGGCGCAGGGCGACATCGTGCACCGTGGTGAGTCGTGCCAGGCCGCCCAAGGCACTCACGAACGTGGCCAGGTCGTGGTAAGCGCCCGTCACGCCGATCTGCACCGGCTGCTCGCCGTGCAAAGACCGTGGTTGCTCATCCAGCGGGGCGATGCTTTCGATCAGCAAACCATTGGCCAGCGCCAACCGAGCGGTGTCTTCCAGCAAAGCGGGCATCTGCGATTCGGCGGGCAGCGCCTGCAACAGCTCGTCGAACTTCGCCTGCCTGAGTGCAAGCTCATGGACCCGTGCCTCGAGGCTGGCCGACAAGGTGCTTTTTTGCGCAAGCTGCTGCTGCAAAGCGACGTCCTCGCGCTCCAGCTGCTGCAACCGCTCCCGCGACGGGCCGAGGTACATCCACTCACCCATCACCAGCACCACGCCCACCAGCGCACAGCCCAGCAGGGCCTTGCCAGGTAGGGGCCATTTTGCAGCGTTGTGAGTGAGTGCAGAAATATCGAGCCTGGGCAGGCTCATGGTTGAGCCTCGGTGGACTCTCCCTGGCGCACCATCAGCTGGAATTCATTGTTGCCGCGCATGCCTTCGGTGCGTACATGCTGCAGCCGCGTGGCGTGGGCGCCTTCAGACGCCTCCAGGCGGCGCATCAACTGGGCGATGTCCTGGCTCGATTCAGCACTGCCGCTGATGCTCAGCGTGTCGCCCTTCGCCACGACTTCATGCAGGTGTACCCCTTCAGGCACTGCGCGGGCCAACTGGTCCAGCAGTTGGGCGCCGGATGAGCGGGAGTCGTGCAGGTCCTGTACGACCTTCATGCGCTCCGCCAGTTGCTGGCTTTGCTCCTGCAGGTCGTCGATGGTCTTGATACGCGAATCGAGCACGCCGACTTCCTTGCCGAGGTGGTCATTGCGCGTCACTTGCCGGTCAATCGCCTGGTCGATCACCTGGTCCGCCAGCCATACGGCTGCGAGCGCCACACAGGCGAACGCCAGCAAACACGCGAGGAAGTACTTGCGTCGCCGCTCTGCCAGCGCCTGCCGCCAAGGCAAAAGATTGATTCGTGTCATCAAGCGAAACTCCTCAGGGCCAACCCGCAAGCAATTCCCATCCCTTGGGCATCCAAGGCCCATTGTGCACCATCGACTCGAT
Source organism: Pseudomonas sp. GW821-FHT05D12 (assembly GCF_059419825.1). Lineage (NCBI taxonomy): Bacteria > Pseudomonadati > Pseudomonadota > Gammaproteobacteria > Pseudomonadales > Pseudomonadaceae > Pseudomonas > Pseudomonas sp. GW821-FHT05D12. Next base: position 319,495 of record NZ_JBWKSN010000003.1, on the reverse strand, counting down.
GGCCCGGCGTGAAGCTGGCGAAATCCTGACTGCAAGCGCGCGCCAATGCAAACGCTTCGACGTCCACCACCTTCGGCACCAGCCCGGCCAGCGCCAAAACCGCCTCGCGTGCATCCACCTGCGCCTTCAGGCACGCAGCCAGCAGCACCTGCACCCGCGCCGGGTCCTGGGACACTTGCCCTTGCACCTGAAAGTCGATGCTCACGTCATCCAATGGGTACGGGATGTACTGGTCCGCCTCCATCTGGATCATCCATGTCATCTCGTCGTCGCTGAGGCCTGCTTCCATTTCGATCACCCGCGTGATCACCGAGGGCCCGGACACCGCCACGGCAGCCCCGCGCGCCGAGGTTTGCAGCCGTGCCAATGCAGCCTGCAGGGCACGCCCGATCCCCTCGAGATCCAGCAAGGTACCGTCCACCACCGCATGCGCCGGCAGCGCCTGGGTGGCGTAGCCTTGAATGGTGTAACCGCCGGTTGAATGACTCAATTCGACCAGGCTGATGGCCGTGTCATTGATATCGACGCCCAGGAGGGTGTCGGTTTTTCGCCTGAAAAATCCCTTTCGCATAAAACTCCCTAAAGCTTTGCCTGTCATACCGCCTGATTGCCGTCGGGCGCCATGCATTCGGTCGATTTGTTGAACCTGTGCGAATGACGTCCGAAGCCGAAAAATGCTTTAATGCCCAGCGTTTTTTCCCGCTTTTTATCTGCAGCTCGGGTTGATCCATCGTTTGCCATGCATGCCCCGACGCCTAACTCATTCTTTTCTCTGGAAATCCAAAAGCCTTGATTCGTCTGCTGAAGTTTTTCGGGTACTCCATTGTCGCGATCGTCTGCGGGCTGCTGCTCGTGCTCAGCGGGGCCTATCTCTACCTTAGTCCGGGTTTGCCCTCCGTAGAGGCCCTGAGAAGTATCCAGTTGCAGATTCCTTTGCGGGTCTACAGCAGCGATGAAAAACTGATCGCGGAGTTCGGCGAAATGCGCCGCACACCGATCCGTTTTGCCGACATTCCACCCAATTTCATCAGCGCCTTGTTGTCGGCCGAAGACGATAATTTTGCCAACCACTATGGCGTCGACCCCAGCAGCCTGGTGCGCGCAGCCACACAATTGGTAAAAAGCGGACACATTCAATCCGGCGGCAGCACCATCACCATGCAGGTGGCGAAGAACTTCTTCCTCACCAGCGAGCGCAGCTTTTCGCGTAAAGCCACCGAGATCCTCCTGGCGCTGCAGATCGAACGCCAGCTGACCAAGGATGAAATCCTCGAGCTGTACGTCAACAAAATCTATCTGGGCAACCGTGCCTACGGGATCGAGGCGGCTTCGCAGGTGTACTACGGCAAGTCGATCCGTGACGCCAGCCTGGCGCAGATGGCGATGATCGCCGGCCTGCCCAAGGCCCCGTCGCGCTTCAACCCGCTGGCCAACCCGGCGCGCAGCAAGGAGCGTCGCGACTGGATCCTGGGGCGCATGTACAAGCTGGGCAAGATCGACCAGGCCGCTTACGAAAGCGCCGTGGCCGAGCCGCTGAACGCCAGTTATCACGTACCGACGCCAGAAGTGAACGCGCCGTATATCGCCGAAATGGCGCGCGCCGAGATGGTCGGCCGCTACGGCAGCGAGGCCTACACCGAAGGTTTCCGCGTGACCACCACCGTGCCGAGCGACCTGCAGGAAATCGCCAACACGTCGGTGCATTCCGGCCTGGTCACCTACGACCAGCGCCACGGCTACCGTGGCCCGGAATCGCGCCTGCCGGGCAAGACCCTGAGCGCCTGGACCACCGAGCTGGGCAAGCAACGCCCGATCAGTGGCCTGGAGCCCGCCATCGTCACCCAGGTGAAGAAAGATGGCTTGCAGGTCCTGACCCGCACCGGCGAAGCGCATGTGGCGTGGGACAGCATGAAATGGGCACGCCCGTTCCTGAACACCAACAGCATGGGCCCGATGCCCAAGCAGCCGTCGGACGTCGCGCAAGTCGGTGACCTGATCCGCGTGCAGCGCCAGAAGGACGACAGCCTCAAATTCAGCCAGGTGCCGCTGGCCCAGGGCGCGCTGGTATCGCTGGACCCACAGAACGGTGCAATCCGCGCGCTGGTCGGTGGCTTCGCCTTCGAGCAGAGCAACTACAACCGCGCCACCCAGGCCAAGCGTCAACCAGGGTCGAGCTTCAAGCCGTTCATCTACAGCGCCGCACTGGATAACGGTTATACCGCCGCCAGCCTGGTCAACGATGCACCGATCGTGTTTGTCGACGAGTACCTGGACAAGGTCTGGCGCCCGAAAAACGACACCAACACCTTCCTCGGCCCGATCCGCATCCGCGAGGCGCTGTACAAGTCGCGCAACCTGGTGTCGATCCGACTGCTGCAAGCGATGGGCGTGGGCAAGACCATCGACTACATCACCCGCTTTGGCTTCAACAAGTCGGACCTGCCGCCGAACCTGTCGCTGGCCCTGGGCACCGCGACCCTCACGCCGATGGAGATCGCCACCGGCTGGAGCACCTTTGCCAACGGCGGCTACAAGATCACGCCGTACCTGATCGACAAGATCGAAAGCCGCAATGGCGACAACCTGTTCACTGCCAACCCGCCACGCGTGCCGGGTGACGTGGTCAACGGCGTGGCGGCCACCGATGGCGTGGCGGCCCCGGGCAACGGCGGTATCACCATCGAGCCGACCCCAGGTACACAGCCTGCGGCAAATGCCACGGCCCCGACCGAGCCGCAGGCACCTGCCGTGGCCGAGCGCGTGGTGGATGGCCGTACCACCTATATCCTCAACAGCATCCTGGAAGACGTGATCAAGAAAGGCACCGGCCGTCGCGCCCTGGCCCTGGGCCGGGCGGATATCGCGGGCAAGACCGGTACCACCAACGATTCCAAGGACGCCTGGTTCTCCGGCTACAACGCCGACTACGTGACCACCGTGTGGACCGGCTACGACCAGCCGGAAAGCCTCGGCCGTCGCGAGTTCGGCGGCACCGTCGCGCTGCCGATCTGGATGAGCTACATGGGCGCCGCCCTGAAGGACAAGCCGCTGCATACCCAACCCGAGCCGGAAGGCATCCTCAGCCTGCGGATCGATCCGGTCAGTGGCCGCGCGGCCTCGCCAAGCACGCCGAATGCGTACTTCGAACTGTTCAAGAGCGAAGACACCCCGCCGTCGGTCAACGAGCTGGGCAATGGCGTTGCGCCGGGCAGCCCGCTGCCAGCGGATGAGGCGGCGCCGATCGACTTGTTCTAATCGGATCTGTGGCTGAGCACAGATCCAATGTGGGAGCGGGCTTGCTCGCGAAGGCGGAGTGTCAGGCTCAGATGGGCCGACTGACACACCGCCTTCGCGAGCAAGCCCGCTCCCACCTTTAGCTCACCGCAAGGCTCAAGCTAATTGCCAGCCAACAAAAAGCCCCGACTCTCGCGAGCCGGGGCTTTTTGTTGTGCGCTACAACGGCTTAGCCGTTGAACACATCATCCACGCTTTGCAGCGGGTAGTGCTTCGGATACGGCAGGGTAGCCACACCGGTCTCGATCGCGGCCTTGGCCACGGCATCGGAGATCAGGGTGATCAGGCGCTTATCCATTGGTTTCGGAATGATGTACTCACGGCCGAATTCCAGCTTGATGCCACCGTAGGCGTCGCACACTTCCTGAGGGACCGGCAGCTTGGCCAGTTCACGCAGGGCGTTGGCGGCGGCGACTTTCATTTCTTCATTGATGCGCTTGGCGCGAACGTCCAGGGCACCACGGAAGATGAACGGGAAGCCCAGGACGTTGTTGACCTGGTTCGGGTAGTCCGAACGGCCGGTCGCCATGATCACGTCGCTGCGGGTGGCGTGCGCCAGCTCCGGAGAGATTTCTGGATCAGGGTTGGAGCAGGCGAACACGATCGGGTTGGCCGCCATGGACTTCAGGCCTTCGGCGCTCAGCAGGTTCGGACCAGACAGGCCGACGAACACGTCGGCACCGTCGAGGGCGTCAGCCAGGGTGCGCTTCTCGGTGGCGTGGGCAAACATCGCCTTGTACTGGTTCAGGTCGGTACGCTCGGACTGGACCACGCCCTTGCTGTCGACCATGAAGATGTTTTCCAGCTTGGCGCCCATGCTCACCAGCAACTTCATGCAGGAGATGGCCGCAGCGCCAGCGCCCAGGCAGACGATCTTGGCGTCAGCCAGGGTTTTGCCAGCGATTTCCAGGGCGTTGATCATGCCGGCCGCGGTAACGATCGCGGTGCCGTGCTGGTCATCGTGGAATACCGGAATGTCGCACTGCTCGATCAGGGCCTTTTCGATCTCGAAGCACTCAGGTGCCTTGATGTCTTCCAGGTTGATGCCACCGAAGGTGATGGAAATGCGCTTGACGGTGTCGATGAAGGCCTGCGGGCTTTCGGAGTCGACTTCGATGTCGAAAACGTCGATGCCGGCGAAGCGCTTGAACAGCACGCCTTTACCTTCCATGACTGGCTTGGAAGCCAATGGGCCGAGGTTACCCAGGCCCAGGATCGCGGTGCCATCGGAAATCACTGCAACCAGGTTGCCTTTGCCGGTGTACTTGTACGCCAGTTCAGGGTCGCGGGCGATTTCACGTACGGGCTCGGCAACGCCAGGGCTGTAGGCCAGCGACAGGTCGCGGGCGGTGGCAGTGGCTTTGGTGAGCTCTACACTCAGCTTTCCTGGACGAGGATGGGCATGATATTCGAGAGCGGCAGTTTTCAAATCAGACATATCGGCATTCCGCTTTTACTGTTGGTCGACGGACCGCCGAGGATACGCGTGTCGCAAAGTCCCTACAAGACTGGGCAGTCACAGGTGTCAAGGGCCCTGCACTAAGACTTTCGGCCAAGAGCCGCGGGATACAAGGGCTCAACTGTTCACAATCGACTTAAAAAATGTCTACAATTTTTTCTTAAAACGTCGATTTAAGCATCCCGGGATCGGTCAGTGGCAGCAGCCAACGTGCCTGGCCGCTTTTCAGGCCGCCGCGTCGCGAACGATCCTGCACCCAACCACGCGCCTCAACAGTGCGCCCTTGCAGACCATCGAGCAGGACACTGTCGAATTGGCTGACCAGAGCCGGGGCGATGCGTAATACCAGTGAACCCTGCAGCTCAATCCAGACGCCGCCCCGATTACGCTCGACCTTGTTGACCCGGCCACTGACCACGGCAAACCCGGAACGCTTGAGTTGCGTGACGGCCTGCACCGGCGATTGCCGCCAAAGACCGAGCCGCGCCTTGCGGGCCGTGTTTTCAGCGGCCTGCTGACAGCTGACGAGGTCAACATTCGGCGCCACACCCACTTGGAAGCCCAGCCCTTCGGCCAACAGTTGGGCCTCAAGGTTCTTGCCGTCGGCACCATAGAGATGGGCCAGGGTGCGCCCGTAATGATCTTTAGGCTCGCGCCCCACCACCAGGCCGACACGCCCATCGCTGGCCTGGACCAGCGCCTGTAGACGCTGACGGGCGGCGACGGCGTAGGGTTCGTCCGCACGGCCCTTCTTGCCGGTCTCCGGCGCATTGATACCAATCAGCCGCACGCTGCGGCCATCCTTGAGGCGCACCGTGTCGCCATCCACCACGCGCTGCACTTCCACACGGGCCAGGGACGTCGGTGCCGGGCAGAACGCCTCGGCCTGCGCGGCCGAGAGCCAAATCCCAGGCACAAAAAAGGCGCCCACAAGGGACGCCTTTTTCAACAGCTGGCAAAAGCCCATAAGGCTTTTGAGCCTTACTCTGCTGGAGTAGCAGCAGGCTTCTTGCCGAAAGCACCAAAGCGATCTGCGAAGCGCTGTACACGGCCGCCGGTGTCCAGAGTTTTCTGCTTACCGGTGTAGAACGGGTGGCACTCGTTGCATACGTCAGTACCCAGTGGCTTGCACAGGTTCGAACGAGTTTCGAACTTGTTGCCGCAGCTGCAGGTGACTTCGATGGTTTCGTACGCTGGATGGATATCGGCTTTCATGGTGACTTCCTCGGGCTAGCGTGCCGCCACTCGACACTATTGTCGAATACCGCACGTAATTAGGCCGCGGATTCTACCAGACCTTTTTAATCACGCAAGCGGCGCCTCCGCTCGTTTACACACATAAAAGCCCCTTTCATCAGAAAACTTGCGGCACACCACAGGGCAAGCCTGCCCACCATAACCCGCCCGGCGCCCACAGAAGTGCTGCCTCCTGTACCAGAGACGGGACACCTCTACCGCAGGTCTGCTAGGCTCCCGCCCCTGCGCCACCGCCTGCCTTTATAGATGAGACCCCTCGCGTGCCCGACGCCATTTTGCGCCTAGCCCTGCCCTCGCCCCTGCGCCGCCTGTTCGACTACCGGGCCCCGGCCGGCGTGCTGCGGGCGCAGTTGCAGCCGGGCATGCGTGTGCGTGTGCCATTCGGGCGGCGGGAGATGATCGGCATCCTGGTGGAAGTCGCCGACCACAGCGAGGTGCCGGCCGAAAAGCTCAAGCCGGCCCTGGCGATCCTTGATGCCACGCCACCGCTGCCGCCGGAGCTGTTCAAGCTGTGCCTGTGGACCGCCCAGTATTACCAGCACAGCCTCGGCGATACCTTGAGCTGGGCACTGCCGGTGCTGTTGCGCCAGGGCGAGTTGGCCGAAGCGCGCCAGGAACGCTTCTGGTCGATGGTGCCCGGTGCGCGCCTCGACGACCCGCGCATCGCCCGCGCGCCGCGCCAGCGTGAAGCCCTGGCCACCCTGGCGCAACATCCTCACGGCGTCGCGCATCAGCTGTTGAGCAAGCTGATGCTGAGCAAGGACAGCCTCGACCTGCTGTTGGCCAAGGGCCTGGTGCAGGTGGAAATCCGCAAGCATGCCCCGGACCCGCGCCACGAACACTGGCTGGCCCAGCCCGAGCTACCGCTGAACACCGAACAACGCGCCGCGTACGAAGCCATTCGCGCAGGCTTCGACAGTTTCCACGCGTTCCTGCTGGCTGGCGTCACCGGCAGCGGCAAGACCGAAGTCTATCTGCAACTGATCCGTGAAACCCTGCAGGCCGGCAAACAGGCGCTGGTGTTGATCCCGGAGATCAACCTGGGCCCGCAAACCCTGGCGCGCTTCGAGCAGCGCTTCAATGCGCGCATTGCCCTGGTGCACTCGGCGGTCAACGACCGGGAGCGCCTGGAGTCGTGGCTGGCGGCGCGCGATGGCGAGGCCGACATTATTATCGGCACGCGTTCGGCGCTGTTCACGCCGATGAAGAACCCCGGGCTGATCATCATCGACGAGGAGCACGACGGCTCCTATAAACAGCAGGAAGGCCTGCGTTATCACGCCCGCGACCTGGCGCTGGTGCGCGCGCGCCAGGAAGACATCCCGATTGTGCTGGGCTCGGCCACGCCGTCCCTGGAAAGCCTGCATAACGCCTACACCGGCCGGTACGGACTCCTACGCTTGAATGAACGCGCGGGGGGCGCCAAACAGCCACGCTTCCTGCGCCTGGACGTCAAGAGTCGTCCACTCGACAGCGGCATCTCCGGGCCCATGCAGCAAGCCATCGGCCAGACCCTCGCCGCCGGGCAGCAGGTATTGGTGTTTCTCAATCGCCGTGGCTTTGCGCCGACCCTGCTGTGCCATGACTGCGGCTGGATGTCGGAGTGCGAGCGCTGCGATGCGCGCATGACCGTGCACCAGCGCTACGGCGAATTGCGCTGCCATCACTGCGGCCATGTGGAACGCGTGCCGCGCCACTGCCCGCAGTGCGGCAAGGTCGACCTGCGGCCGGTGGGCGCAGGCACCGAGCGCGCCGAGGAACGCCTGGGCATTCTGTTCCCCGACTACCCGGTGCTGCGGGTCGACCGCGACAGCACCTCGCGCAAAGATGCGATGAATCAGCTGTTTGCCACCATTCAGAAAGGCCAGCCATGCATTCTGGTGGGCACGCAGATGCTCGCCAAAGGGCATCATTTTCCACGGGTGACCCTGGTGTCGATCCTGGATGCCGATGGTGGCCTGTTCTCCGGGGACTTCCGCGCCAGCGAGCGCATGGCGCAGTTGATCGTGCAGGTCGCGGGCCGCGCCGGACGCGCCGAAGAGCCGGGCAAAGTGATTATCCAGACGCATTTGGCCGACCATCCGCTGCTGATCCAACTGACAGAACAAGGCTACTTTGCCTTCGCCGAGCAGGCGCTGAGCGAGCGCCGTTCCGCCGGACTGCCACCCTTTGCCCATTTGGCGCTGCTGCGCGCCGAAGCGCATAAACCCGGGCAGGCCGAAGGTTTCCTGGATGAAGCCTGCAGCGCAGCCGAACGTTTGCTCGTCGAACTGGGTCTGACCGGCATCGAATTGCTCGGCCCGGTGCCCGCGCCCATGGAGCGCCGCGCCGGACGCTATCGTGCTCAGCTACTCTTGCAGGCAACCTCCCGTGCACCGCTGCATCGGCTATTAAGTAGCTGGTTGCTTGCCCTGGAGCAAATGCCCAGTGGCCGGCAAGTGCGATGGTCGTTGGACGTAGACCCGGTAGATTTGTACTGATTTCAAAATCGCTATCCCAGGCAAGCCGGCTCCCACGTTTTGAAATGTGAATACCCTTAAATGTGGCAGCGGGCTTGCCCGCGATGAGGCCCGCAGGTCTGCCGAAGAACCTGAACGGTTGGCAAGCCCGCCCTCGCCACGGATAATGCCCAGTTTTTCCACCTGCGCATCGCGCGCCGCCGCTTGCGGTCGAAAGAGAACACCATGAAAGACACCATTCGCCAGCTGATCCAACAAGCCCTCACCCAACTCGTCAACGAAGGTGTGTTGCCTGAAGGCCTGACGCCGGCGATCCAGGTGGAAAACACCCGCGACAAGACCCACGGCGACTTCGCCAGCAACATCGCGATGATGCTCGCCAAGCCTGCGGGCATGAAACCGCGCGACCTGGCGGAAAAAATCATCGCCGCCCTGCCCGCCGACCCACAGGTCACCAAGGCCGAAATCGCCGGCCCGGGCTTTATCAACTTCTTCCAGAACACCCAGGCCCTGGCGTCCCGCCTGGACGCGGCCCTGGCTGACGCAAAAATCGGCGTGCGCAAGGCCGGCCCGCTCGAGCGCGTGGCGATTGACCTGTCGGCGCCCAACCTGGCCAAGGAAATGCACGTCGGCCACCTGCGTTCGACCATCATCGGCGACGGCGTGGCACGCGTACTGGAGTTCCTCGGCGACACCGTGATCCGCCAGAACCACGTGGGCGACTGGGGCACCCAGTTCGGCATGTTGATGGCGTATCTGCAGGAAAACCCGATCACCAGCAACGAGCTGGCAGACCTGGAGAACTTCTACCGCGCCGCCAAGAAGCGTTTCGACGAATCCGAAGAATTCGCCGACCGCGCCCGTGGCCTGGTGGTCAAGCTGCAAGCCGGTGACAAGGAATGCCTGGAGCTGTGGGGTCGCTTCCGGGAGATCTCGCTGTCGCACTGCCAGGAAATCTACGAGCTGCTCAACGTCAAGTTGACCCCGGCCGACGTGATGGGCGAAAGCGCCTACAACGATGACCTGATCAACGTGGTCAACGACCTCAAGGCCAAGGGCCTGCTGGTCGAAAGCAACGGCGCCCAGTGCGTGTTCCTCGAAGAGTTCAAGACTGCCGACGGCGAGCCGCTGCCGGTAATCATCGTCAAGGCCGACGGCGGCTACCTCTACGCCACCACGGACCTGGCGGCCGTGCGCTACCGCAGCGGCGTGCTGAAAGCCGACCGGGCGCTGTATTTCGTCGACCAGCGCCAGGCCCTGCACTTCCAGCAGGTGTTCGAAGTGGCGCGGCGCGCAGGGTTTGTCACCCACCCGATGCACATGGAACACATGGGGTTCGGCACCATGAACGGCGCCGATGGCCGCCCGTTCAAGACCCGCGACGGCGGCACCGTGAAGCTGATCGACCTGCTGACCGAAGCCCAGGAGCGTGCCTACAACCTGGTGAAGGAAAAGAACCCGGAGCTGGCCGAGGCCGACCTGCGCAACATCGCCCGCGTGGTGGGGATTGGCGCGGTGAAATACGCCGACCTGTCCAAGCACCGCACCAGCGACTACAGCTTCAACTTCGAACTGATGCTTAACTTCGAAGGCAACACCGCGCCGTACCTGCTGTACGCCTACACCCGCGTAGCCGGGGTGTTCCGCAAGCTCGGCAAGGACTTCAGCGAAGTCGAAGGCCAGATCGTGCTCCAGGCCCCGCATGAGCAGGAATTGGCCGCGAAACTGGCGCAATTCGGCGAAGTGCTGAACAGCGTCGGCGAGAAAGGCACGCCGCATATCCTCTGCACCTACCTGTACGAAGTCGCCGGTCTGTTCTCCAGCTTCTACGAGAATTGCCCCATCCTCACCGCCGACGACGAAGCCCAGAAGCAAAGTCGCCTGCGCCTCGCCGCACTGGCTGGACGGACCCTCAAGCAAGGCCTGGAACTGTTAGGCCTGGAAACCCTGGAGCGTATGTAAGTTGGCTGCCAAGAAAAAACCTGCACCCAAGCGCGGCGCGAGCCGCTACCAGGCACCGGCGAAGAAGCCTATTCCAGGCTGGTTGTGGATGGCCATCGGCCTGGCGGTCGGCGCGTTTGTGGTGATTCTGATGAAGCTGGAGCCGGGCAAGGGCGATGACGTCAAACGCGTCAAGCAGGAGCAGCAGAAGGCCACCAAAATCGCCGAAGCCAACAAGACTGCGCCGAGCCCGACTGCACCGGTGAAGCCGAAGTACGACTTCTACACGCTGCTGCCGGAATCGGAAGTGATCGTGCCGCCCGACGCCGTGCCGGAGAAAACCCTGCCGACGCCGCAAGTGCCGACCACCCCGGTAACGCCTGCGGAAGCGGCGAAAATCGACACCGCACGGGCCCAGGCGGCGCTGGCCGGGATCACCCCACCACCAGCCCCGCCGGTTGCAGAGACCAAGGCGGCGCCGGTGACCAAATTCTTCCTGCAGGCGGGCTCGTTCCCGAAACAGGCGGATGCGGATCGTGTGCGTGCGCAGATCATCCTGCTCGGCCAGACGGTGACGGTGGAGTCCGGCACGGTCAAGGACGCGACCTGGTATCGCGTCCTGGTAGGGCCGTTCAGCAACCGCGAACAGCTGACCGTCGCACAGAAACAACTGGCCGGCGCCGGGTTTAGCAACCTGTTGTTACAACAACGCCAGAGCCGCTGAATCTGAGAACACAGTAGGGCCCATGTGGGAGCTGGCTTGCCGGCGATGGCGGTATCACAGTCAATATTTTCAGTGACTGGCACACCACCATCGCAGGCAAGCCCGCTCCCACATTTGGTTTTGGGGTGCGCTTAAAAAATGTGTCAGACCGATAAACACCACTCGTCCGCCTTAAACCCCTACGGTTGAAATCCCCCCCGCCACCCCCATATGAGTTTCCATCAGGGCATTTTCGCCCCGCTGCGTGGAGACTCTCCCCTTGACCACCATCGTTTCAGTACGTCGCCACGGCAAAGTCGTCATGGGCGGCGACGGCCAGGTTTCCCTTGGCAACACCGTGATGAAAGGCAACGCGAAAAAAGTCCGTCGCCTGTACCACGGCCAGGTTCTCGCGGGCTTTGCCGGCGCTACCGCCGACGCCTTCACCCTTTTCGAACGTTTCGAAGGCCAGCTTGAAAAACATCAGGGCCACCTCGTGCGCGCTGCTGTCGAGCTTGCCAAAGAATGGCGCACCGACCGCTCCCTCAGCCGCCTGGAAGCCATGCTGGCAGTCGCCAACAAAGACGCGTCCCTGATCATCACCGGTAACGGCGATGTGGTTGAGCCCGAACACGGCCTGATCGCCATGGGTTCCGGTGGTGGCTACGCACAAGCGGCTGCCAGCGCACTGTTGAAGAAAACCGACCTGTCGGCCCGCGAAATCGTCGAGACTGCCTTGGGCATTGCCGGCGACATCTGCGTGTTCACCAACCACAACTTCACCATTGAGGAGCAGGACCTCGCCGAGTAAGCCGTAGGCTTATTCCTGCTTGAGGCCGCCAAACACTATGTCCATGACTCCCCGCGAAATCGTCCATGAACTCAATCGCCATATCATCGGCCAGGACGATGCCAAGCGCGCCGTTGCCATTGCGCTGCGTAATCGCTGGCGCCGGATGCAACTGCCCGAAGAACTGCGCGTTGAAGTAACCCCCAAGAACATCCTGATGATCGGCCCGACCGGCGTGGGCAAGACCGAGATCGCCCGACGCCTGGCCAAGCTGGCCAACGCGCCGTTCATCAAGGTCGAGGCCACCAAGTTCACCGAAGTGGGCTATGTGGGCCGCGACGTCGAGTCGATCATTCGTGACCTGGCCGACGCCGCGCTGAAGCTGCTGCGCGAACAGGAAATGACCAAGGTCAGCCACCGCGCCGAAGACGCCGCCGAAGAGCGCATCCTCGACGCCCTGCTGCCACCGGCGCGCATGGGCTTCAACGAAGACGCCGCACCGGCCTCGGATTCCAACACCCGCCAGCTGTTCCGCAAGCGCCTGCGTGAAGGCCAGCTGGACGACAAGGAAATCGAGATCGAAGTCGCCGAAGTTTCCGGCGTCGACATCTCCGCACCGCCTGGCATGGAAGAAATGACCAGCCAGTTGCAGAACCTGTTCGCCAACATGGGCAAGGGCAAGAAGAAAAGCCGCAAGCTCAAGGTGAAGGAAGCACTGAAGCTGGTGCGCGACGAAGAAGCCGGGCGCCTGGTGAACGAGGAAGAGCTCAAGGCCAAGGCCCTGGAAGCGGTCGAGCAGCACGGCATCGTGTTTATCGATGAGATCGACAAGGTGGCCAAGCGCGGCAACGCCGGCGGCGTCGATGTGTCCCGTGAAGGCGTGCAGCGCGATCTGCTGCCGCTGATCGAAGGTTGCACCGTGAACACCAAGCTGGGCATGGTCAAGACCGACCACATCCTGTTTATCGCCTCCGGTGCGTTCCACCTGAGCAAGCCCAGCGACCTGGTACCCGAGCTGCAAGGCCGGCTGCCGATTCGCGTCGAGCTCAAGGCGCTGACCCCGGGCGACTTCGAGCGCATCCTCAGCGAGCCGCACGCGTCGCTGACCGAGCAGTACCGTGAGCTGCTGAAAACCGAAGGCCTGGGCATCGAGTTCCTGCCGGACGGCATCAAGCGCCTGGCGGAGATTGCCTGGCAGGTCAACGAGAAGACCGAGAACATCGGTGCCCGTCGCCTGCACACCCTGCTGGAGCGCCTGCTTGAGGAAGTGTCCTTCAGCGCGGGTGACATGGCGGGCGCGCAGAATGGCGAATCGATCAAGATCGACGCGGACTACGTCAACAGCCACTTGGGCGAATTGGCGCAGAACGAAGACCTGTCTCGTTATATCCTGTAAGCCTTACATCGGACCAGCTTGTGTGAGCGCTGGCTTTTGTGGGAGCCGGGCTTGCCCGCGATGGGATCGCCGCGTAGTGCCAGAAGCACCGCGGTGATGCTATCGCCGGCAAGCCAGCTCCCACACAAGCCCAGCTACCACATTGATCCGGTTCCTTCAGGATCATCTCTGAGCGGTTCCCCAAATGACCAAACTGCCTACCGCCATCAACCTGCACAAAACCTCCAACACCCTCGGCCTCACCTATGGGCCAGACGAGGTCTACCAGTTGCCCGCCGAACTGCTGCGGGTGCACTCGCCGTCTGCCGAGGTCCAGGGCCACGGCAAACCCATCCTGCAATTCGGCAAACTCAATGTACGCTTGACCAAGATCGAACCCGCCGGCCAATACGCACTGAAATTGACCTTCGACGACGGGCATGACAGCGGTTTGTTCACCTGGGACTACCTCTACCAACTGGCCGTGCGTCAGGACGCGCTGTGGGCCGATTATCTCGTCGAGCTCAAGGCTGCCGGCAAAACCCGCGATCCGAGTGAATCGGTCGTGCGCCTGATGCTCTAGCCCAGGCTTCTTGCTCTTTAGAGGGCATTTTCTAATTTCATCTGCTTGAATGCCCTGTCGCGTGGCCAATGATTGGCCCGCTTGCGAAAAAAATTAAACTCGGGTAACCAATGGAACTGGCAAGTTCCCTGCATTTGACGATGCGGTATCAACGGTCACCCGAGTCGCAGTACCTGGCTTGTGTTGTGTATCGAAACCTGGTGCGCAGCGGTACCCGGTACTCGTCTTTCGGACAATGGAGCGTCGTAGATGAGTAACAAGAATAACGATGACTTGAAACGCCAGGCCTCGGAAAACACCTTGGGGCTCAACCCGATCATCGCGTTACGAAAAAAGGATTTACTCGCCTCGGCGAAGATGGTGCTGACCCAAGCCATCAAGCAACCGTTGCACAGCGTCAAGCATGTGGCCCACTTCGGCGTCGAATTGAAGAACGTGATGTTCGGCAAATCGCAGCTGCAGCCCGAGAGCGACGACCGTCGCTTCAATGATCCGGCCTGGACCCAGAACCCGCTCTATAAACGCTACCTGCAGACCTACCTGGCGTGGCGCAAGGAACTGCACGAGTGGATCGGCGACAGCAACCTGTCGGAACAGGACATCAGCCGCGGCCACTTCGTGATCAACCTGATGACCGAAGCCATGGCCCCCACCAACAGCGCGGCCAACCCCGCAGCGGTCAAGCGCTTCTTTGAAACCGGCGGCAAGAGCCTGCTCGATGGCCTGTCCCACCTGGCCAAGGACATGGTGCACAACGGCGGCATGCCGAGCCAGGTCAACATGGGTGCCTTCGAAGTAGGCAAGACCCTGGGCACCACCGAAGGCGCCGTGGTGTTTCGCAACGACGTGCTGGAGCTGATCCAGTACAAGCCGACCACCGAGCAGGTGCACGAGCGCCCATTGCTGGTGGTGCCGCCGCAGATCAACAAATTCTATGTGTTCGACCTGAGCCCGGATAAAAGCCTGGCGCGCTTCTGCCTGCGCAATGGTCAGCAGACGTTTATCGTCAGCTGGCGCAACCCGACCAAGGCGCAGCGCGAGTGGGGCCTGTCGACCTATATCGAAGCACTGAAAGAAGCCGTCGATGTGGTCACCGCGATCACCGGCAGCAAAGACATCAACATGCTCGGCGCCTGTTCCGGCGGCATCACCTGCACCGCGCTGCTGGGCCACTACGCGGCGCTGGGCGAGAAGAAGGTCAACGCCCTGACCCTGCTGGTGAGTGTGCTGGACACCACGCTGGACACCCAGGTGGCGCTGTTCGTCGACGAGCAGACCCTTGAAGCGGCCAAGCGCCACTCCTACCAGGCCGGCGTGCTGGAAGGCCGCGACATGGCCAAGGTATTCGCCTGGATGCGCCCCAACGACCTGATCTGGAATTATTGGGTGAACAACTACCTGCTCGGCAACGAGCCGCCGGTGTTCGACATCCTGTTCTGGAACAACGACACCACGCGCTTGCCGGCGGCCTTCCACGGCGACCTGATCGAACTGTTCAAGAACAACCCACTGGTGCGCGCCAATGCACTGGAAGTGTGCGGCACGCCGATCGACCTCAAGCAGGTCACCGCCGATATCTATTCACTGGCCGGTACCAACGACCACATCACGCCCTGGCAGTCCTGCTACAAGTCGGCGCAGCTGTTTGGCGGCAAGGTCGAGTTTGTGTTGTCCAGCAGCGGGCACATCCAGAGCATCCTCAACCCGCCGGGCAACCCCAAGGCGCGCTACCAGACCAGCGATGGCTTGGCGGGCAAGGCGCTGGAATGGCAGGAGAATGCCACCAAGCACACCGATTCCTGGTGGCTGCATTGGCAGGCCTGGCAGGCGGAGCGGGCGGGGAAACTGAAGAAGGCACCGACAACTTTGGGTAATAAAACTTACGCCGCAGCTGAGGCTGCGCCGGGGACATACGTTCACGAACGCTAAACGAACCACCGTTTTGTAGCTGGAATGCGCTCAAATGTGGGAGCGGGCTTGCTCGCGAATGCGCTAGATCAGTCACTATTTACTCGACTGATACACCGCTTTCGCGAGCAAGCCCGCTCCCACACTGACCGAATTCCGACAGGGAAATAGTGCGCCACTTCGCAGGGTAAGCCCATGCCGCAACCGTTCATCTTCCGCACCATCGACCTGGATGGCCAGACCATCCGCACGGCGGTGCGCCCGGGCAAGCCGCACTTGACGCCGTTGCTGATCTTCAACGGCATCGGCGCCAACCTTGAGTTGGTGTTTCCGTTCGTCCAGGCCCTGGACCCTGACCTTGAAGTGATCGCCTTCGACGTGCCGGGCGTGGGCGGTTCCTCGACGCCCAGCCGGCCGTACCGGTTTCCTGGTTTGGCCAAGCTCACGGCGCGCATGCTCGATTACCTGGATTACGGCCAGGTCAACGCGGTGGGCGTGTCCTGGGGCGGCGCGCTGGCGCAGCAGTTTGCCTATGACTACCCGGAGCGCTGCAAGAAGCTGATCCTGGCCGCCACCGCCGCCGGCGCCTTTATGGTGCCGGGCAAACCCAAGGTGCTGTGGCTGATGGCGAGCCCACGGCGCTATATCCAGCCCTCTCATGTGGTGCGCATTGCGCCGATGATCTATGGCGGCTCGTTCCGCCGCGACTCGAAACTGGCCGCCGAACACGCCAGCAAAGTGCGCTCGGCCGGCAAGCTCGGCTACTACTGGCAGCTGTTCGCGGGGCTTGGCTGGACCAGCATTCATTGGCTGCACAAGATCCGCCAGCCTACCCTGGTGCTGGCCGGGGACGACGACCCGCTGATCCCGCTGGTCAACATGCGCATGCTGGCCTGGCGCATTCCCAACGCGCAGTTGCACATCATCGATGACGGCCATCTGTTCCTGATCACCCGCGCGGAAGCCGTGGCTCCGATCATCATGAAGTTTCTCGAGGAGGAGCGTCTGCGGGCGGTGATTCACCCGCGACCGGCGGTGTAAGGACTGCGCCGCCGCGCAACTTGCCGAGAACCGGCTATGGTTCTGAATTGGCGTGCCTGTTGATGGCTTGACGAAGGAGTGTTGGCTCATGCGAGAAAGACCCGTGACGAACCCGGCGCCCACCCCCGCTGCGTTCATCAACGCGCAAAATGCGATCACCGGCCTGCGCGGCCGGGATCTGCTCTCGACCCTGCGCAGCGTCGCCGCCCATGGCTTGCGCAACCCGGTGCATACCGCCCGTCACGCGCTCGCGCTGGGCGGTCAACTGGGCCGCGTACTGCTGGGGGAAACGGTGCACGAGCCCAATCCCCGCGACAGCCGCTTTGTCGACCCGACCTGGGCCCTCAACCCCTTCTACCGGCGCAGCCTGCAAGCCTATCTGAGCTGGCAGAAACAGACCCGCCACTGGATCGATGACAGCACCTTGAGCGCCGATGACCGCGCCCGTGCGCATTTTGCCTTCGCCCTGATCAACGACGCCGTCTCGCCGTCCAACACTCTGCTCAACCCGCTGGCCATCAAGGAGCTGCTCAACTCCGGCGGCAACAGCGTGGTGCGCGGCGTGAGCAACCTGTTCGACGACCTGCTGCACAACCACGGCCTGCCACGCCAGGTGAGCAAGCAGGCCTTCGAGGTCGGCAAGACCGTGGCCACCACGCCGGGCTCGGTAGTGTTTCGCAACGAGCTGCTGGAGCTGATCCAGTACAAGCCCATGAGCGAAAAGCAGTACGCCAAGCCGCTGCTGATCGTGCCGCCGCAAATCAACAAGTACTACATTTTCGACCTGAGCCCGGCCAACAGTTTTGTGCAGTACGCGCTGAAGAACGGCCTGCAGACGTTCATCGTCAGTTGGCGCAACCCGGACGTACGCCATCGCGAATGGGGCCTTTCCACCTATGTGGCCGCGCTGGAAGAAGCGCTCAACGTGTGCCGGGCGATCACCGGTGCCCGCGAAGTCAACCTGATGGGCGCCTGCGCCGGCGGCCTGACCATCGCGGCCCTGCAAGGCCATCTGCAAGCCAAGCGCCAGCTGCGGCGCATCTCCAGTGCCAGTTACCTGGTGAGCCTGCTGGACAGCCAGATCGACAGCCCCGCCACGCTGTTTGTCGACGAGCAAACCCTGGAGGCGGCCAAGCGCCGCTCCTACCAGCAAGGCGTGCTCGACGGCCGCGACATGGCGCGCGTGTTCGCCTGGATGCGTCCCAATGACCTGATCTGGAATTACTGGATCAACAATTACCTGCTGGGCAAGGAGCCACCGGCGTTCGACATCCTGTACTGGAACAATGACAACACGCGCCTGCCCGCCGCACTGCATGGCGACCTGCTGGACTTCTTCAAGCACAACCCGTTGAGCCATCCGGGCGGCCTGGAGGTGTGCGGCACGCCCATCGACTTACAGAAGGTCACGGTGGACAGCTTCAGCGTCGCCGGGATCAACGACCACATCACGCCGTGGGACGCGGTGTACCGCTCCACCCAACTGCTGGGCGGCGAGCGGCGCTTCGTGCTGTCCAACAGCGGGCATATCCAGAGCATCCTCAACCCGCCGGGCAACCCCAAGGCCAACTACGTCGAAAACCCCAAGCTGAGCAGCGACCCGCGTGCCTGGTACTACGACGCCGATCACGTCGAAGGCAGCTGGTGGCCACAGTGGCTGACCTGGATCCAGCAACGCTCGGGCGTACAGCGCGAAACCCTCACCGCCCTGGGCAACCAGAACTATCCACCGATGGAAGCGGCGCCAGGCACTTACGTGCGGGTGCGCTGAGCTCAACGATCACATTAAGAAGACTGGATGAAGACCCGCGACCGTATCCTTGAATGTGCCCTGCAGTTGTTCAACCAGAAGGGCGAACCGAACGTGTCGACCATGGAGGTGGCCAATGAAATGGGGATCAGCCCCGGCAACCTCTACTACCACTTCCATGGCAAGGAGCCGCTGGTGCTCGGGCTGTTCGAGCGCTTCCAGAACGAGCTGGCGCCGCTGCTCGACCCACCGGCAGATGCGCAACTGGAGGCCCAGGATTACTGGCTGTTCCTGCACCTGATCGTCGAGCGCATGGCGCACTACCGTTTTTTGTTCCAGGACCTGTCGAACCTGGCCGGCCGCCTGCCGAAGCTGGCCAAGGGGATTCGTGGCCTGTTGACTGCACTCAAGCGCACCCTGGCGTCATTGCTGGCGCGGTTGAAGACGGCGGGGCAACTGGTCAGCGATACCCAGGCACTGGGGCAACTGGTGGAGCAGATCACCCTGACCCTGCTGTTCTCCCTGGACTACCAGCGCATTCTCGACCGCGACGGCGAAGTGCGGGTGGTGGTGTACCAGATCATGATGCTGGTGGCGCCGCACTTGATGTTGCCGGCACGCCAGGCGACCGAGCGATTGGCCCTCAAATACCTGGATCACACCGATTAGAAATGAAAAAAAACGCCCGACCTCTGTAGGCCGAGCGTTTTTTTGTGTCCTGTAGAAATCAGGACTGACTGGATGGCGTCGGGGTTACCGGCGTTGCAGTCGGGGTGACAGCAGCGGGCGTCGGTGCGGAAACCGAGTTGGCTGAGGACGCGGTTGGCGTTGGCGCGGTGGCAGGCTTGGCCGCTACGGCGGGTTTGGCCGCTGCGGGTTTTTTCGCTGCAGCGGGCTTCTTCGCGGCGGCGGGTTTTGCCGCAGGCTTGGCGGCGGCCGGTTTGGCAGCAGCGGGCTTGGCAGCCGGTTTCGCGGCAGCTGGCTTGGCGGCTGGCTTGGCGGCAGGTTTGGCTGCTGCGGTTTTCGCTGCCGGCTTGGCGGCCGGTTTTGCTGCTGCTTTGGCGGCAGGCTTGGCAGCCGGTTTGGCCGCTGGCTTGGCTGCAGCTTTAGCCGCTACAGGTTTAGCCGCAGGCTTGGCGGCCGGTTTGGCCGCGGCGGTCTTGGCTGCAGGCTTGGCGGCGGGTTTCGCCGCGGCTTTTGCAGGGGCCTTGGCCGCAGGTTTGGCAGCCGGCTTGGCGGCAGCTTTCACCAGAGGCTTGGCAGCGGTCTTGGCGGCCGGTTTGGCAGCAGCAGTTTTGGCCGCTGGCTTGGCAGCCGGTTTCGCCGCAGCGGTTTTAACCGGAGCCACTTTGGCGCCCGTGAGTTTTTCGATTTGCTTGGTCAGGGTATCGACCTTGGTGTGCAGGGCCTTCACTTCAGTACGGCTAGGCACGCCCAGTCGCGAGATGGCTTTGTTGAGGCGAGTATCCAGTGCCCCTTCAAGCTCGCTCCAAGTACCCAGTACCTGTTTCTTCGCATCACTGATGCGTGAACCGGCAGTCGCCTTGGCGGCATTAACTTGTTTACCGACTGTGCTCTTGGTCAACTTCTCGGCCTTTTCGCCGTCCTTGACCAAAGTCTCGAAGAGTTTACTGCCGTCACTGTCGATCTTCGAGTAAACGCCTAAACCAGCCAGCCAGATCTTGCGGGAATATTCTTCAACTTTCCCGACCCACGAGCTGCCTTCTTTCTGAGTAGTCTTTTTAACAGCCATCCCGATGTCTCCTTAGTGTTTACGCGCGACACGTTCGAGCAATGCCGTCAGCTCTTCGAGCTTAGCAGAGAGTGTCTCCACGTCATGTTTAGACGCAATGCCGATTCGATTCAAGGCACTGGCGACACGAGTATCAAAAGCTTTTTCAACTTTATCCAGCTGAACTTCTACCAGACCTTTGACCGCGGAGACATTACTCTTTACTTGATCAATCTGACTGTTGGCAGCATCAAGTTGTTCAACTGCAACTTTTTTGCCTTTACTTTCAACATGTTGACCAGTCTTAACCAGCTCTTTGAAGTAGTCGCTACCCTCGCTTCCGACCTTGGCGTAGGCACCAAGACCCGCCAGCCAAATCTTGCGGGCATAGGTTTTAACGTCACTCAGGGCAGTGGTCTGGGCGTCGATTTTTTTCTTCAGAATAACTTTGGCCATGGTGCACCTCACGCGAAAAAGGGGGGAGGAACGGCCCACAGGAGTTGAGGGCTTGGGCACAAAGTAGGCTGGAAAATTAGAATCGGCACCCTAAGTACACGCGGATCAGGCCAAGGCTTTATCCAGGGCTTTCTCGATTTCGGATTTGATCGTGCCACTCATGGCCGACATCAACAGCCCCAGTTCCACATCAATACGCAGTGAATCATCAGCGACGACTACCGTGCCTTTAACCCCCGAACGCTTGAGGTTCAAGGTATCGCCGGACCACGACGGCTCGAGGCCATATTGCTCCTGGAGTTTGTGCGCCAACTTGTCGGCCTTTGCCCGTGCGCCTTCTTTACCCAGGGAATGTGCACGTTCAACGGTTATACGGGCCATTGCAATGACTCCTCTTTATAGGGATTTGAATACCTTCGATGCGGCAAAAGGTCTCGGTGACCGCCCATCTTACCTGCAGCCTTGCCAAGACAAAGCAGGCCTTGGGGATTATCATGTCCCGCATTCTCTTTTGGTGACAGCGATATGACTGATCAGCGCAAAGGCAGCGATGCCGAACCCACCACTCACTTCGGCTTCAAGAACGTCCCGGAAAGCCAGAAAGCGGAAAAAGTCGCTGAGGTGTTCCACTCCGTAGCGGCCAAGTACGACCTGATGAACGACGTGCTCTCCGGCGGTATGCACCGCCTGTGGAAACGCTTCACCATCGAGCTGTCGGGTGTTCGCACCGGCAACCGCGTGCTGGATATCGCCGGCGGCACGGGCGACCTGGCAGCCAAGTTCTCCAAGCTGGTTGGCCCGACCGGCCAGGTGGTCCTGGCGGACATCAACGGTTCGATGCTCAAGGTCGGCCGTGACCGCCTGCTCGACAAGGGCGTGGCCGGCAATATCGAATTCGTCCAGGCCGACGCGGAAAAACTGCCGTTCCCCGACAACCATTTCGACTGCGTGACCATCGCATTCGGCCTGCGTAACGTGACCCACAAGGAAGACGCGATCCGCTCGATGCTGCGCGTCCTCAAGCCGGGCGGCCGCCTGTTGGTCCTGGAGTTCTCCAAGCCGACCAATGCGCTGATGTCGAAGGTCTACGACACCTACTCGTTCGCCTTCATGCCGCTGATGGGCAAGCTGATCACCAATGACGCCGAGAGCTACCGCTACCTGGCCGAATCGATCCGCATGCACCCCGACCAGGAAACCCTGAAGTCGATGATGGTAGAGGCCGGTTTCGACCGCGTGACCTACCACAACATGACCTCGGGCATCGTCGCCCTGCACCGCGGCATCAAGCCCTGATGTTGTTCGCGGGCCTCCTCGCCAGCGTAGAGCACGGCCTCAACCGTGTGCTGCGCCTGGACAGCACCGCCCTGGCGCGGCTGGCGCACTTGACCGGCAAGGTGATTGCCGTCGACTGCCGCAGCCCCGCCTTGCAGCTGTTTATCCTGCCCAGCGATGAAGGCCTGCTGCTCGCGACCCAATGGGCCGCCGAGGCCGACTGCACCCTGCGTGCGCCGGCCTCGAGCCTGTTGCACCTGGCGCTCAGTCGCAACAAGACCGCCATCCTGCACAGCCCCGAAGTGGAGCTGGAAGGCGACAGCGCGGTGCTGATGGACCTGGCCGCCGTGCTGCAGGACCTGGAGCTGGACTGGGAATACGAGCTGTCCCGCTGGATCGGCCCCGTGGCCACCCAACTGATCAGCGGACACCTGCGCAGCCGCTCGCGCTGGTACCAGCAGGGGTTTGCCAGCCTCAATCAGAACCTCGCCGAATACCTGAGCGAAGAATCGCGCACCCTGGTCGGAGAACGGGAAGCGCAAGCGCGCTTTCGTGAACTCGACAAGGCCAAAATCGACCTGGAACGCCTCGAGGCCCGCTTCGAGCGCCTGAGCCGTTCCCTTGATCCAAGCGATAACGCATGAAGCTGCTCGCCGTCCGCCGTTTGTTTCGTATCCAGCGCGTCGTAATCCGCTACCGCCTCGATGACCTGCTGTTCGCCCTGCCTCTGCCCTGGTTCCTGCTCGCGGTGCGCTATGTGCTGCCGTGGCGCTGGTTCCCGCGCAAACAGCTGGAGCTGAGCCGTGGCGCGCGCCTGCGCCTGGCGCTGCAGGACCTGGGGCCGATCTTCATCAAGTTCGGGCAGATTCTGTCGACCCGCCGCGACCTGCTGCCGGAAGACATCGCCGACGAACTGATGCTGTTGCAGGACCGCGTACCGCCGTTTGATTCCCAGCAGTCGATGAAGCTCATCGAAGACCAACTGGGCAAGAAGATCAGCGAGGTGTTCAGCCGCTTCGACGTCGAGCCCCTGGCTTCGGCGTCGGTGGCGCAGGTGCACGCGGCGCAGCTCAAGACCGGCGAAGAAGTGGTGGTGAAGGTAATTCGTCCGGGCCTCAAGCCGATCATCGGCCAGGACCTGGCGTGGCTGTTCATCCTCGCCCGCGCCGCCGAGCGTTTCTCGGCGGATGCACGCCTGCTGCACCCGGTGGACGTGGTAGCCGACTACGAAAAAACCATCTACGACGAACTCGACCTGTTGCGCGAGGCGGCCAACGCCAGCCAGCTCAAACGCAACTTCGAAGGCTCGCCGTTGCTCTATGTGCCACAAGTGTATTGGGACTGGTGCCGCCCGAAAGTGCTGGTGATGGAGCGCATCTACGGCGTGCAGGTCACTGACCTCGCCACCCTCGCCGACCAGCGTACCGACATGAAGATGCTCGCCGAGCGCGGCGTGGAGATCTTCTTCACCCAGGTGTTCCGCGACAGCTTCTTCCACGCCGACATGCACCCGGGCAACATCTTCGTCAGCACCGTCAACCCGTGGAGCCCGCAATACATTGCGATCGACTGCGGCATCGTCGGCAGCCTGACCCCGGAAGACCAGGACTACCTGGCGCGCAACCTGTTCGCCTTCTTCAAGCGTGACTACCGCCGTGTGGCGCAGTTGCACATCGACTCAGGCTGGGTGCCGGCAGAAACCAAGCTGAATGAATTCGAAGCGGCGATCCGCACCGTGTGCGAGCCGATCTTCGAAAAACCATTAAAAGATATTTCCTTCGGCCAGGTGCTGATGCGCCTGTTCCAGACCGCGCGCCGCTTCAATATGGAAGTGCAGCCACAACTGGTGCTGCTGCAGAAGACCTTGCTGAACATCGAAGGCCTGGGCCGCCAGCTCTACCCGGACCTCGACTTGTGGAACACCGCGCAGCCGTTCCTCGAACGCTGGATGCGCGAGCGCGTCAGCCCGAAAACCTTGCTGGGCAACCTGCACAGCCAGATGGAACAGCTGCCGCACCTGGCCAACATGACCCGCGACCTGCTGGAGCGCATGTCCCAGCCCCATGCCAAGGACCCGGCGCCGCCATGGCAGAAGCGCAAGGACGACTGGTTCCTGCGCCTGCTCGGCGCAGCGCACCTGGTGGGTGGCGTGATGCTGGCCATCGGCGGGCCGCTGAACCAATTGGGCCACTGGCCGGCCGGCATCATGGTCGCCGTGGGTGTTTATCTGATCGTGCGTCGATAGCCAATCCGGTTATACACTGTCGCAAATTGCCGGAGCCGAACATGAAAGACTGGCTGGACGAGATCAAGTGGGACAGTGACGGCCTGGTGCCGGCCATTGCCCAGGACTACAAGACCGGGCGCGTCCTGATGATGGCCTGGATGAACCGCGAGGCGCTGAGCCTGACTGCCGCTGAGCAGCGTGCCATCTACTGGTCACGCTCACGTGGCAAACTGTGGCGCAAGGGCGAAGAGTCCGGGCATGTGCAGACCCTGCACGAGATGCGCATCGACTGCGACGCCGACGTGGTGATCCTGATGGTCGAGCAGATCGGCGACATCGCCTGCCACACCGGCCGTCACAGCTGCTTCTATCGCGTGTTCGAGAACGGCGAATGGAAGGTTGTCGAGCCGGTGCTCAAAGACCCGCACGCCATCTACTCCGCAGGACACTGAACATGAGCGATACCCTGAACCGTGTGGCCCAGGTGCTGGAAGACCGCAAAGGCGCGGATGCCGACAGCTCCTATGTCGCCAGCCTGTACCACAAGGGCTTGAACAAGATTCTGGAAAAACTCGGCGAAGAATCCATCGAGACCATCATCGCCGCCAAGGACGCCCAGGTCAGCGGCGACTGCAGTGATGTGATCTACGAAACCGCCGACTTGTGGTTCCACAGCCTGGTCATGCTCGCCCAACTGGGGCAGCATCCACAGGCAGTGCTGGATGAACTGGACCGTCGCTTCGGCTTGTCCGGGCATGCCGAAAAGGCCTCGCGCCCGTCCGCCTGAATAACTTTTACAGAGGAATTGCAGCATGGGCATTTTTGACTGGAAACACTGGATCGTCATTCTGGTGGTGGTGGTACTGGTGTTCGGCACCAAGAAACTGAAAAACCTCGGCACCGACGTGGGCGAGTCGATCAAGGGCTTTCGCAAAGCCATGAACGACGATGAGAAGCCGGCCGACCCGGTCGTCAACCCGGTGCCTCCGGCCCAGCCTGTGCACCCACAGGCCACCCAGCCGATCACCGAGCGTCGTACCTTCGACGTGCAGGCTGAAAAAGTCGAAGAGCCGACCCGCAAAGACTCGTGAGCACTGACTAATGTTTGGTATCAGCTTCTCTGAACTGCTCCTCGTCGGCCTGGTTGCCTTGCTGGTACTCGGGCCGGAACGCCTGCCCGGTGCCGCACGCACGGCGGGCCTGTGGATCGGGCGCCTGAAACGCAGTTTCAACGCCATCAAACAGGAAGTTGAACGGGAAATCGGCGCCGACGAGATCCGTCGCCAGTTGCACAACGAACATATCCTGTCGTTGGAGCAGGAAGCGCGCAAAATCCTGTCTCCGGTGCAGGAACCCGCCAAACCGGCGGAGCCTGTGGTGGAACACAGTATCGCGCCGCCCGCCGCGGCCGAGCCTGCACCCGTGGTGGAACCGACCCCGGCACCGAGCGTTCCCGCCCCGACAGAGCCAGCGCCGACGCCCGTTGCGTCGCCCGCTCCCCATGACCCTACATTGCCGCCGCGAGCCCCATGAGCGCTGATAAACCGGAAAACGACCAGCACATGCCGCTGGTCTCGCACCTCACCGAGTTGCGTACCCGCCTGCTGCGTTGCGTAGCGGCCATCTTCATCATCTTTGCCGGGCTGTTCGCCTTCACCCAGCAGATCTACACCTTCGTCTCCACGCCCTTGCGCCAGTACCTGCCGGCCGGCGCGACGATGATCGCCACCGACGTCTCGTCGCCGTTCCTCACGCCGCTGAAGCTGACCATGATGGTCTCGCTGTTCCTGGCCATCCCGGTGATCCTGCACCAGATCTGGGGCTTTATCGCGCCGGGGCTGTACAAGCACGAGAAACGCATCGCCGTGCCGCTGCTGGTGTCGAGCATCCTGCTGTTCTACACCGGCATGGCGTTCGCCTACTTCCTGGTGTTCCCGCTGATCTTCAAGTTCTTCGCTGCCGCCACCCCGGCCGGCGTGGAGATGATGACCGACATCACCAGCTACCTCGACTTCGTGATGACGCTGTTCTTCGCCTTCGGCGTGGCCTTCGAAATCCCGGTGGCGGTGGTGCTGCTGGTGTGGATCGGCGTGGTCGACGTGAAGTACCTGAAGAAAATCCGCCCGTACGTGATCATCGGCTGCTTCGTGGTCGGCATGATCCTCACGCCGCCGGACATTTTCTCCCAGACCCTGCTCGCCGTGCCGATGTGGATGCTGTTCGAGATCGGCATCCTGTTCAGCGCCTTGATCAGCAAGCGCGGCGAACATCCGGATGACCAACCCGCCGACGACGACCAGCCGCCAGCGACCCAGCCGTGAACCTGCTGCTGCTCGAAGAGGCCGACTTCATCGCGGCCGACCGCGTCATCTTGCGTGATCGGCGCCTGGTGCATATGCAGGACGTCCACCGCGCGGCGGTCGGCGACAACTTGCGTGTCGGCCGCATTGGCGGGCTGATGGGCAATGCGCAACTGCAACGCCTTGAAGCACACGAAGCCGAGCTGCAAGTGAGCTTCGACCTGCCGCCCCCGGCCAAACTGCCGCTGACCCTGCTGCTGGCCCTGCCGCGCCCGAAGATGCTGCGTCGGGTGCTGCAGACCGTGGCAGCCATGGGCGTGCCCAAGGTGGTGCTGGTCAACAGCTATCGGGTCGAAAAGAGTTTCTGGCAAACCCCGTTCCTGGAACCCGAGGCGATCCGCGAGCAACTGATCCTCGGCCTTGAACAGGCGCGCGACACCGTGCTGCCCGAGATCATCATCGAGAAGCGCTTCAAACCCTTCGTCGAAGACCGCCTGCCGGCCATGACCGAGGGCACCCTGGGCCTGATCGGCCATCCGGGCGATCACCCGGCGTGCCCGCGCGGGCTGGATACGCCGGTGACCCTGGCCATTGGCCCGGAAGGTGGCTGGATACCCTATGAAGTGGACCTGCTGAGCAAGGCCGGAATGCAGCCAGTCCAGCTGGGCGCGCGCATCCTGCGGGTCGAAACCGCCGTCACCGCCCTGCTCGCCCGCTTGTTCTGATCCCCCACTTGTTGCGGATGAAGGTGTTTCAGGGGCGATCTGGCAAACCTGCCAGCTGAGACAGGTGAAATTTTTATGGCTGGCAGGCTTTTTGTGGTGAGCGGGCTTGCCCCGCGTTGGGCTGCGAAGCGGCCCCAAACCCACCACTCATAAACACCTGACCCACCGCACTCTGCTGGATTGGCCCTGCTGCACAGTCCAACACAGGGCAAGCCCGCCACAACCCCTTTCGCCTACAGAATCTTCCCGCCCTGCCGATAACCCCTGGATAAGTCCAAGCCTTGTTCCAGGGGAGATCGCAGCATGTATCGTTGGTTAGCCGAAAAGCTGGGGAATGTGAGCGTCAACCGCAAGCTGGGCATAGGTTTTGGCCTGGTGTTGATCCTGACCCTGTTGATCACGTTCACCGGCTGGACCGGGCTGGGCGAGGTGATCAGCCGTGGTGACAAGCTGGGCTTCATCTCCAGCCTCACCGGGCTGACCAAAGACCTGCGCCTGGCGCGCCTGGACTTCGAAACCCGCCGTGGCGAACAGGGCACCGGCGCGGTCAATGACCTGATCACACAGCTGGAAAACGGCCTGAAAACTGCTGAGTCCCTGATCGAGCAACCCGACGACAAGGCCCTGGTCGAGCAACAACTGGACGCCTTGAACCAATACAAAAAAGCCTTCGGCGCCATGGTCCAGGCCGGTCTAAAGCGTGAAGGCGCTCGTAGCAAACTCGGCGACACCGCCGACAACGCCGTCGCCAAGATCAACGAAGTCGAAAAAACCCTGCTGCAAGGGGACAGCGTCACCCAGTTCAATCGTGTGGTCGACCTGAGCAAGCTGATCCAGCAATCACGCTTCCAGGTGCGCGGCTACACCTACAGCGGAAAAGTCGAGGCCGAACAGCCGGCGCTGGATGCCATCGACAACGCCCTGAAGAAAATCACCGAACTCGAAGGCCAACTGCCGGCCGAGTTCCAGGCCAACCTGCAAGAGGCCAGCGTTTCGCTGCAAGCCTACCGCGCGGCCGTCAGCCAGTACCGTGACTCCCAGGTCGCCAGTGCCGCGGCCCTGGCAATCATGAACACCCAGGGCGATGTGCTGCTGGGTCATAGCGAAAAACTCACGGCTTCCCAGACAGTGGTGCGCGATACCGACGCAGCGCAGGCCAAACAGTTGTTGCTGCTGGCCACCGCACTGGCGCTGATCTTCGGCGTCGTCGCGGCCTGGGCCATCACGCGCCAGATCGTCATTCCGCTGAACCAGACCCTTAAAGTCGCCGAGCGCGTAGCCTCCGGCGACCTGAGCCACAACCTCACTTCCCTGCGCAAGGACGAGCTGGGCCAGTTGCAACGCGCCATGCAAAGCATGACCGTAGGCCTGCGCGAACTGATCGGCGGCATCAGCGACGGCGTCACCCAGATCGCCAGCGCCGCCGAGCAGTTGTCGGCCGTGACGGAACAGACCAGCGCCGGCGTCAACAGCCAGAAAGTCGAGACCGACCAAGTCGCCACCGCCATGAATGAAATGGCTGCCACGGTGCAGGAAGTGGCGCGCAACGCCGAAGAAGCTTCCGAGGCCGCTGTAGCCGCCGACCAACAAGCCCGTGAAGGCGACAAGGTCGTCGGCGAAGCCATCGCCCAGATCGAACGCCTGGCCACCGAGGTCGGTAACTCCACCGAGGCCATGGGCCATCTGCAGCGCGAAAGCGACAAGATCGGCAGCGTGCTTGATGTGATCAAGTCCGTGGCCCAGCAAACCAACCTGCTGGCCCTCAACGCGGCGATCGAGGCCGCGCGGGCCGGTGAAGCCGGCCGCGGCTTCGCGGTAGTGGCCGATGAAGTGCGCAGCCTGGCCCAGCGCACCCAGAAGTCCACCGAGGAGATCGAGGAGCTGATTGTCGGCCTGCAAAGCGGCACCCAGCAGGTAGCGAACATCATGGACAACAGCCGTGGCCTCACCGACAGCAGCGTCGAGCTGACCCGCCGGGCCGGCAGCGCCCTGGGCAGCATCACCCGCACGGTATCGACCATCCAGGCGATGAACTCGCAGATCGCCACCGCCGCCGAGCAGCAAAGCGCCGTGGCCGAAGAGATCAACCGCAGCGTGCTCAATGTGCGCGACATCTCCGAACAGACCGCTGCGGCCAGCGAAGAAACCGCTGCGTCGAGCACCGAACTGGCGCGCCTGGGCACGCACCTGCAAGCGCTGGTCAGCCGCTTCCGCGTCTGATGCCCGCCCCGCGTGGCGACCTGTCCTGGGTCGCCGCGCATACCCTGTGAAATTTCCTACGCACTTATCAGCCCCGCCGTCGCGCCCCGAGAACTAGCGTTCAGTCAGTTCAATGTGCTTGCGCACCTCAAGAACGCCCGTTGTTCTCTTGTCGGAGGGGTCACCATGTTTGCTCGAATGACGCACCTGTTGGGTGACGCCAGCGTCACCCTCAAGCTGGTCCTGGGATTCTCGCTGGTCCTGGCCCTGAGCCTGGTGATTGCCGTCACCGGCTGGCAGGCCCTGGCCGCCTCGCTCTATCGATCACAAACGCTGACGATACTTGCGCAACTGGCGGTGACTGGCGAGGAACTGCGCGCCGACAGAATTGTTTATCGCACCCTCGACGATACCAACAGCCTGAATAAATTGAGTGTCAGCATGGGCAAAGTCGACGATCTGCTGGTGGAGCTTTCCGGCCGACTGAAAATACCCAAACCCATCGAATACCTGCAGGAAATGACGCGCATTTCAGCGTCGTTCAAAACCATACTCAAGGACGTGCCCCTGCTGGTTGAAAAGCGCGAGGGCGCCCGTGAACAGCTGAAACAAAGCTCATCGCGAACCGGCGACGTCCTGGCACAACTGGCCAGCGACCTGCCTGACCAGGAGGACGCAAAAGCCCTGGATGCCATCGAAGACCTGCGCCAGGCCATCGAGCAGGCCGAAGATCGCGCGCAGAGCCCCGCGTGGGCCGCCAGTTCGCTGGAGGCCTACGCGCAGGCGATCGGTGACGCAGAGCGCAGCCTGGAAACCGCCCAGGCCGCCGTGGCGAAACTGCCGGTGGACGGCAACCTGCTGAAAAATACCGTGCTCGGCACCCGCACTTACCTCACGCGTCTCAAGGACACCCAACTGACCACGGAAAATACGCAAACCCAACTGGAGCAACAGCTGGATCAACTGCTCGCGCAGAGCGACCTATTGAGCCAGGACCAGACCCACAGGCGCGACAGTGAGGCCGAGCAAGCCCGCACCCAGATGCTGGGGGTTACCGCTGCCGCGTTGCTCCTCGGTGTCCTGGCCGCCTGGGTGATTGCCGGGCAAATCGTCAAGCCGCTGCGCAAGGCACTGGACGTCGCCCATCGCATTGCCGAGGGCGACCTGAGCCACGACATACAGACCAGGCGCCGGGACGAACTGGGCCAGTTGCAACGCAGCATGGCGCAAATGACCCTGAACCTGCGCGGGCTGATTGGCAATATCAGCGATAACGCCCGGCAAATCGCCAGTGCTGCCGAGGAGCTGGCGGCCATCACCGTGCAAACCCGTGCCGGGGTCAGTCATCAGCGCGATGAAACCGAGCAGGTCGCGACAGCCATGAACCAGATGCTGGCCACTGCCCAGGAGGTGGCGCGCCACGCCGAGCAGGCGTCCATCGCCGCAGCCGAAGCCAATCAACAAGCGGAATTGGGCGATCAGGTGGTGACGGATGCCGTCGCGCAGATTGAACACCTGGCCCATGAGATGGCGCGCTCAAGCCAGGCCATGCTGGCGCTGCAACACGAGAGTCAGAAGATCGGCAGCGTGCTGGAGGTGATCAAGTCCGTGTCACAGCAGACCAACCTGCTGGCGCTCAACGCCGCGATAGAAGCCGCACGCGCTGGCGAAGCTGGCCGCGGCTTTGCGGTGGTTGCCGATGAGGTCCGCAGCCTGGCGCAGCGGACCCAACAGTCTGCCGAGGAAATCGAGGGGCTGATCGGGGGCTTGCACAGCGGCACGCAACAAGTGGCCGACATCATGGACTACAGCCGCACCCTGACCGACAACAGCGTCACCCTGACGCGCAACGCCGGGGATGCCCTGACCGAGATCGCCCGCACCGTGGCAGTCATTCAGGAGATGAACCCGCAGATCGCCGCAGCCGCTGAAGAGCAAAGTGCAGTCGCCGAGGAGATCAATCGAAGTGTCTTGAAAGTCCGCGACGCCTCGGAACAGACCGCCACCGCCAGTGAGCAGACGGCGGCGGCGAGTCTTGAGCTGGCGCGGCTGGGAACGGATCTGCAACAGTGTGTGGGGCGGTTCAAAGTCTGAGCGCCCCTCGCGCGTTACAGGACCTGACGTAGGAATGCCTGGGCCCGTGGGTCTTTCGGCGCGTCGAAGAACTCGGCCGGGGCCGCGTCTTCGAGCAATTTACCGTGATCGAAGAACAGCACCCGGTCCGCCACTTCGCGGGCAAAACCCATTTCGTGGGTCACGCAGACCATGGTCATGCCTTCCAGGGCCAGGGTCTTCATGACGTCCAGCACTTCGCCGACCATTTCCGGGTCAAGCGCCGAGGTCGGTTCGTCGAACAGCATCACCTTGGGTTCCATCGCCAGCGCCCGGGCAATCGCCACGCGCTGTTGCTGGCCGCCGGACAGTCGCGACGGGAACTCGTTGGCTTTCTGCGCAATACCGACCTTTTCCAGCAGCGCCAGGGCCTTGGCCTCACGCTCCTGCTTGCCGCGCTTGCGCACGACTTTTTGCGCCAGGCACAGGTTTTCCAGCACGGTCATGTGCGGGAACAGGTTGAAATGCTGGAACACCATGCCGACTTCACGGCGATAGGCGTTCACGTCGGTCTTCGGGTCAGCCAGTTGCAGGCCGTCGATGCTCACCGAACCCGAATCGAATTCCTCCAGGCCGTTGAGGCAGCGCAGGAACGTCGACTTGCCGGAGCCCGACGGGCCAATGACCACCAGCACTTCGCCCTTGGCGACTTGAGTGGTGACGTTATCCACCGCGCGCACCACATGGCCACGGGTGTCGAAGACTTTTACCAGATCGCGGACTTCAATCACTTTGCGCGAGCCTCCGCTCAAGCCGGCTGGCCATTTTCGACAGCGGCAGGTTGATCAGCAGGTACAGGCCTGCCACGCAGAACAGGATTTCAAACGGCGAGAACGAAGTGGTGATCACCTCGCGGCCACTCTTGAGCAGTTCGGTAATCGCGATCACCGACACCAGCGAGGTGTCTTTCACCAGGCTGATAAATTGCCCGGCCAGCGGCGGCAGCACGCGCTTGAACGCCTGCGGCAGTACCACGTGGCGCATCGACTGGCTGGCACTCAGGCCCAGGGAGCGCGCGGCTTCGTTCTGGCCACGGGTGATGGACTGCACGCCGGCGCGCACAATCTCGGCCACATAGGCACCGGTGAACAGCGACAGTGCGGCGATCCCGGCAAACTCGCGGGACAGGTTGAGCACCGTGCCGATAAAGAAATAGAAAATGAAGATCTGCACCAACAGCGGTGTACCACGCACCAGTTCGACGTAGATCGTCGATAGATCGCGCAAGGTCGGATTAGTGGACAGACGGCACAACCCGGTCGCCAAACCAATCGCCAAACCGAGAATGCCGGACACCACCGACAGCCACAACGTGGTCCACAAGCCCCACATCAGTGGCCCCAACGCCCAATGCCGGGTCACACCGACCACATCGCCCTCGGCCACATCGTCACCGCGCGCCACTTGCAGGCTGTTGTCGGCCACGCTGAGCTTCTGCTCCACGCCGGCATCGTTGCGCAGGGTCACTTCGGCCACATCGCCTTTGCGCACCAGCTCGACCACGGTGGAGATATCGGCGGCACGCTGCGACGTTTCGGCCTGATAGGCGAAGTACTGCGGTACGCGGTTCCAGCGCCATTCGTAGGACATCAACGACGTGGCGTAGTACAACGCGCCGGCCAGGCCGACCAGCACGACCACGGTCAGCAGGTGCCAGGGCCACTGGGCTTTTTTCTGTTTCATTTCAGGTTCCGGGATTGATGTCGCCTGTCAGGCCGCTTTCGCGAGCAAACCCGCTCCCACACTTGACCGAGTTCCAACTTGAGAATGCGGTCAAAAATGTGGGAGCGGGCTTGCTCGCGAAGGACGCGACTCGGTATTCAGCCGAACTTATTCCATGTCCTTGAGCCACTCGGAGCTCTTGAACCACTTGTCATGTATACGATCGTAGGTGCCGTCGTTGCGGATCTGGTGCAGGAAGTTGTTGATGTAGTTGATGCTGTCGTAGTCACCCTTTTTCAGGCCAAACGCCAACGGTTCGAAGGTGAAGGGTTCTTCCAGGAATACCAGCTTGCCGTTACCGACTTTTTTCTCGGCAACCACGTTGTAGGGGGCGTCATACACAAAGGCGTCGGCCTTGCCGTTGACCACGTCCAGCACGCCTTCCTGCTCGTTGTCATAGCCGTGGTACTTGGCCTTGGAGATCAGCTTCTTGGCGACCATCTCACCGGTGGTGCCGAGCTTGGAGGTCAAGCGGTATTTCTCGTCGTTCAAGTCCTTGTAGGACTTGATGGTGCCTTCCAGGTCCTTGCGAATCAGCAGGGTCTGGCCGACGACGATGAAGGGTTCGCTGAAGTTCAGGCGCAGGTTGCGCTCCTGGGTCAGGGTCATGCCGCTGCCGATCATGTCGAACTTGCCGGTCAGGAACGCCGGAATGATCCCGTCATAACCGGTGGAGACCAGCTCCAGCTTGACGCCCATGGACTTGGCCAGGGCCTTGAGGATGTCGACTTCAAAGCCGATGATCTCGCCACGCTTGTCGGTCATCTCGAACGGCATGTAGGTCGGGTCCATGCCGACTTTCAGCGTGCCGCGCTTGACCGCATCGTCGATGGCGCCGGCCTGGGCCGCAGTGGCGGCAACCAGCGCCGTGACGCCGAGCAGCAGCATCGAAAGATACTTTTTCATCATCAAGTCCCCTGAACGTTTCTTATGAGGTCGGCGCGCAAACGGGCTGCACCATTTCGGGGTGCGATCCTAACCCACTCGATGCCCGTCACAAAGGTTTCACGGGTAATTGTTATCGGCGTATGTCGCAAAGGCCCCACAACGGTGCAGCCAAGCGCAGGACTAGACGCATGCACACGGCAAAGCGCCAACGGATTGATGTGTAAGAAGTTGACTTTCAGTGGATTTCCTTCAACCAGGCTGTGTCTTTAAACCACTTGTCGTGCAAGCGATCATAGGTGCCGTCCTGGGCGATCTGATTGAGGAAATGGTTGATCCAGTTGAGGCTGTCGAAATCGCCCTTTTTTACTCCAAACGCCAGTGGCTCGAAGGTGAACGGCTGTTCCAGGGCCAGCAGCGCGCTGTTTTCCGGGCGCCCCAGGGCGATCAGGTTGTAGGGCGCATCATGGATAAAGGCATCGGCCGCACCGGTCACCACCTGATGCACACCCTCCTCCGGCGTGGCAAAACTGCTTAATCGCGCCGCGCCGAGAAAGCGTTGCGCCGCCGCCTCGCCGGTGGTGCCTTCGGTGGTGGCGATGCGGTAGCTGGCGTCGTCGAGGTCTTCAACGCTGCCGACCTTGCCGAGCAGGCTGGGGTGCAGCAGCACGGACTGGCCGACCACGATGAAAGAGTCGCTGAAATTCAGTTTCAGGTTGCGCTCCTGAGTGACCGTCATGCCGCTGCCGATCAGGTCGAACTTCTTCGCCAGCAACCCCGGCATCAGCTCCGTATAGGGCACGCTGACCAGCTCCAGCTCCACCCCCAGGGCCTGGCTCATCACCCTGAGCAGATCGATTTCAAAGCCGACGATATGTCCCTGTTTGTCGGTCATTTCAAACGGAACGTAAGTGGGCGTGGTGCCCACCTTGAGCACGCCGCGCCGAACGGCGTCATCAATCGCCCCGGCCTGGACCAGGCCGATGTGCAGCCACGCGACAGCGACTATCAGCAGTGCCGAACAATACCGTTTATTCATGAATCCCCCTGTGACTACGTCAAATTCGGGGCGATGCTAACCCAGCCGCGCGCACGGCAATACGCCCCGGACGAGGGTCTTTTGTTTCGAAATAACAAGGAGTTAGAGAGATACGGAAGAGGGTCGAAACGCTGTAGGACACGCGTCTCGAACACCCCCGAGGAGAACCCTCGGGGGCGTCTGAATCAGGCCGGTTGGGCCTGGGACGACAGCGGTTGCAGCGGCAGCAACGGCGCGTGCGGATCGGCCTTGATCGAGTCACGCCAGGCGGCGAGCCACTCGGGGTGCCCTTCGCTCCAGACCTGCTCGTGCAGGCGGGCCAGGGCTACCGGATCACTGAGCAAGGCCAGGCGCTCGGCATTGTTGAGGCCGGCAGGGCCGACTTTCAACGCATGACGCACACGCTCGACACGCACGTACTCGATCGGCTCCGCTTCACGGTGCCGCGAGGTCGCCAGGGCGCAGGCCAGGGCGTTCTGCTGCGGGTCGACCACCGAACGCACGAAGCCGTCGTTGAGTGCGTGCCAACGGTTTTCGTGGGTGTACTTCTCGGTCGACAGCAGGGCTTGCGGCGGATTGTATTCCTCAGGGATCAGGAACAGGCTCTCGTCACGCGACTTGAGGCCCAGCTTGACCCGGCTGGAAATCACCGACACCGGGATCGACAGCATCAGCGAACCGACGATCGGGATCAGCCACCACAGGAAACTTGGGTTCAACCACACCACCAGCAGCGCCCACAGGAAGCCGAGCACGGTTTGCGGGCCGTGGCGCTTGACCGCTTCGCTCCAGGGGGTGGAGTCGTCGTCACGCTGCGGCGAATTCCAGGTCGCGGCCCAGCCGAGGAACGCGGCAAGTACGAAACGCGTGTGGAAAATCATCCGCACCGGGGCCAGCAGCATGGAGAACAACATCTCCAGCAGCATCGACAAGGTCACCTTGAACTTGCCGCCGAACTCTTTCGCGCCCTTGGCCCAGATCAGGATGATGCTCAGCAACTTGGGCAGGAACAGCAGCACGATGGTGGTGGAGAACAGCGCTACCGCCTTGTCCGGATGCCATTGCGGCCACAGCGGGTACAACTGGCGTGGCGCCATGAAGTACTGCGGCTCCATCAGGGTGTTGACCGCCAGCAACGCGGTGGACAACACCAGGAAGAAGAACCACAACGGCGCCGACAGATAAGACATCACACCGGTCAGGAACACCGCGCGGTGCACCGGGTGCATGCCTTTGACGAGGAACAGGCGGAAGTTCATCAGGTTGCCGTGGCACCAGCGACGGTCACGCTTGAGTTCGTCGAGCAGGTTCGGCGGCAACTCTTCGTAGCTGCCCGGCAGGTCGTAGGCAATCCACACGCCCCAGCCGGCACGGCGCATCAGCGCGGCTTCGACGAAGTCGTGGGAGAGAATCGCACCGGCAAACGCACCCTTGCCCGGCAACGGCGCGAGGGCGCAGTGCTCGATAAACGGCTTCATGCGGATGATTGCGTTGTGACCCCAGTAGTGGGATTCACCCAGCTGCCAGAAGTGCAGGCCGGCAGTGAACAGCGGGCCGTAGACGCGGGTGGCAAACTGCTGCATGCGTGCATACAGGGTGTCCATGCCCGACGCACGCGGCGCGGTCTGGATAATCCCGGCATCCGGCGTGGCTTCCATCAGGCGGACCAGGCTGGTCAGGCATTCGCCGCTCATCACGCTGTCGGCGTCGAGGACTACCATGTACTTGTAGTCACCGCCCCAACGACGGCAGAAGTCGTCGAGGTTGCCGCTCTTGCGTTTGACGCGACGGCGACGGCGGCGATAGAAGATCTTGCCGAAGCCGCCGGCTTCGCGGCACACGTCGAGCCAGGCTTGCTGCTCGGCGATGCAGATGTCGGCGTCATTACTGTCGCTGAGCACGAAGAAGTCGAAGCGATCCAGGTCACCGGTGGCGGCCACCGACTCGAACGTCGCGCGCAGCCCCGCAAACACACGCGGCACGTCTTCGTTGCAGATCGGCATCACTAGCGCGGTGCGCGCATCTTTCGGGATCGGCTCGTCGCCGGCACTTTTACCGGAGATCCGGTATTTGTCGTGGCCGGTGAGCAACTCCAGGAAGCCCATCAGCGCGGTCCAGAAACCGGCCGAAACCCAGCAGAACAAAATCCCGAACATGATCAGGATGCTGGTTTGCAGGGCGTAAGGCAGTACCTGGGTGGCGGTTTGCAGCAGGGTCTGGTTGCGGATCTCGTCGAAGTCGACCAGCGACCAGCCCTGGTACGGCATGATGCCTTTCATGTACCAGCCGGCGACGATGGTCTGGCCGAGCATCAGCACCAGCAGGATGTAGCGGCGGATCGAACCGACGGTGCGCCAGCGCGCAGCCGGCAACACACGCTCGTCTTTCGGCGGCTTCGGCGGGTTGGTGCGACCGGTCAGGCGCCGCCAGCCACGCACCAGGATATTGGTGCGCCATGGCTCAGGCACGACCTTGGTACGGCGAATCGGCGGCGTGGCCTTGAGGCACACGCGGCCGTTGGCGTCGAGCGCGAGCATTTCGGCGTCTTGCAGCTCTTCGGCCGTGTTCAGGGTCAGCCGGCGGCCGACCGACGCCTGGGCGGCATCGACCGGCGCATCGAACGTCGACGACGACAAGCGCTCGTGCAGCTCGGTGAAGGATGTGCAGCCCGCCAGTTCGGCGCGCTGATCAGCGGTCATCGGGAGATGCGCCAGATACTCGGAGAGAGTCTCTGGCTGGACTTGAGAATTACTCATCGGCAGGCAACTGATAGCTCCAGGTTTCGGTCAGGACTTGCTCGGTCTTGATCGGCTCCGGCGTGGCTGGGGCAGCTTCTGGCTGCTTGGCTTCCTTGTCTTTCGCGTCTTTCTTGGCCTGTTTCTCGTGCTGCTTGGCCAGGACCTTGTCAGCCTTGAGCACTTGCGTCGAAACCTGCTCCGGCTCCGGCTGCACGATGTCTTGCACCAGTGCGGCGCGCATTTCGGTCGGCTTGCCTGCGTCCTTGATCTTCATGCGCAGGGTCAGGCGCCAGCCTTTGGTGTGCTCGTTGTAACGCACGCTGTTTTCCACGATTTCAGCGTTGTCACCCACGCTCACCTGGCTGCGCACCGGGGCGTCCGGCAGCAGTTTTTTCAGGGACGGACCTTCGAAGTCGACCAGGTAGGCAACGCTGCCATCCGGCTGACGGATCAGGTTCGATTGCTTCACATCACCGGTGGAACGCAGGGTCTGCTTGACCCAGGCGCTGTCCGGCGAGTGGAACGCGGCGTCGTCCAGCGTCCAGTGCAGGCGATAGGCAACATCCAGCGGCTTGCCGACTTCCGGCAATTCGGCCGGGCTCCAGAACGCCACGATGTTGTCGTTGGTCTCGTCGGCGGTCGGGATCTCTACCAGGTCGACGGAACCCTTGCCCCAGTCGCCTTCAGGCTCGATCCAGGCGCTTGGGCGCTTGTCGTAGTTGTCGTCCAGGTCTTCGTAGTGGCTGAAGTTGCGACCACGCTGCAGCAGGCCGAACCCACGCGGGTTCTCGACGGTGAAGTTGCTGACCGACAGGTGTTTAGGGTTGTTCAGTGGGCGCCAGATCCACTCGCCGTTACCGGCATGGATCGACAGGCCGCTGGAATCGTGCAGCTCGCGACGGTAGTTGAGGACCTTGGACGGCTGGTTGGCGCCGAACAGGAACATCGAGGTCAACGGGGCAACGCCCAGCTTGCTGACCTTGTCGCGCAGGAACATCTGGGATTTGACGTCGACCACGGTGTCGGTGCCCGGACGCAGGATCAAGCGGTACGCGCCGGTGGCACGTGGCGAGTCCAGCAGGGCGAAGATCACCAGGTGCTTGTCACCCGGCTTCGGGCGCTCGATCCAGAACTCGGTGAAACGCGGGAATTCTTCACCGGACGGCAGCGCGGTATCAATCGCCATGCCACGGGCGGACAGGCCGTAGACCTGGTCCTTGCCCACGACGCGGAAGTAGCTGGCGCCGAGCATGGTCATGATTTCGTCTTGCTTGTCGCCCTTGTTGATCGGGTACAGCACGCGGAAACCGGCATAACCCAGCTGTTCGGTGGCCTTGGGATCAAACTTGACGTCGCCGAAATCGAAGCGCGTCGGGTCGTATTTGATTTCCTGGACGCTGTCGGCAGTGACTTCGTTGATTTTCACCGGTGTATCGAAATGCATACCCTGGTGATAGAAGGACAGCTTGAACGGGGTGTTCTGATCGGCCCACTCGGCTTTTTCGTTGCGGAAACGAATCTTTTGGTAGTCAGCGAATTTCATTTCGCGGAATTCGTTCGGCAGATTGCTGCGCGGAGCTTCGTATTTCTGCCCGGCCAGCTCTTTTGCCTTGGCCGACACATCATCCAGACTGAATGCCCACAGTTGACCCGCGCCGAACAGGCAAAACAGGGCAGAGCCCGTCACCAGTGCGTTTCGTAACCGTTTGGCAGACAATTTTGGTGCATTACAGGGACTAACAATCACGAGCAACCCTCGCCGAAAACAGATCAAAAAACCAACGGCCAGCTATCTATATGCCAGGTTGGCGAGCATTGTTCCGACTCCCCTGGGTCAAAATGATTCCCCAATGGCGATCGGACAAGTCTCTACCTAAGTCAAAAATGGACCAAACAACGCTGATCCCCGTAGCGCGCGATTATCTAGTAGCCCGCGAGACAACGCATCAGGGACAACGAAGTATTTGTAGCGAAACCCTGCGTTTTTAGGCATTAAAGTCGTTTTTAATACATTCATGTCTGTAAGAGGAAGGTCACAGGGCCATCATTGACCAAATGCACCTGCATATCGGCACCAAAACGCCCCGACGCCACCTTGCCATGCAATTGTTGCGCTTGTAACAGCAAGTGATCAAATAGCGCCGCTCCCAGGGCGGGCGGTGCCGCCGTGGAGAAGCTTGGCCGCAACCCGCTTTTGGTGTCCGCCGCCAGCGTGAACTGCGACACCAGCAGCAAACCACCGCCGATGTCCTTCAACGACAGGTTCATCTTGCCCTCGTCGTCGCTGAACACACGGTAGTTAAGCAGCTTGTGCAGCAGCTTATCGGCACTTTCGGGCGTATCCGACGGCTCGACGGCCACCAGCACCAGCAAACCCTGGTCAATCGCCCCGACGATTTCGCCGTCTACTTCGACGCGGGCGCCACGCACCCGTTGCAACAGGCCCTTCATGCTTCTTCTGGCGGCAGATCAAGCAGGCGGCGTGCCATTTCGGCGGTCGCACGCACCAGCGCATCGGTAATACCCGGCTCGGACGCGGCATGGCCCGCCTCGCGGATCACCTGCAGCTCGCTGTTGGGCCAGGCCTGATGCAGCTCCCAGGCGTTATCCAGCGGGCAGATCATATCGTAGCGCCCATGAATGATTACGCCAGGCAGATGGGCGATCTTGTGCATGTCGCGAATCAGCTGGTTGGGTTCCAGGAAGGAGTTGTTGGTGAAGTAGTGGCACTCGATGCGCGCAATCGACAGCGCACGTTGCGGCTCGGAAAAACGCTCCACATGCTGCGGGCTCGGGCACAGGCCGAGCATGCGCCCTTCCCAGCCGGACCAGGCCTTGGCCGCGTGCATCTGGGCGATCTGGTCGTTGCCAGTCAGGCGCTTGTGGTAGGCCGTGATCATGTCATGACGCTCATCGGCCGGGATCGGCGCGATGTAGTCCTGCCAGTAGTCCGGGAACAGGCGGCTCGCGCCCTCCTGGTAGAACCAGTGGATATCCTGCGGGCGGGCCAGGAAGATGCCGCGCACGATCAGGCCATGCACACGCTCGGGGTGGGTTTGCGCGTAGGCCAGCGCCAGGGTCGACCCCCAGGAACCGCCGAACAGCACCCATTTGTCGATGCCCAGGTGTTCGCGGATGCGCTCGAGGTCGGCGACCAGGTCCCAGGTGGTGTTGTTTTCCAGGCTGGCGCGTGGCGTGGAGCGCCCGCAGCCGCGCTGGTCAAAGGTGACGATGCGGTACAGGTTCGGGTCAAAATAGCAGCGGCTCTGGGCGTCGCAACCGGCGCCGGGGCCGCCATGAATGAAGACAACGGGCAAGCCCTCGGGGGAGCCACTTTCATCGACGTACAGCGTGTGGGTGTCATCGACGGCCAGATCGTGCCGGGCGTAGGGTTTGATCTGCGGGTACCAAGTCTGCATTGCGCGCTCCGTAGGGGGTCGGGTTCATCCCTGGGGGGACGTCTTTTATTTTGCCGTCTGGCACTATAAACCCGAATTGTGCAATGAGCATGTCCTTGAGCACTTAGACCTGTGTCAGCCCTTCGCTCCTGAGGTAGTCCAACAGATAGCCGTACAGCCGGTCGACTTCCGGCACCTGGCCACGCGCGCGCAAACAGCCATGGACCAGGCCTTTGCCGGGGTACAGCACAGCGGCCACGCCTGACTGTTGCAGGCGTTCGGCGTAAAGCATGCCGTCGTCACGCAGCGGGTCGAACTGGGCCACGGCGACCAGTGCCTTGGGCAAGCCGCTGAAATCCCTGGCCAGCAGCGGCATCGCATAGGCCGACGGCTTGCCCGCGCCGCGCAGGTAAAGTGCCAGGTAGCAATCGGTGTCGGCGGTGCTGAGCAGCGGCGCGTCCATGCAATCGCGGCGCGAGGGCAAATCGGCCGGGCCACCCAGGCCCGGGTAGATCAACACCTGGGCCCGGGGCAACGGCTGCCCGTCGTCGCGCAAACCCAGGCATAGCGCCGCCGCCAGGTTGCCGCCGGCACTGTCGCCGATCACCGCCAGGCGTTGGGGGTCGATGGCATACGGTGCCGCCCCCGCCTGGAGCGCCTGCCACACCGCGCGGCAATCCTCATAGGCCGCCGGAAACGGGTGTTCCGGCGCCAGGCGGTAGTCGATGGCGATCACCAGCAACTGCAACGCGCTGGCCAGTTCGAAACAGATGAAGTCATGGGAATCCAGCCCGCCGACCACCCAGCCGCCGCCGTGCATATATAGAAGACAGGGCCAGCCCTGCGCCGGCGTGGGCG
Organism: Pseudomonas sp. GW821-FHT05D12; assembly: GCF_059419825.1. Classification (NCBI taxonomy): domain Bacteria; kingdom Pseudomonadati; phylum Pseudomonadota; class Gammaproteobacteria; order Pseudomonadales; family Pseudomonadaceae; genus Pseudomonas; species Pseudomonas sp. GW821-FHT05D12. The sequence goes on along the minus strand of NZ_JBWKSN010000003.1, from coordinate 277,269 downwards.
TCGTCGGCACGTAGCTGCGTACACCGACGCCGCCGAGAGAGACGTCCTTGACCGTCAATCCCTCAGGCACGGGTGGGGTGAACGCCTGGCACATGCGGTCGTAGTTTTGGCGCAGCCCAGCCAGGGAGGAATCGTCGCTGGTGAAGGACTCGGTCCTGGCGACAAAAGCCGCCATCTGCGGAGAAATCGGGTACATGCGCAAATATCCCTGACAATGGAGATCCACCTGTGGGAGCGGGCTTGCTCGCGAAGGCGGTGTATCAGTCGCCTGATGAGTTGGCTGGCCTATCGCATTCGCGAGCAAGCCTGCTCCCACATTTGCTGTGTATTGTTTGATCTACCGAGCCCGGCTCAGGGTTTCAGCTTGGCTTGTACGGACGCCACGCCATCGCTGCCATCAAATGCAGTCACCCCGGCCAGCCAGCGCTGCAAGTCCTCGGGATGGTCGCGCAACCACTGCTTGGCCACGTCCTGCGGCGACTGGCGCGCCATGATCGGTACCATCAACTGGCTTTCCTGGGCGGCGGTAAAGGTCAGGTTTTCCAGCAGGTGGTTGGCGTTGGGGCAGTGCTCGGCGAAATCCGGGGCGGTGACGGTGGACACCGTGGCACGGCCCTCATTGGCGCCGAACACGTCTTCGCTGCCGGTGAGGTAGGCCATTTTCATGTTGATGTTCATCGGGTGCGGCGTCCAGCCGACAAACACCACGAACTCTTTGCGATTCACCGCCCGCTGCACGGCGGCGAGCATGCCAGCTTCACCGGAAGCCACCAGCTTGAAGTCGCCCAGGCCGAAGTGGTTGGTGTCGATCATTTTCTGGATATCGGTATTGGCGCCGCTGCCGGGCTCGATGCCATAGATCTTGCCGCCGAGTTGGTCCTTGAAGCGGGCAATATCGGCGAAGGTTTTCAAGCCGGCGTCGGCCACGTATTGCGGCACGGCCAAGGTAGCCTGGGCGTCGGCCAGGCTGGGGGTGTCGAAGACCTTGACCTGCTTGGCGGCCAGGAACGGCGCGATGTTGTTGTCCATCGCCGGCTTCCAGTAGCCGAGGAAGATATCCAGGCGTTTGTCACGGATGCCGGCAAAGATGATCTGCTGCACGGCGCTGGTCTGTTTGCTGTCGTAGCCCAGGCCATTGAGCAGCACATCGGCCATGCCCGAGGTGGCGACCACGTCGGTCCAGCTGACCACGCCCATGCGCACGGTTTTGCACGAGGCGGGTTCAGCCGCCATGGCGTGCGCACTGAGCAGCGCGGCGCCGGTAAGCGTCAACAGGTAACGGGTGAACAGTCTTTTCATGAAAGAGGTCTCACTCGGCAGCTTTATTGTGGGGAGTGGCGTCTGGTGCGCCGTACCCACAACCTTACCCAGCGAGAACACTGTCCACACGAACTGGGGCGACCGGCAGTTGCACTGGGGCGACTGTGAAGACCCCTTCGCGAGCAAGCCCGCTCCTACATTCAGACCGCACGCTCATGTTGGAACTCGGTCAAGTATGGGAGCGGGCTTGCTCGCGAAAGCTGTTACAGCAGCAGCGAAAATTACCGGTAGTGCTGCTGCCCCCAGGCCAACAACCCTTCCAGCAACTGCTTCAACACCACCCGCGTCGGCTCGGCCAGGTCAGGCCGATAACGGAACGGCTCAAACTCTTCCATATAGGCGCTCTGGCACAACTCCAGCTGCACGGCGTGGATATCCTGCGCCGGGTCGCCGTAGTGCCGAGTGATATGCCCGCCTTTGAAACGCCCGTTGAGCACGTGGGTGTACTGCGGATGCGCGGCGCAGATGGCTTCCAACCGGCTCGCCAGCTCAGGGGCGCAGGCCGCGCCGTTGAAGGTGCCGAGGTTGAAGTCCGGCAGCTTGCCGTCGAACAGGTGCGGGATCACCGAACGGATCGAGTGCGCATCGAACAGCAATGCGTAGCCGAACTCGGCCTTGAGCCGCGCCAGTTCTTCTTGCAGGGCGCGGTGATACGGGCCCCAGATCTTCTGCAGGTAGCTGGCACGCTCGGCCTCGCTTGGCTCCAGGCCTTCGCGAAACAACGGCACGCCATCGAACAGGGTCGCCGGGTACAGACCGGTGGTGGCGCCGGCGTACAAGGGTTTGTCGTCTGAAGGCCGGTTCAAGTCGATGACAAATCGCGAGTACTCGGCCGACAAGGTGCTGGCGCCCAGCGCCTCGGCAAAGTCATACAGCGTAGGGATATGCCAGTCGGTGTCCGGCAGGCTTTGCGCCTCGGGGATCAGGCCCGCTTCCACCGCAGGCGTCAGGCGCAGGCCGGCGTGGGGCATGCTGATCAGCAGCGGCACACGGCCTTGTTTGAAATTGAGAACCTTATCCACAGCAGCACTCCTCATACGGTGGCGTCGACGCCATGGCGCACGACGCGTTTATCCAACTCGCCGCCCAGCCAGTAGGCCAGGTCAGCGGGACGATCAATCTGCCAGGCGACGAAATCGGCGACTTTGCCCACCTCCAGCGAGCCATGGGTGTCGCCCATCCCGAGGGCGGTGGCCGCATGTTGGGTGGCGCCGGCCAGGGCTTCTTCCGGGGTCATGCGGAACAGCGTGCAGGCCATGTTCAGCATCAGGCGCACCGACAACGCCGGCGAGGTGCCAGGGTTGAGGTCGCTGGCGATGGCGATTTTCACACCGTGCTTGCGCAGCGCCTCCATCGGCGGCAACTGGGTTTCACGCAGGAAGTAGAACGCCCCTGGCAGCAACACGGCGACGGTGCCGGAGGCGGCCATGGCGATGGCGTCTTCCTCGGTCATGAATTCCAGGTGATCGGCCGACAACGCCTGGTAACGCGCCGCCAGGCTGGAGCCATGCAAGGAGGACAGTTGCTCGGCGTGCAGCTTCACCGGCAGGCCGAGTTGCTGGGCGACCTTGAACACGCGCTCCACCTGCGCCGGGGAAAACGCCAGGTATTCGCAGAACGCGTCGACCGCATCCACCAGCCCTTGCGCCGCCAACGCCGGCAGCATCTCGCTGCAGATATGTTCGATGTAGTCGTCGGCGCGATCCTTGTATTCCGGCGGCAACGCATGAGCCGCCAGGCACGTGGCCCGCACGCTGACCGGCAGCGCTTCACCGAGACGCCGCGCCACGCGCAGCATCTTGCGTTCGTTGACCAGGTCCAGCCCGTAGCCGGACTTGATCTCTACCGTGGTGACGCCATCGCGCAGCAGACTGCGCAGGCGCTTTTCGGCGCTGGCAAACAGCTCGTCCTCGCTGGCAGCACGCGTGGCACGCACGGTGCTGGCAATCCCGCCGCCCTGGGCCGCGATCTCGGCGTAGCTCACGCCTTGGAGGCGCTGCTCGAACTCGCCGCTGCGATTGCCACCAAACACGGTATGGGTGTGGCAGTCGATCAGCCCAGGGGTGACCCACGCGCCTTGCAGGTCATGCACTTGCGCGTAATCCGCGCTCGGCACCTGGCTGCGGGGGCCGATCCACTCAATGAGCGAATCGGCGGTCACCATGGCGGCATCCTCGATGATCGAGTATTTGCCGCCGGCCATGGTTGCGACGTGGCAGTGTTGCCAAAGCGTTTTCATCAACGCCTCCCTAAGTTATCGATGAGACAAAGCCGGGTCGTAATGGACCTTGGCCGCCTGCCCCGCAGCGGGCTTGACCCACAGCAGGTAGGCAACGACCAGCAACACGATCCACACCGCCCCGACCAGCAAGGCTGCCTGGGTGTCCGGGAAATAACCCAGCACGCCAAACACGAACAGCATGAACACGATGGCCGCGGCCGGCGCGTAGGGCCAGAACGGTACCGGGAATTTCAAGTCGGCCACCTGCTCCTGGGTCATGGAGCGGCGCATGGCGACTTGGGTAAACAGGATCATCAGCCACACCCACACGGTGGCAAAGGTGGCAATCGAGGCGATCAGCAGGAACACGTTTTCGGGAATCAGGTAGTTGAGCACCACGCCGCCGAGCAACGCCGCCCCCATCACCACCACGGTCATCCATGGCACACCGTGCCTGGACAATTGCGCAAAGCCCTTGGGCGCCTGCCCTTGCTGGGCCAGGCCGTACATCATGCGCCCGGCGCCGAAGATGTCGCTGTTGATCGCCGACACCGCCGCCGAGATCACCACGATATTGAGAATAGTCGCCGCCGAACCGATGCCCAGGTTGCTGAAAATCTGCACGAACGGGCTGCCCTGGCTGCCGATCTGCGGCCACGGGTAGATCGCCATCAGCACAAACAAGGTCAGCACGTAGAACAACAGGATGCGCAGCGGCACGGCATTGATCGCCTTGGGGATCACGCGCTGCGGGTCCTTGGCTTCACCGGCAGTGATACCGATGATTTCGATGCCGCCAAACGCGAACATCACCACCGCGAACGAGGCGATCAGGCCGCCGATGCCGTTGGGCATGAAACCGCCGTGGGCCCACAGGTTGCTGATCCCGCTGGCGTGCGTTTCGCCCGCCGAATGGATGCCGAACAGCATGATGCCGAAGCCGCCGAGGATCATCGCCACGATGGCGCCGACCTTGAGCAACGACAGCCAGAACTCCATCTCGCCAAACACTTTGACGTTGCACAGGTTCAGGCCGCCGATCAGAAACACGATGCCGAGCACCCAGACCCAGCGCGCAACCTCGGGAAACCAGAAGCCCATGTAGATGCCGAAGGCGGTGACGTCGGCGAGGCAGACGATGATCATTTCAAAGGCGTAGGTCCAGCCGAGGATAAAACCGGCCATGGGGCCCAGGTAGGTGCTGGCGTACTGGCCGAAGGAGCCGGCCACGGGGTTGTGCACAGCCATTTCACCGAGGGCGCGCATGACCATGAACACCGCGGCGCCGCCGATCAGGTAGGCCAGCAGCACGGCGGGGCCCGCCATCTGGATGGCAGAGGCGGAGCCGTAGAACAGCCCGGTGCCGATCGCCGACCCCAGTGCCATGAAGCGAATATGTCGGGCTGATAGCCCGCGTTTCAAACCTTTTTCTTGCTGGTGCATTTCTCGTCCCTAATTGTTCTTATGAAGAGAAGATCGTTCCCACGCCCTGCGTGGGAACGCATCCTATGACGCTCCGCGTCACGGCTCTAAAAGCAGACGCAGAGCGTCCAGGGCGGCATTCCCACGCAGCGCGTGGGAACGAGCAGTTACAGACTTGGCAACAGCTTGGCTGGCACCAGTTCATTCAAGCAGCGGCTGGCGAGCAGGTCGGTGGCGGCGATGATGTCCGGGGCGAAGAAGCGGTCCTTGTCATAGAACGCCACTTTGTCGCGCAGGATGCCACGCGCTTTTTCCAGCTTCGGCGAGGTTTTCAAGCCTTCACGCAGGTCCAGGCCTTGGGCGGCTGCCAGCCATTCCACGGCGAGGATGCCACGGGTGTTTTCGGCCATTTCCCACAGGCGCTTGCCGGCTGCGGGGGCCATCGACACATGGTCTTCCTGGTTGGCGGACGTCGGCAGGCTATCCACGCTGTGCGGATGCGCCAGCGCCTTGTTCTCGCTGGCGAGTGCAGCGGCAGTCACCTGCGCGATCATGAAGCCGGAGTTGACCCCGCCGTTGCCCACCAGGAACGGCGGAAGTTGCGACATGTGCTTGTCCATCATCAGCGAAATACGCCGCTCGCTCAGCGAGCCGATTTCAGCGATGGCCAGCGCCATGTTGTCAGCGGCCATGGCCACTGGTTCAGCATGGAAGTTACCGCCGGAAATCACATCGCCTTCAGCGGCAAATACCAAGGGGTTGTCCGACACGGCGTTGGCTTCGATCACCAGCACTTCGGCGGCCTGGCGGAACTGGGTCAGGCACGCGCCCATGACTTGTGGCTGGCAACGCAGGGAGTATGGGTCTTGCACCTTGTCGCAGTTCTGGTGCGACTGGGAGACCTGGCTGCTTTCACCCAGCAGGTCGCGATAAGCCGCTGCCGAGTCGATCTGCCCACGCTGGCCACGGGCGGCGTGAATGCGCGCGTCGAACGGCGAGCGCGAACCCAGCACGGCTTCCACGGTGAGCGCACCGCACGCCAGCGCGCCGGCGAACAGGTCTTCACCCTCGAACAGGCCACGCAGGGCATACGCGGTGGACACCTGGGTGCCGTTGAGCAGCGCCAGGCCTTCCTTGGCGGCCAGGGTCAACGGGGTCAGGCCGGCGACTTTCAGCGCGGCGGTCGCCTCCAGCCATTCACCCTTGTAGCGCGCCTTGCCTTCGCCGAGCAGCACCAGCGACATATGCGCCAATGGCGCCAGATCGCCGGAAGCACCGACCGAACCCTTGAGTGGGATATGCGGGTACACCTCGGCGTTGATCAGCGCGATCAGCGCGTCGATCACTTGCCGACGAATCCCGGAGAACCCACGGCTCAGGCTGTTGACCTTGAGCACCATGACCAGCCGCACCAGCGCATCGCTGATCGGCTCACCAACGCCGGCGGCGTGGGACAGCACCAGCGAACGCTGGAGGTTTTCCAGGTCTTCGCTGGCGATGCGGGTCGAGGCCAGCAGGCCGAAACCGGTGTTGATGCCATAGGCGGTGCGGTTCTCGGCGAGAATCTGCTCCACGCAGGCGACACTGGCTTCGATCTGGGCCGAGGCGCTGTCATCCAGACTGAGGGTTACCGGCTGCTGGTAGATGGCCCGCAGTTGGGCGAGGCTCAGTTGGCCTGGAATCAGGTTTAGCGCAGTCACATTCATGCTCCTTTTGAATTATTTTCAGTGCAAATGGGGAATTGTCTGGTGCAGCAGGGCTGTGTCCTGAAGCAATGCAGCGGCGGCCGCAATGTCCGGTGCCAGCCAGCGGTCCTGCTCATAGGCCGGCACCACTTCACGCAGCAGGCGCCAGGCACTGTCGGTGCCCGCGCCGAAGCGCTGCTCCTTGAGGAATTCGAAGGCCTGGGCCGCCAGCAGGTACTCGATGGCGAGGATCTGCGTGACGTTGGCCAGCACCTGGTGCAGCTTCAGCGCGGCGTTGGTGCCCATGCTCAAGTGGTCTTCCTGCAGGCCCGAGGTGACGAAGTTGTCGAGCACCGCCGGTTGCGCCAACTGTCGGTTCTGCCCGCACAGCGAGGCGGCGACGTACTGCACGATCATCATCCCGGAGTTGACCCCGGGGTTGCTGACCAGGAACGCCGGCAGGCCGCTGACGTGCGGGTTGATCAGGCGGTCCAGGCGGCGCTCGGCCACCGAGCCGATTTCGGCCATGGCGATCGCCAGCATGTCGGCGGCCAGTGCCACGGACTGCCCGTGCGGGTTGGCCTGGGACACTACGCGGTAATTGTCCGGGGTACCGAGCACCAGCGGGTTGTCGGTGGCGCTGTTGAGTTCGGTTTCGATCTGGCGGGTCGCGTGCTCCACCTGGTCGCGCGCCGCGCCGTGGATCTGCGGGATCGAGCGGATGCTCAGCGCGTCCTGGGTGCGGATGCCTTTGCTGCTGGCGATCACTTCACTGCCGTCGAGCAGCGCACGCAGGTTGATGCCGACATGCTGCATGCCCGGGTGCCGCTTGAGCGCGATGATTTCTGCATCGAAGGCATCGATCTGGCCGCGCTGGGCTTCAAAACTCATGGCACCGATCACGTCGGCCCACTGCAGCAAATGATGCGCGTCGGCCAGGGCCAGGCAGCTCAGGCCGGTCATGCACGGTGTGCCGTTGACCAGGCACAAGCCGTCCTTGGCGCCAAGCACCACCGGCTGCAAACCTTCTTCGCTGAGGGCCTGTTGCGCCGCGACGATCCGGCCCCGGTAGCTCACAGTGCCGACACCGAGCAAGGCCACGCCGACATGGGCCATATGGGTCAGGTAACCCACCGAACCCTGGGACGGCACTTGCGGCGTGATGCCGTGGTTGAGCAGCGCCAGCAGCGAATGCACCACCTGCGGATGCAGGCCGGATTTGCCGTGGCTGTAGTTGATGACGGCCGCGCAAATGATCGCGCGGGTCTGCTCGTCGCTCAGCACCGGGCCGACGCCGCAGGCGTGGCTCAGCAGGGTATTGCGCGACAGCTGGCTGAGTTGCTCGCCCTTGAGCGACACGTTGCACAGCGCGCCCAAGCCGGTGTTCACGCCATAGGCGCGCTCGCCGCTGGTGACGATGCGCTGCACGATGGCCTGGGCATTGTCGATACGCGCCCAGGCCTGGCCCGAGAGTTCGAGGACCGCGCCATGGCGAGCGACGGCGACGACGTCCTGCCAGCGCAAGGGGCCGTCGGCGATGATGATTTTTGCAGCCTGGGACATCGTTGACCTCTTCATGTTTATCGTTCCCACGCTCTGCGTGGGAATGCCACCTGGGACGCTCCGCGTCCCGCTGTTAGAGGTGACGCAGAGCGTCACGGGATGCATTCCCACGCAGAGCGTGGGAATGATCAGCTACACCACCGCCGCCCGCCGCTGGACAAACCGGTCCACGTACTCATCCGCCGGCGAATGCAGGATCTCGCGCGGGGTGCCGACCTGGATCAGCTTGCCGTCCTTGAGGATCGCAATGCGGTTGCCGATGCGCACGGCCTCGTCGAGGTCGTGGGTGATGAACACGATGGTCTTGTGCAGGGTCTTTTGCAGCTCGAGCAACTGGTCCTGCATTTCGGCGCGGATCAGCGGGTCGAGGGCGCTGAAAGCTTCGTCCATCAGGATGATGTCGGTGTCGGCCGCCAGCGCACGGGCGAGGCCGACGCGTTGGCGCATGCCGCCGGAGAGCTGGTGCGGGTATTTGTTTTCGTAGCCCTTGAGGCCCACGGTTTCGATCCAGTGCAGCGCACGTTCGGCGCAGACCTGCTTGGTTTCGCCACGCACCTTGAGGCCGTAGGCGACGTTGTCCAGCACACTCTTGTGGGGCAGCAGGCCGAAGCTCTGGAACACCATGCTGATCTTGTGCCGACGGAATTGACGCAGCGCTTCCATGTCCAGTTGCAGGATGTCTTCGCCGTCGACCAGGATCGCGCCGCTGGTGGGGTCGATCAGGCGATTGAAGTGGCGCACCAACGTGGACTTGCCGGAACCCGACAGGCCCATGATCACGAAGATCTCACCGGTGCCGATGCTCAGGGACAAGTCGTTCACCCCGACCACGCAACCGGTTTCGGCCAGGACCTGGTCTTTGCTCTTGCCTTGGCCGATCAGCGACAGCGCATCCTTGGAACGGGCGCCGAAGATCTTGAAGACGTTTTTGACTTCGATTTTGCTGACAGTAGTCATTTGCTCGCCTCATGCCGTGGACGACCATAGGCCTGGGTAATGCGGTCGATGACCACTGCGAGAATCACGATCGCCAGCCCGGCTTCGAGGCCACGGCCGACGTTGAGGGTCTGGATGCCGACGAGGACGTCCTCACCCAGCCCACGGGCGCCGATCATCGAGGCGATCACCACCATCGACAACGCCATCATGGTGGTCTGGTTGATCCCGGCCATGATGCTCGGCAGGGCCAGCGGCAGTTGCACGCCGAACAGTTGTTGCCAACGGTTGGCACCGAAGGCGTTGATCGCTTCCATGACTTCGCCGTCGACCTGGCGAATGCCCAGGTCGGTGAGGCGGATCAACGGCGGTGCGGCGTAGATCACCGTGGCGAAGATCGCCGGGACCTTGCCCAGGCCGAACAGCATCAGCACCGGGATCAGGTACACGAAGCTGGGCATGGTTTGCATGATGTCGAGCAACGGCATCAGTACCGAGCGCAGGCGATTGCTGCGCGCCGACAGGATGCCCAGCGGGATGCCGATCAGCACCGAGATCACCGTGGCGACCATCATCAGCGCCAGCGTCTGCATCAGCTTGTCCCACAGGCCGACCGCACCCACTAGGAACAGCAGGCCGACGATCACCGCCGTGGTCACCACCTTGCGGGTGGCGTGCCAGGCAACTGCGCCGACGATGGCCAGCATCAGCCACCAGGGCGCCGCACGCAGCAACCCTTCCAGGTTGACGATGGCCCATAGCAGGGTGTCGGAAATGTGCCGGAACACATCACCGTAGTTGGTGACCAGTGAATCCACCCAACCGTTGACCCAGTCGGCAATGGAAAACGTAAAACTCTCAGGAAACATATCGTGCTCTCGATCCAGTGGGTTGTGGCCAGGCGCCCGGCCACCCCTGAGGGTAGCCGGGCACACTTGACCTACAAGGCCGCGTCGATTTTCTTGGCTGCGTCGTCGCTCACCCAGGCGTGCCAGACTTCAGGATGTTCCTTGAGGAAAATTTTCGCCAGTTTTGGCGACTCAATTCGCTCCTTGGCCATGCGACCCAGGTTCTGGTTCAGCAGGTCGATCGGCAGGTTGACCTTTTCCAGCACGGCCACCAGTTCCGGCGCCTGCTCGTGGAAGGTCTTGGACAAGCCGACCTTGATGCTCACGCTTTTATCGACGCCGGGTTTTTCTTCAAGCTTGACCAGGTCGACCTGGCCCATCAGCGGCGTTGGCGACCAGTAGTAGAACAGGATCGGCTCGCCACGCTTGTAGCTCGACAGCACGGCCGCATCCAGCGCCGGGCCGGTACCTGGACGGAAGTTGGTGTAGGTGCTTTCCAGGCCGTAGCTCTTGAGCATTTCGCTGTTGTCCAGCTCGCAGGTCCAGCCCGCCGGGCAGTTGTAGAAACGGCCCTTGGACGGCTCTTCCTGGTCCTTGAACACCGAGGCGTACTTGGCCAGGTCAGCGATGTTTTTCAGGTCCGGCGCCTTGGGTTCAAGCTTGCGCTTGGCGTCGCCTTCGATCACGTAGCGCGGCACGTACCAGCCCTCGACAGCGCCCACCACAGGGGCGCCGACGCCGACGACTTTGCCGGCCTTCTCGGCCTTGTTCCACACTTCACTGCGGCCTACCCATTCTTCGGCGAAGACCTGGATGTCGTTGCTGCTCAGGGCGTTTTCCATGGTGATGGAGTTGCCCGGCAGGCTGTCGGTTTTACAGTCGTAGCCTTTCTCCAGCACGGTCTGCAGGATGTCGGTGAGCAACATGCCGCTTTCCCAGTTCAGGCCGGCGAATTTCACCGGTTTGCCGGACTCGCACCAACCGGCCGCCTGGGCGCCGGCAGTGGCCAGCAAGCCTGCAGAGAACAGAGTGGCCAACAGGGTTTTATGCATTTTCATTGTTGTGACGCTCCCAATCTTGAAATGGATTACGGCAGTCAGTAGGCATCCTGCCCTGTCCACGTCCCATCAGGCTTGTGCGGCCAGCCCGTTTGTCGTCGTCGGTGCAGCGCCCTGCTCTATCGGCAGGATCAGGTGTTCAGGAATCGCGCTGTGCCACTTTTTCGCAGCCCAGTAATACAGCGCAGCAGGCACCACCAGGCCGATGATCCAGGAGATATCGGTGTCGCCAAGGCTGGCGACCAGTGGGCCGGTATAGAAATGCGTGGAGATGAACGGCATCTGGATCAGCACGCCGAACACGTAGATGCCGATGCCCATCAGGTTCCAGCGGCCATAACGACCATTGGGGTTGGACAGCGCCGGAATGTCGTAGCGTTCCTTGGTGATGCAGTAGAAATCCACCAGGTTGATCGCGCTCCACGGCGTGAAGAATGCGAGCAGGAACAGGATGAACGCGGAGAAGTCCTTGAGGAACGAGTCCTTGCCCAGCAACGCCAGCGCGGCGGCAATCGATACCATCAGGAAGATGTACAGCAGGCGCACCGCACTCGAGATGTGCCGGCTGCCACGAAAGCCGCTGATGATCGTCGCGATGGACATGAAGCTGCCGTAGGCATTGAGGGTGGTCACCGTGACCTTGCCGAAGGCGATGCTGAAATACAGCACCGCCGCGACAATCCCGGTGCCGCCCAGGCCGACGATAAATGACACCTCATGATGGGCGAATTGCGAGCCGGCCAGGGCCGCCGCGAACACACCGAACACCATCGACGCCTGCGCCCCGATCACCGAACCCAGGCCCACGGCCCAGAAGGTTTTCGACGCTGACGTGCTACGCGGCAAGTAGCGCGAGTAGTCCGCCACATACGGGCCAAAAGCGATCTGCCAGGAGGCCGACAGCGAAATCGCCAGGAGGAAACTGCTGAGGGAAAAATGTTTGTTGCCCAGCAGGGCACCCACGTCGTTGCCCGCCAGCAGCTTGTAGAACAGGTAGATGAAGGCCACCACCCCCAACACACTGGCCACACGACCGATGCCGTGGATGACGCGGTAGCCGAAGACGGTGAACACCATGATCAACCCGGCAAACAGCACAATGCCGACCCAGTCTTCGACGTGCAGCAACTGCGCTACCGCCTGCCCCGCCAGCAATGAACCGCTGGCCGAAAAGCCGACATACATCAGGCACACCAGCACCAACGGGATCACGGCGCCATACACGCCGAACTGCACGCGGCTGGAGATCATTTGCGGCAAGCCCAGTTGCGGGCCTTGCGCAGCATGCAACGCCATGACGCCGCCGCCCAGCAGTTGCCCGATCAACAGACCGATCAACGACCAGAACACATCACCGCCGAGCACCACGGCCAGGGCCCCGGTGACGATGGCAGTGATCTGCAGGTTGGCACCCAGCCACAGGGTGAACTGACTCAATAGACGACCGTGTCTTTCCGCTTCCGGGATGTAGTCGATCGAACGCCTTTCGATCAACGGGGTGGTGCTTGCACGTACGTCATTTGCAGCCATGTGTGTTCAACCTCTGATGGATTGTTCATAAAGCCTGGGTAAAACCGCTTTTCTGTGGGAGCTGGCTTGCCTGCGATGGCATCCCCTCGGTTCTACTGATAGACCGAGTCGCCCGCATCGCAGGCAAGCCAGCTCCCACAGGGGTTACTTGATCATCGGGAGGTTGAGCCCCTGCTCCTTGGCGCAGTCGATCGCGATCTGGTAGCCGGCATCCGCGTGACGCATCACACCGGTGGCCGGGTCGTTGTGCAGCACGCGAGCGATACGCTCGGCGGCTTCGTCGGTACCGTCGCAGACAATCACCATGCCCGAGTGCTGGGAGAAGCCCATGCCCACGCCGCCGCCGTGGTGCAACGAGACCCAGGTCGCGCCGCTCGCGGTGTTGAGCAGGGCGTTGAGCAGCGGCCAGTCGGACACGGCGTCGGAACCGTCCTGCATGGCTTCGGTTTCGCGGTTCGGGCTTGCGACCGAGCCGGAGTCGAGGTGGTCGCGGCCGATCACGATAGGTGCCGACAGCTCACCGCTGCGTACCATTTCGTTGAACGCCAGGCCGAGCTTGGCGCGCTGGCCCAGGCCAACCCAGCAGATACGCGCCGGCAGGCCCTGGAAGCTGATGCGCTCGCGCGCCATGTCCAGCCAGTTGTGCAGGTGCGCGTCGTCCGGGATCAGCTCTTTGACTTTGGCGTCGGTCTTGTAGATGTCTTGCGGGTCGCCGGACAGTGCTGCCCAACGGAACGGACCGATGCCACGGCAGAACAGTGGGCGGATGTACGCCGGTACGAAACCTGGGAAGTCGAACGCGTTCTCGACGCCTTCTTCCTGGGCCATCTGGCGGATGTTGTTGCCGTAGTCGAAGGTCGGGATGCCTTGCTTCTGGAATTCCAGCATCGCCTTGACGTGCACGGCCATCGACTGCTTGGCAGCCTTGATCACGGCGGCTGGCTCGGTCTTGGCGCGGGCGCGGTATTCGTCCCAGCTCCAGCCGGCCGGCAGGTAGCCATTGAGCGGGTCGTGGGCGCTGGTCTGGTCGGTGACCATGTCCGGGCGTACGCCGCGCTTGACCAGTTCCGGCAGGATTTCCGCCGCGTTACCCAACAGGGCAATGGAGATGGCCTTGCCTTCCTTGGTGTACTTGGCGATACGCGCCAGGGCGTCGTCGAGGTCGGTGGCTTGTTCGTCGACATAACGGCTGTTCAGGCGGAAGTCGATACTGACCTGCTGGCACTCGATGTTCAGCGAGCATGCACCCGCCAGGGTCGCGGCCAACGGCTGGGCGCCGCCCATGCCACCGAGGCCGGCGGTAAGGACCCAGCGGCCCTTGAGGTTGGAATCGTAGTGCTGGCGGCCGGCTTCGACGAAGGTTTCGTAGGTGCCCTGCACGATGCCTTGGCTACCGATGTAGATCCAGCTGCCGGCGGTCATCTGGCCGTACATGGCCAGGCCCTTGGCATCCAGCTCGTTGAAGTGTTCCCAGCTGGCCCAGTGCGGCACCAGGTTGGAGTTGGCGATCAGCACGCGCGGGGCGTTGCTGTGGGTCTTGAACACGCCGACCGGCTTGCCGGATTGCACCAGCAGGGTTTCGTCGTCGTTCAGGTGAGTGAGGCTCTCGACGATCTGGTCGTAGCACTCCCAATTGCGCGCCGCACGGCCAATACCGCCGTACACCACCAGCTCCTTCGGGTTCTCGGCCACTTGCGGGTCGAGGTTGTTCATCAACATGCGCAGCGGCGCTTCAGTCAGCCAGCTTTTGGCGGTGAGCTTGTTACCGCGGGCCGCGCGGATTTCGACGTCACGGTATTTTGTAGGCCTGGCTTTAGAAAAATCGGTCACGGCTGGACTCCTCGGCATGATGCGCGAACAGGGATGGTGCGAAGGAGAGTCTTACGCACACATCTTTACTTGTACATACAAGCATATGCAATCAAGCGGCCAACTTTTTGCGCGAGTCGTTTGGAGTTTTTTCGAAAGCGTGTGCGAGCCTTGGAAAATAAGGCTTCGAGGCTTGATGAAATTTCTTACAAAGGAGTTTTGCTACGGGAGGGGTTCGTCACCAACGCGTGGTTTTGCGCCACGCTGGGGCATTCGGTAACAAATTGGTGCGCAGGCTGGAAACAGTTTTCTGCTCACCACAAAACAACTGTGGGAGCAGGCTTGCCCGCGATAGCAGTGTGTCGATCAGCACACCCCATGCTGATACACCGCTATCGCAGGCAAGCCTGCTCCCACCGTTTTTTAATCGTGTTGAGTCAGTTCGATGATGCAACTGCGGCCGCTGACCGAGATATCCAGCAGGCCAGTGTTACCGTCCACTTGCAGGCAGTCGTGATGGCCAAGCACGTGGTCCAGCACCTTTACTTCATCCGCCACGCTGAACACCAGCACCGTGTGCGCCGTGCTGAAAAAGCGTTGCACGCCGTCAATCCACTGCAAGCGTGCGTGGTAGCGCTGGGGCGAGTAGATCAGGTTGAAATCGCGGATCGGCCCCGTGATCAAGCGGCACGACACTTGGCTGTCGCCCTTGAACGCAAAGGGTTGCAGCGGCAACAGGCCCAGCTGTTCCTCGCCATCCACGGTGAGCACCATGCCGGCGCCCTTGATCACGGTGATTACGCGCTGATAGCCGGCAAAGGTGGAAAACCCACCCGACTCGGCGATATCGGCAATCGACAGGCGCCAGCCAAAGCCATCCAGGCCGGTACCGGCGTCACGGGTGATTTCTTCGGTGCTGCCACCGCCGTTTTTCCACGGCATGCGCACGTAATCGGCGGCGCGCCAGACTTTCACTGCACTCATTTACTGAAACGTCCTTCCAGGCTATGACGGGAACCGGGGTGGATCAAACGCGCAGCGGTCACCGGCTGGCGACCCGACCAGGTGCGTCGGCGAATCAACAGGCAGGGCTCGCTCGGCTCGATCTGCAGCAACTTGCACTCGGCGGCGTCGGCGAGAATCGCCTCGACCACGTGCTCGCCTTCGGTCAGCGGTGCGACCTGGTTCAGATAGGCGTAGGGGGTTTGCTGGGTGAAGTCCTGCTGCAGGTACTCCGGCGCGACCAGGGCGTTGACGAAACGGTCCTCGATTTGCACCGGAATGTCGTTTTCAAAGTGCACGATCAGCGAATGGAACACCCGTCCGCCTTCGCGCATTTCCAGCGCTACGGCGCGTTCGGAGCCGGCTGCTTCTTCACCAAGGTGAATGACCTGGCAAGTATGCCGATGCCCACGGGAGGCGATTTCATCGGCGATGTTGTGCACCTCGAACAGCGCCGACTGGCTCTTGGGTTCGGCGACGAACGTGCCGACACCTTGCATGCGCACCAACAAACCTTCGGCGGTGAGCTCGCGCAGGGCGCGGTTGATGGTCATGCGGCTGAAGCCCAGCTGGCTGACCAGCTCGCTCTCCGACGGCACGCGGTAATGGGGCGGCCAGTTGCCGTTGAGGATCTGCTGGCTGATCATCTGTTTGACGCGGGCGTACAAGGGCGCCGGACTTTCGTCCATGTGGGCAGCCAGTGAAGACTTGGCGGGCGGAGTCGGCACAGGGAATCCTTGCAAGAGGAAAAGATGCATAGATTGCCGGAGTTTACCGAGCAGGCAAACGTCTGTATATGTATATACAAATAAACACACGACCGGGGTGACATGATCATGTCCGCTTTCTTTGCCGAACGCGCACTGCTGCCTAATGGATGGGCCAACGATGTACGCTTTGAAGTCAGCGCCGATGGCCTGCTGACCCACGTTGAGCCCAACGCCAGTGCAGACGGCGCCGAACGGCTCAGGGGCCCGGTAGTGGCGGGCATGCCGAACCTGCACTCCCACGCGTTCCAGCGCGCCATGGCGGGCCTGGCGGAAGTCGCCGGCAACCCGAATGACAGCTTCTGGACCTGGCGCGACCTGATGTACCGAATGGTGGGCAAGATCAATCCGGAGCAATTGCAGGTCATCGCCCGACAGCTGTACATCGAGATGCTCAAGGCCGGCTACACCTCGGTGGCTGAGTTCCACTACGTGCACCATGACGTCAGTGGCCAGCCCTATGCTGACCGCACGGAGCTGTCGCGGCAGATCAGCCAGGCGGCCGCCAGCAGTGGCATTGGGCTGACACTGGTGCCGGTGCTCTACACCCACTCGGGATTTGGCGGCCAGGCACCCAATGAAGGCCAGCGCCGGTTTATCAACAGCACGGAAAACTACCTGGACCTGCAAGCGCGCCTGAAACCGATCCTCGCCGCGCAACCGGCGCAGCAGCTGGGGTTGTGCTTTCACTCCCTGCGCGCGGTGACCCCGCAACAAATCAATGACGTGCTGGCCGCCAGCGACAAAGCTTGCCCGGTGCATATCCACATTGCCGAGCAGCAAAAGGAAGTCGACGACTGCCTGGCCTGGAGCGGCAAACGCCCGCTGCAATGGCTGTATGACAATGTCGAGGTGGATGAACGTTGGTGCCTGGTGCACGCCACTCACGCGGACGCCGACGAAGTGGCCCGCATGGCCAAGAGCCGCGCGATTGCCGGTTTGTGCCTGACCACCGAAGCCAACCTGGGCGACGGGATCTTTCCGGCCGTGGACTTTCTGGCACAGGGCGGTCGCATTGGGATCGGCTCCGACAGCCACGTCTCACTGAGCGTGGTCGAAGAATTGCGCTGGCTGGAATACGGCCAGCGCCTGCGCGACCAGCGGCGCAATCGCTTGTATCGCAGCGATCAGCCGATGGTCGGCCGCACACTGTTCGATGCCGCGCTGGACGGTGGCGCACAGGCGTTGGGGCAGCCGATTGGTCGACTGGAAGTGGGTAAGCGCGCGGACTGGATCGTGCTGGACGGCAATGATCCGTACCTGGCCACGGCGAGTGAAGACGGGATCCTGAATCGCTGGCTGTTCGCCGGTGGTGATCGGCAAGTGCGCGATGTGCTGGTCAACGGTAAGTGGGTAGTACGGGATGGGCGCCATCCTGGCGAGGAAGAAAGCAGCCGGGCATTCACGCAAGTCTTGAGGGATTTGCTCGGCTGACGGGCGACACAAAAAAATAGGGGAGCTGGCAAGCCAGCTCCCCTATTGGATTGAGGGTTCCCTCAGTTACTGCGAGGTCTTGGCCATCTGCTTGTCCGACGTACGCCAGATCAACCGTGTGGTGTCATACCCCTGTTGCCGCGCCCTGCTGAGCAGGTCTTCGCGAGTGTCGGCATTCACCGTCGGCGTGCGCGACAGGATCCACATGTAGCGCCGGCTCGGGCTGCCTACGATGGCGGTCTTGTAGTCATCGCTGACGTACAGCACCCAGTAGTCGCCCTTGGCGACGCCGGGCAGCAGCGCGGTAAACCAGTTATTGAATTCAACCCAGAGCTTGTCGGTCTTGCCCGGCACTTGCGGCGTGGCCGTGCCTTTGGCTTCTTCCCACTTCCACTCGCTGGTCAGGCAGCGGTTGAACACCGACATATCGCCATCGGGCAGCAGTGTGTAGCGGGCTTCGGACTGCGCGCAGTTGCGCTGGAAGTACATCGGCAATCGGGCCAACTCATACCAGGTGCCCTGGTAACGCTTGAGATTGACGTTGCTCGCGGTCTTGGGTTGCAGATCATCGCCAGAATGACTGGCGCAGCCCGCCAAAAACAGGCTGGCACAAAGGCACAAAACAAAACGCATCATTCTTCTTCTCCCGCAGGCTCTCGCCCCGGTTTACTTCAGGCCTTGCCCGGAAAACATCAGAACTTTGTCACCGGCATATTGAACGCTGATAAAGCTGTTTTTATCGCCCCACGTGCAGCTGGACATGCCCAGTGCGCCAGAACAATCGGTCGGCTTACCCAGCAGCGACTCCACCTCGGCCTTGGCCATGCCAGCCGACAACTTTGCGTAATTTTCCTGGTTGACCTTGCTGCAAGCGGCCAACAGCACGCAAAAAGCCAGCAAAGCGAGACGGCGTAACGACATGGAAAAACTCCTGGAGGGACGAAGCAGCTTGGGTATCTGCCAGAAGCTTAGAAGGGAAAAGAGGTGTCTGGTTCCCGACGAACGAAAACAAAAAAGCCCCGAAAACGCTGAAACGTTTCGGGGCTTCTTTAACGGTGAACCGGCTCACAACACGGCCGATAATTTATCGCCGTGGGTTATGCCTTGTGATAGGCCGTCACACGCTCAACTTCTTCCTTGGAACCCAGGAACACCGCCACACGCTGGTGCAGGCCTTCAGGCTGGATGTCGAGGATGCGCTGGTGGCCGTCGGTGGACGCACCGCCCGCCTGCTCTACCAGGAACGACATAGGGTTGGCTTCGTACATCAGGCGCAGCTTGCCTGGCTTGGATGGCTCGCGGCTGTCGCGTGGGTACATGAACAGGCCACCACGGGTCAGGATGCGGTGTACGTCAGCGACCATCGCAGCCACCCAGCGCATGTTGAAGTTCTTCTTCAACGGGCCTTCCTCGCCTTCCATCAGCTCGTTGACGTAGCGCTGTACCGGGGCTTCCCAGTGACGCTGGTTGGACATGTTGATCGCGAATTCCTGGGTCGAGGCAGGGATCGAGATGTCTTCGTGGGTCAGTACGAAGCTGCCCATTTCACGGTCCAGGGTGAAGCCCTTGACGCCGTCGCCCAGGGTCAGCACCAGCATGGTCTGCGGGCCGTAGATCGCGTAGCCGGCAGCGACCTGCTCGGTGCCTGGCTGCAGGAAGGCCTTTTCGTTCAAGGCTTCGTTCTGGCTCAGGTATTCGTTCGGGCAACGCAGTACCGAGAAGATGGTGCCGACCGGCGCGTTGATGTCGATGTTCGACGAACCGTCCAGCGGGTCGAATACCAACAGGTAGGCGCCTTTCGGGTATTTGCCCGGAATCTGGTAGGCATTGTCCATTTCTTCGGACGCCATGCCGGCCAGGTGACCGCCCCATTCGTTGGCTTCGAGCAGGATCTCGTTGGAGAGTACGTCGAGCTTCTTCTGTACTTCGCCCTGCACGTTTTCAGTGCCCATGCTGCCCAGGACACCACCCAGTGCGCCTTTGGAGACGGCGTGGCTGATTTCCTTGCAAGCACGCGCCACCACTTCGATAAGGAAGCGCAGATCGGCAGGCGTGTTGTTGCTGCGGGTCTGCTCAATCAAATAGCGACTCAAGGTAACGCGGGACATGGAAGGCTCCGGAGAATGGGGGGGCTAAAAACCCGCGCAGTTTAACGCGAGTCGGGGCGTATTTCCTCCTATCAGAGGATTTAAACCCAATAGAGTTCATGGACTTTATTTAACGTGCCACCGGCGGCTTGCGCAGCAAACTGTAGGCCATGCCTCCCAGCGCCGCCACACCCAGCAGGAGTACGGCCCACAGGCCGAGCTTCTTCCAGTCGGTGCCGGCCTCGGTCGGCGCCACCACGACCGGCGATTTGACCACCACCTCCGTCGACAACGTGGCCTGGCCCAGCGCCTTGACGCGCGCGGCGCTGTAATCGGGAATCAGCGTCGACAGCGGCAGGTTCGCCGCCTTCACCGCGGCATTGCCCAACGCCAGCGTGAACGGCGGCTCACCCCGCGCCAGGAACACCAACTGCGTGGCGCGCACGGCAAAACGCAGGGCCGGTGCTTCAACGCCCAGGCCACCGCCGCGCTCATCCACCTGCAATTTCAGCTGGTTGACCACCTGGCCAGGCAAACGCAGCTCATCCTGCACCACGTCCTGGCCGTTCTGGGTCAGGCGGTACAGCAAGCCATTGCTCAACGGTTGCCAGGCCTGCTGGCTGTCCCGCCGCCCTGCCAAGGTCACCGGCGCCAAGGTGTTGGGCTGCTTCAATTCAACCCGCAAGCGCTCGACATTCAGTCCCACCGGCAACTGCCAACTGTACTCCCCCGCCTTGAGCCGCGACCCCGCCAACTGCTGCGACCACACCAACGGCAGCGGCAGACTGCTGCTCGATGCACTCACCAGCTTGGCCGAGGTCAGGCGCGGCGCCGCCTGGCCTTGCCACATCAGGCGCAGGTAGCGTGCCGACTGCCCTGGCAAGCTGACGTCATGCTGCTCGACTCGCTCATCGGCAAACGACAAGCGTGCCACCTGCCCATCGCCCCAGGATTCCCAGTGCTGCAAGTCATCGCTGGCTTCGATGCTGAAACGCTGGAAGCCCTCGTGCTCGCGGCTCCAGTCGAGGCTCAACTGCTGCAATGGCGCCTTGATCGCGCTGGCATCCAGCACCCAGCCGCGCAATACCTGCTTGCCGGGCTTCGCGCCGCTCGAGGGTTTGATTTCCACCAGCGTGCCCGCCGTAGTGGCTTTCATCGTCACGCCAGGCGAAGCGTCACGGGTATCGGAGGCGTACAGCGGGAACCACTTCACGTCAGTGATGTTGCGGCTTTCGGTGCGTTCGGAGGCCTGGCGCGACAGCGCATAGGCTTGCGGCTCGCCGGCGGCGTTGAACACGCGCACATCGCTCAGGTCAGCCTGGCGCGCGGCCAACTGCACGGCGAGGGGCAACTCCAGGCGATACCAAGGGCCGTTGCCACTCACCGCCAGCGGTACCTGGGTGGTGAAATCGGCCGGGGTTTCCTGCGCCCACACGGCCAACGTCGTACACAAGCCCACCGCAATTACGCTCAACTTACCGATCAAGAGGCTGCTCCTTCAGTTTCCAATACAGGTTCGGCACGCTTGGGCGGCAGCGGCGCAAAGTAGCCCACCACCAGCAACAGCCCGCCCACGCCGATGAACGACACGATCCGCGCCAGGCCGCCGCGGTTGCTCAGTTCGACAAAGAACAATTTGGCGACCACTACCGCAATCAACACCGCCCCGATCAACCACACTTCACGACGATGGCGCAGGTGGCCACCGATCATCAAGCCGAGGGCGATGAGGGTCCAGACGATCGACAGGCCGGCCTGAACCAGCATCGACGCCAGCAACGCATCCAGATGGAACGGCACGCCGCCCCAATGGTGGGCCGTGCGCATCACCAATGCAGTGAAGAAGGCAAACAGCGAAACGCCCGCGACACCCTGGGCGATCAACTCGGCACGTGGCCCACGTTGCGGCGCCACGCTGCGCGACCACAGGTACACACCCAGCAGCGCAAACAGCAGGCCCAGGTCCAACGGGTTGAGCAGCGGCACATAGGGCAAAGGGTTCGCCGTGCCGTCACTGAAGCTGTTCGCCAGCCAGAACCAGCCGAGCATCAGCACTGCCAGCGGCAAGGCGGCCAGCACGCGGTACTCACGCGGGTACGCCGCCACTGGCCATGGCCAGGTGCGCGGCGCGGCGGCCAGCACCAGATACAGGCTGGGCAGCATCGCCCAGCCCAGCCAGCGCCAGGCGTTGTATTCACTCGAGAGCCGCAACAGGCCGTACCGCAGCTCCAGCGCCAGTACGCCGATCAGCATCCAGCAGCCGAGCACATGGGCCACGCTCAGCACTCTGGCCGGCACACTCGCCGCCAGACGCCGCAACGCGATGAAGTGCACCGCGAACACCGCCAGCCAAGCCAGCCAGCCGTAGTGCGCCGCCGGGTGATAGTAGTTGTGCGCCGAGACCAGCAGCACCACGCCCGCCGCCGGCATCAGCAACGCGCATAGCACACCGAGCGACGCCCAGTGCAGCCGCGTCGCCAGCAGCGCCCAGATCGCCACGCTCAGCGCCGCGATGCCGAGCAAGGCCGGGCCCTGCAGCTCGTCAGGAAGAAACCGCAGCACTTCACCGACCAACGCCAGCGTCCACCAGGCCGCGCCCCACACCAACAGCAGGTCGGACAGACGCTGCAGCTTCAGCACAGCAAACACCGGCGCATGCGGCTCACGTTGCAAACGCCAGGCGCCGACCAGGGCAGCCAGGCCCAGCACCATCGGTGTCCAGAACCCGCTGTGGGCCAGCGGCCGCAAACCCTCGCTGGTCAACGGCCCCAGCAGTTGCGGCACCGCCAGCAGGAACGCGCTGCCTCCGATCACCTGCAACAGCAGGCCAAAGACGAAACTGACGCGCTGCTGCAAGTGCAGGCTCAGCCAGATGATCAACACGCCACTGGCCGCCCACACCGCGCTGGCGCTTTCCCACGGCAACACGAACAGCACCGCGAGGTTGATCAGCACCAAGCCGGCCAGCAGCACCACCGAAAGCCCGCGCAGCAAGCGCACGTCACCGCGCACGCTGTCGTCGCGGGCCGCCAGCAACATGCCGCCGATCAAGGCCAGGCCGATCAGCGAGGCGGTCAGCAAACCGCTCCAGCCCGCATTGAAGACCGCCGCGCCGTCACCGCCTTGCAAGCGCAGCAGGAACACAGCACCGCCGAGCAACTGCACCGCGAATGCCGTGAACAGAAAGGTGCGCGAGCCGATGCGCAGGCCGACGAACAGCGTCACCAGACCGGCGATTGCCCAACTGATCGCGGTGCCTTGGGTCAGCCAAAAGAACGGTGCAAGCAGGTACAAAAAGCCCAGGCCCAGGCTCGCCAGCACGGGCAGCCCTTTGCGCTCCCACGCTGAGGCCTGCTGCGCCGAGGCCTTGCGCAACTGGTCGAAGCTGAACAGCAACGCCGCGCCGAGCAGCAGCGCACCCAGCGGGGCGCCGTCGAGCAAGGTGTGCTCGCCGATGCGCAGCTCACTGAGGAATGCCAACGCCGAACCCACTTGCAGCAACAAGCCGAAGGCACGCGCCAATGGCCGCTCCTGACGCAAGCCAAGCCAGAAGATCCCGGCGCCCTCGACCGCCCAGGCGGCGGCAGTCCAGCGCGCATCGAGACCCAACGGAATGGCCAGGCTGGCAAAGATCACCCCCAGCGCCAGGCAGGTTTCCGCCAGCAGCAACGCGCGCCCGCCACCCAACAGGCGAGCCAGGCCCATGTAGATGATCCCCAGGCCCAACGCGCTGAACGCAGCGGCAAACTCCAGGTGCTGTACCAGTGCGAACTGCAGCCCGAACCCCACCAGCGGCGGGCCAAACAGCATACTGCCGTCGACATAGTGCCCCTTGGCCAGCGACCAACGCAGCAGTGCGGCCCGGCTGTCATCGTCGGGCGCGTCACGCATTTCCAGCAATGTGCGCCGGGCGAACAACAGGCCGATGGCCAGGTACATCAGGAAAAACAGGATCAGGAACGGCTCGGTGCTCCACAGCAATTCGGGCGTGTAGGAGCGCATGCCCCAGGCGAAGCCGATGCCAAAGGTGCCGACAAAACCGATCAGGTTGAGCAGGCGCCAGGCCTTGAACCACGCGATGGCAAGGATGCCGGCGTTGAGCAGGGCGAAATAACTGAACAGCGCCACATGGTTGCCGGCACCGGTTGAGGTGAGGATCGGCGCCGCAAAGCCGCCCAGCGCCGCCGCACAGGCCAGCCCCAGCGCATCCTGGGTAATCGCCAGGATCGCCGAGAACACCGTGACCGCCACCAACAGCCCCAGCGCCGCGCTCGGGTCGATCAAGGGGTGCAGGCGCATCGCGGCAAACACCGTCAGGTACAGCACCGCAATCCCGGTACCCTGCAGCATCAGTCCGTAGTTGCTGTTGCGCAGCCGCAGCCACCAACCCAGGCCCAGCAGGCCCAATGCGGCAGCGGCAACGCCGGCGTAACGCAGTTCGATCGGCACGACCATGCCTTCGGTGGCGTAGCGCAGCAGGAACGCCAGGCCGAGAAACAACAGCACCACGCCGACACGCAGCACGGTATTGCCGCCAAACAGCCAATTGCGTGCGCCGCTGATCGCGCGTTCGATCAGGTTGGGTCCACGAGGGATTGCAGGTTCCTGGGGCCGCGGCGTGGGCGCGGGGGTCCACACGCCATCCGGCAGCGGTTGGCTGGCTTCGACAGCCGCAGCGACGGGGGCTATTTCTGCTTCTGCCGGCAACTCCCACACAAGCTCTGGAGCCTGGGTGACAGGGGTCGGCTCAGGGATAAGCGGTTCGACACTCACAGGGCTGGCCGGCGTGGGCACTTCCAATTGCCGCAGGCGCTCACCCAGCGCGATCAGCGCTTTCTGCGTGGTTTCCAACTGACGTGCCTGCTGATCCGCCTGGGCCGAGAGCTTCGCCAGGCGAATCGCCTGACCCACGCCCAACCCCAACAGCGCACCGAAACCGGCATCGGTGAACGACTCATCGAGCGTCCAGCCGAGCACCAGGCCAATCAGCATGAGAATCCATTGCATGGTCGATATCCCTAAGCAGCCCGAGGCGGGCGAACTGGCGCCTAGTATATCGACGCAGACCCCATGTGGAAGCACGCTTATGCGGGCGCCGGGCTTGCCCGCGATGCAGACACGTCGGTGTATCAGTCACACCGAGGTGATGCTATCGCAGGCAAGCCAGCGCCCACATAAACCCGTACACATGTTCAGGTCAGCGATGGTTAGTCGAGGGCTTTCCAGATCTCGGTCGCGTACTCCCTGATGGTCCGGTCCGAGCTGAACCAACCCATCCGCGCCGTATTCAGCACTGCCGAACGCCACCATGCCTTGGAGTCGTGCCAATGCGCTTCGACTCGCGCCTGGGCGTCCCAGTAGGAATCGAAGTCGGCACACACCAGGAAGCGGTCGTAGTCGACCAGCCCGTCGATCAGGCCGACATAACGGCCCGGGTCATCCGGCGAGAACACCCCACCGCGAATCGCCTGCAGTACATCGTTGAGCCGATGCGATGCGGCAATCTCCGGCCCGGCGTTGAACTCACCCGCGTGCTTGCGGGCTTCCACCTGCTGCGCGCTGAGGCCGAAGATAAACATGTGCTCGGCGCCCACGCGCTCGTGCATTTCCACGTTGGCGCCGTCCATGGTGCCGATGGTCAGCGCGCCGTTGAGGCCAAATTTCATGTTACTGGTGCCCGAGGCTTCAAAGCCGGCGGTGGAAATCTGCTCCGACAAGTCCGCCGCCGGGATGATGCTTTCCGCCAGGCTGACGTTGTAGTTGGGCAGGAACACCACCTTGAGCAAACCGCGCACGGTCGGATCATTGTTCACGGTGCGCGCAATGTCGTTGGTCAGCTTGATGATCAACTTGGCCTGGTGATAACTGGCCGCCGCCTTGCCCGCGAAGATCTTCACGCGCGGCACCCAGTCGGTGCCAGGTTCGGCACGGATCGCCTGGTACAGCGCCACGGTGTGCAACAGGTTCAGCAGTTGGCGCTTGTACTCGTGGATGCGCTTGACCTGCACGTCGAACATCGCCGCCGGGTTGATCGCGATTCCCAACCGCTCATGAATGATGTCGGCCAAGGCCCGCTTGCTGTGCAGCCGCTGCTCGGCAAACGCCTTGCGAAAGGTCTGCTTATCAGCAAAGGGCTCAAGCTCCACCAGGCGCTCTTCGGGCTTGTCGAGAATGTCCGGGCCCAGCGCCTCCACCAGCATCGAGGTGAGCTTGGGGTTGGCCTGGTACAGCCAGCGGCGGAAGGTGATGCCGTTGGTTTTGTTGTTGATGCGCTCTGGGTAGAGCTTGTGCAATTCGGAGAACACCGTGCTGCGCATCAACTGGGTGTGCAAACCGGACACGCCGTTGACACTGTGGGAGCCGAGGAACGCGAGGTTACCCATGCGCACGCGACGGCCGTTGTCTTCTTCGATCAGCGATACCGCGCGCAGCACGTCGAAATCGTGGATGCCTTTGGCGCGCAGCGAGTCGATGTGCTGGGCGTTGATCAGGTAGATGATCTGCATGTGCCGCGGCAGCATGCGTTCCATCAGGCCGACCGGCCAGGTTTCCAGCGCTTCGGGCAGCAGCGTGTGGTTGGTGTACGACAAGGTTTCGACGGTGACATCCCAGGCGGCTTCCCATGGAATGTCGTGCAGGTCGACCAACTGGCGCATCAACTCGGCGACGGCGATGGACGGGTGGGTGTCGTTGAGCTGGATCGCCGCGTGCTCGCCCAGGCTCAGCACCGAGCCGTGCATGTTCTTGTGGCGGCGCAGCAGGTCCTGCAGCGAGGCCGAGACGAAGAAATATTCCTGGCGCAGGCGCAATTCCTGCCCCGCTTCGGTGCTGTCGGCCGGGTAAAGCACGCGCGAGATGCTTTCGGCGCGGGCCACTTCGGCCACCGCGCCCAGGTGGTCACCGGCGTTGAAGCGCTCCAGGTGCAGGTCTTCCACCGCCCGCGCACGCCACAACCGCAGGGTATTCACACTGGCGCCGCGCCAGCCGACCACCGGGGTGTCGTAGGCAACGGCGCGCACGGTTTCGTTGGGCGACCACACCTGGATCATCTTGCCGGAGGCATCCGCCAGGGTTTCGACGCTGCCGCCAAAGCCGATCGGGTAAATCACTTCGGCACGTTCGAACTCCCACGGGTTGCCGAAATCCAGCCAGCGTTCGGTTTGCTCCTGCTGCCAGCCATCGACAATCGCCTGGCGGAACAGGCCGTGTTCATAGCGGATGCCATAGCCATGGCCGGCAATGCCCAGGGTCGACATGCTTTCCATGAAGCAGGCCGCGAGACGGCCCAGACCGCCGTTGCCGAGCGCCGCGTCGGGCTCCAGCAGGCGGATGCGCTCCAGGTCCACGCCCAGCTCGGACAGGGCTTCGCGCGCAATCTCCAGCACGCCAAGGTTGCTCAGGCTGTCGTAGAGCAAGCGGCCGATAAGGAATTCCAGCGAGAGGTAATACACCCGCTTCTGGCCCTTGCGGTAGATCCGCCGCGTGTGGTCCATCCAGTGGTCGACCATCTGGTCGCGGGCGGCCAGGGCAATGGCTTCGAACCAGTCATGGTCGAAGGCGTGATCCGGGTCCTTGCCCACCGCGTAGGTGAGTTTGGTCAAGACGGCATCGCGAAATGCGGCTACCTCTGCTTCTCGTGCAAGTGGTTCCTGAGACATCAAATGCGACCTCGGGCGAGATAGAAGGAGTTGCTAGAGCCTAGACGGTCTGACAGACGGTAGACGCTCTGGTTCGGCAGTTTTTTAACTCATTCACCTTTGCGGAAATTAGATGCAGGGGCCGTGCCTGCTTTTCCCTGGCGCACCGTTGGAGATGAAATCTGCAAAATATTGTTCAAAAAATCACCAATCCCGGTATGATCGCGCGCCCGGATATCGCCCCACCTTGGAACCCTGATGAAGCCTCAACTGATCGCCGCCGCGGAACTCGACCGTCTCGAGACCTGGCAGAAATATTCCGCCCACATGTGCGGTGGCTGCGTGTCCAGCTGCTGCACGCTGCCGGTCGAGGTGAAGATCAAGGACCTGATCCGCATTGGCATCGTCGATGAGTTCGAGCGCGGCGACCCGCCGAAGAACATCGCCAAGCGCTTGCAGAAGGAAGGCATCGTCGAGCGCTTCAATTCCAAGTCGGAAATATTCACCCTGCAGCGCATGAGCAACAACGATTGCCTGTACCTGGATCGTAAGACGCGTTTCTGCACTATTTATGACAAGCGCCCGGACACCTGCCGCAACCACCCCAAGATCGGCCCGCGCCCAGGGTATTGCGCGTACAAGCCGAAGGAAGTGGTGCGCGAAACCAAGTTCAAGACCCTCGACAAGTTCTGATCCAACCCCCCCTTTGGCAAGCGGGCCTGCTCTGATGAACGAGCTCGCTGTGATGAACGAGCCTGTTGTGGTGGACGGGCTTGTTGTGATGAACGAGCCTGTTGTGGCGAGCGGGCTTGCCCCGCGTTGGGCTGCGCAGCAGCCCCAAACCCAAACACCTCGGTTTGCCTGAAACAACGCACCGATTCCTGGAGGGGCCGCTTCGCAGCCCAACGCGGGGCAAGCCCGCTCACCACAACAAGCCCGCTCACCACAAAAGCCGCCGGCGCCCCCAATAAGCAGGCATAAAAAAACGCCCCCGGCCTTTCGACCGGGGGCGTTTTTCATTCAGCCTGAGTTAACTCAGTTCTTGGCTTTCTTGGCAGCGCGGGTACGCTCGCCTTCGTCCAGGATCTTCTTACGCAGGCGGATCGACTTCGGTGTCACTTCGCACAGCTCGTCGTCCTGGATGAATTCCAGGGCCTGTTCCAGGGTGAAGCGAACAGGTGGAACCAGGGCGATGGTTTCGTCTTTACCCGAAGCACGCATGTTGTCGAGCTTCTTGCCTTTGGTTGGGTTGACGCCCATGTCGTTGTCACGACTGTTCAGACCAACGATCTGGCCGTTGTAGATCTCTTGACCGTGTTCAACGAACAGCTTGCCACGCGCCTGCAGGGTTTCCAGGGAGTAGGTCAGTGCCTTGCCGGTTTCAACCGATACCAGAACACCGTTCTGACGGCCGGACATGTCGCCGGACTTCATGGTGTCGTAACGATCGAAGATCGAGGTCAGGATGCCAGCACCGTTGGTCAGGGTCAGGAACTGGTTACGGAAACCGATCAGACCACGAGCAGGGATGTTGTATTCCAGACGTACACGGCCCTTGCCATCCGGCACCATGTTGGTCAGGTCGCCCTTACGCAGGCCCATCTCTTCCATGACCTTGCCCTGGGATTCTTCAGGGGTGTCGATGGTCACGTTTTCGAACGGTTCCTGCTTCACGCCGTCAACCTGACGGATGATCACTTCAGGACGACCAACGCCCATTTCGAAGCCTTCGCGACGCATGGTTTCGATCAGTACCGAGAGGTGCAGCTCACCACGGCCGGAAACCTTGAACTTGTCAGCCGAGTCGCCTTCTTCAACGCGCAGAGCAACGTTGTACAGCAGCTCTTTGTCCAGACGCTCCTTGATGTTACGGGAGGTCACGAACTTGCCTTCTTTACCGCAGAATGGCGAGTCGTTTACCTGGAAGGTCATGGAAACGGTTGGCTCGTCGACGGTCAGAGGCTTCATCGCCTCGACAGCGTCCGGGTGGCACAGGGTGTCGGAGATGAACAGCGAGTCCATACCGCTGATGCACACGATGTCGCCAGCAGCCGCTTCTTCAACGTCGATGCGGTGCAGACCGTGGTGACCCATCAGCTTCAGGATACGACCGTTGCGCTTCTTGCCGTCGGCGCCGATAGCGACAACCGGGGTGTTCGGCTTGACGCGACCACGAGCGATACGGCCAACGCCGATAACACCCAGGAAGCTGTTGTAGTCCAGTGCGGAGATTTGCATCTGGAACGGACCGTCACGGTCAACAGCCGGCGCAGGTACGTTGTCGACGATCGACTGGTACAGCGGGGTCATGTCTTCAGCCATGTCGGTGTGGTCCAGACCGGCAATACCGTTCAGGGCCGAGGCGTAGACGACTTTGAAGTCCAGCTGTTCTTCGGTAGCACCCAGGTTGTCGAACAGGTCGAAGATCTGGTCCAGAACCCAGTCCGGACGCGCGCCTGGACGGTCAACCTTGTTGATGCACACGATCGGACGCAGGCCGGCTTCGAACGCCTTCTTGGTCACGAAACGGGTTTGCGGCATAGGGCCGTCTTGAGCGTCAACCAGCAGCAGAACGGAGTCAACCATCGACATTACGCGTTCTACTTCGCCGCCGAAGTCGGCGTGGCCCGGGGTATCCACGATGTTGATGTGGTAGCCGTTCCAGTTGATAGCGGTGTTTTTTGCCAGGATGGTAATACCGCGCTCTTTTTCCTGGTCGTTGGAGTCCATCACGCGCTCGTCGTTGAGCTCGTTGCGCTCCAGGGTGCCGGATTGACGCAGGAGTTTGTCTACCAGGGTGGTTTTACCATGGTCAACGTGAGCAATGATGGCGATGTTACGTAGATTTTCGATCACTTGTGTATCTCGATCAGAGGATTCGGTGTGCTGACAGGTCGTGGCAGCGATTAACAGTAGAGTCAGGCCTTGCCGTTACAGCTTGACGGCAGAGTCGGGGGGCCGGTGACGCAGGCCACAGGCAAACAGCCCCGGGCTCTTAGCTCGGTCGATAAACGCGCACATTGGCATACCCCTCACTGAGCAAATGGTGAGCATGCAGGCGACTCATCACGCCTTTGTCGCAATACAGCAGGTACTGACGGCTGTTATCCAGTTCCTTGAAACGCGCGTTCAATGCATAGAACGGCAGCGTTTGTACGTCGATGCCGGCGATCTCCAGCGGCTCATCCTCTGCGGCATCCGGATGACGGATGTCGACGACGATCTGGCCGGCCAGGGCTTCGCTGACTTCTTCGATCTGCACATCCTGGCCCAGTTCATCGATGACACGATCGATCGGGACCAGCTTGGCGTTCTCGAGCGCACGCTCCAGAATCGCCATGTCGAATTCTTTTTCTTCATGCTCCACGCGGTGACGCTTGGCGTGGGTCTTGGGGTTCACCGAGATGACCCCGCAGTACTCGGGCATGTGCTTGGCAAAGTCGGCGGTGCCGATCTGCTCTGCCAGGTCGATGATGTCCTGCTTATGGCTGGCGATCAGCGGGCGCAAGACCAGCTTCTCGGTGACACAATCGATGATCGACAGGTTCGGCAGCGTCTGGCTGGACACCTGGGAGATCGCTTCGCCGGTCACCAGCGCGTCGATCTGCAGTTGATCGGCGATTCGGGACGCAGCGCGCAACATCATACGCTTCAATACTACGCCCATATGACTGTTATCGACTTTGCCGAGAATTTCGCCCAGCACTTCCTCGAACGGTACGCTCACAAATAGCACGCGCTGGGAGCTGCCGTACTTCTTCCAGATAAAGTGCGCGACTTCCATCACGCCCAATTCGTGTGCACGCCCGCCCAGGTTAAAGAAGCAGAAGTGGCTCATCAGGCCGCGGCGCATGATCTGGTAGGCCGCCACCGTGGAATCGAAACCGCCGGACATCAGCACCAGGGTCTGTTCCAGGGCGCCCAGCGGGTAGCCGCCGATGCTGTCGTGCTGGCTATGGATCACAAACAACCGTTGGTCGCGAATTTCCATGCGCACTTCAATTTGCGGCGCCTTGAGGGAAATTCCGGCGGCGCCGCACTCGCGACGCAGCTTGCTGCCGACGTATTTTTCGACATCCATGGAGCTGAACGGGTGCTTGCCGGCACGCTTGCAGCGCACCGAAAAAATCTTGCCTTCCAGCGCGCTGCCGTAGTGCTGCTTGCACTTTTCGGTGATGTCGTCGAAGTCGCCCAGCGGGTACTCGTCGACCTGCAGGAAATGCGCGATGCCCGGCATGCAGCTCAGGCGCTCAGTCATATCCTTCAAGGCTTTGGCGTCGGTTACGCGGGTTTCCAGCTCGAGGTTGTCCCACACGCCGTTCACCACCACAGCCGGGTCCAGATCGCGGAGCACGGCACGGATGTTCTTGGCCAACTGACGGATGAAACGCGTCCGTACCGGTCGGCTCTTGATGGTGATCTCGGGGAAGACTTTAACGATTAATTTCATGGAAACAGCGCGCGCAGGGCCTGCCGAAAAAGGGGGGCGCGGATTATAGCGGAAATCGCTCAAGGTTTAACCAGTTAATATGCATCAGCCGCTTCACGCACCAAAACGGGTCATTTATAGAAATTAACGCTACATTGCAGTGCGTTATTTATTCCGTTTCAGCGGATTGCACCTTTATAGGGGCCATTTTGAAGCAAAAAGGCCATGTTGGCGCACTGGCATGCAATTTGCTCTCTTGTGAGGCAGGTTGCCATGGCGGAGTATCCGCGCCGGCATCACCCACATTCTAAGGGCTAACTCCACTACCCCAGCCCGAAGCCACCCGGAGGACACCATGTCGAAGTCGGTTCAACTCATCAAAGATCATGACGTTAAATGGATTGATCTGCGCTTCACGGACACAAAAGGCACTCAGCACCACGTGACCATGCCGGCTCGCGACGCGCTGGATGATGCTTTCTTCGAAGAAGGCAAAATGTTCGACGGCTCCTCCATCGCCGGCTGGAAAGGCATCGAAGCTTCCGACATGATCCTGATGCCGGACGACAGCACTGCCGTACTGGACCCGTTCACCGAAGAAGCCACCCTGATCCTGGTGTGCGACGTGATCGAGCCTTCGACCATGCAGGGCTACGACCGCGACCCACGTGCGATCGCCAAGCGTGCCGAGGAATACCTGAAGTCCACCGGTATCGGTGACACCGTATTCGTAGGCCCAGAGCCAGAATTCTTCATCTTCGACCAAGTCAAGTTCAAGTCCGACATCTCCGGCTCGATGTTCAAGATCTACTCCGAGCAAGGTTCGTGGATGTCCGACCAGGACGTGGAAGGCGGCAACCATGGCCACCGTCCAGGTATCAAAGGCGGCTACTTCCCGGTTCCACCGTTCGACCACGACCACGAAATCCGTACCTCCATGTGCAACGCCATGGAAGACATGGGCCTGGTCATCGAAGTGCACCACCACGAAGTGGCCACTGCCGGCCAGAACGAAATCGGTGTGAAGTTCAACACCCTGGTTGCCAAGGCTGACGAAGTTCAGACCCTGAAGTACTGCGTACACAACACTGCCGTGGCCTACGGCCGTACCGCTACCTTCATGCCTAAGCCACTGTACGGCGATAACGGTTCGGGTATGCACGTTCACCTGTCCATCGCCAAAGAAGGCAAGAACACCTTCGCTGGCGAAGGCTATGCCGGCCTGTCCGACACCGCCCTGTACTTCATCGGCGGCATCATCAAGCACGGTAAGGCCCTGAACGGCTTCACCAACCCGTCGACCAACTCCTACAAGCGTCTGGTCCCAGGTTTCGAAGCACCGGTGATGCTGGCCTACTCGGCTCGCAACCGTTCTGCCTCGATCCGTATTCCTTACGTGTCCAGCCCTCGCGCTCGCCGTATCGAAGCACGCTTCCCGGATCCAGCAGCCAACCCGTACCTGGCCTTCGCTGCCCTGGTAATGGCCGGCCTGGACGGTATCCAGAACAAGATCCACCCTGGCGACGCCGCCGACAAAAACTTGTACGACCTGCCGCCTGAAGAGGCCAAAGAGATCCCACAAGTGTGCGGCAGCCTGAAAGAAGCCCTGGAAGAGCTGGACAAGGGCCGTGCGTTCCTGACCAAAGGCGGCGTATTCAGCGACGACTTCATCGATGCCTACATCGAGCTGAAAAGCGCAGAAGAAATCAAAGTACGCACCTTCGTACACCCACTGGAATACGAGCTGTACTACAGCTGCTGATCCGGTAGCGCTGCGTAACGCGGCGTGATGAAAAAGACCTCCTTCGGGAGGTCTTTTTTTTGCCTGCACATCATGAAAAATGCAGCCTCGGGCTCGCGCGTGATTGCGCCGCATCCAGTACCTGTTGTATTGACTGACACTGCCATCGCGGGCAAGCCCGCTCCCACAGGAGATCGCCTTTGAAGCTTCGACTTGCCTCTGTCCTATTATTTATCAGCGCCAATGCACTCGCCGCCCCACCGACCCTGGAGCCTTTGCTCAACAGCATCGCCGAACGCCTGGAGATTGCCGATCAGGTCGCGCTGAGCAAGTGGGACAGCAAAAAGCCAGTGGAAGACAAGAAGCGCGAGCAAGAAGTGATCGCCAGCGTCATCGCCCAGGCGCCAACCTACAAGCTGGCGCCCGCCGCCGCCGAGCAGTTTTTCTCGGCGCAGATCGAAGCGAACAAACTGGTGCAGTACACCCATCTGTCTGACTGGCAGTTCCAGGGCAAGGCGCCGGACGATCCGCGACCGGACCTGGTCAAGCAGATTCGCCCGAAACTGGATGAACTGCAAAAACGCCTGCTGCAGCAACTCGCTGACTTCACCCCGCAGCGCACCGACGCGCAGTGCCCGCAATGGCTCGCCTCAGCCGTGCATGAGCCACTCAATGATCCGCTGCGCCAACTGGCAATGATCCGCGCCACAGCCGAGCTGTGCATCAACAAAGGCTAAAAGCTGCAACCCCATCAAAACTGTGGGAGCTGGCTTGCCTGCGATAGCGCAGGCAAGCCAGCGCCTCCATGCGCGCAACCTTTCAAGTCATCCCCTCACTTCCTGAACAACCTTCACAAAACCGCACTATATTGGTGCGATAGGCTGCACCCTTCCCACCTGTCCAGCCCATTTTGGTTCGATTCTTCCCGATCAAGCTGGCAGAACGCCACAGTTTCGCGCCTAAAACCCCTATTTCAGGGCTTTAACGCTTCTTTTCGGAGCCTTGGTTTGGTTTTTGCATTTTCCTTGTATCAGCGTGTGCCTCAAGCCCGCGCCATGCTCCAAAAGAGGTCCTGATGACCATCAGCGATGCACTGCACCGTTTGCTACTCGACAACCTGACCACCGCGACCATTCTGCTCAATGACGATCTGCGCCTTGAGTACATGAACCCGGCGGCGGAGATGCTCCTGGCCATCAGCGGCCAGCGCAGCCATGGGCAGTTCATCAGCGAGCTGTTCACCGAATCGGCCGAAGCCTTGAGTTCGTTGCGCCAGGCGGTGGAGCAGGCACACCCGTTTACCAAGCGCGAGGCGATGCTCACGGCCCTGACCGGCCAGACGCTGACCGTCGACTACGCCGTTACCCCGATCCTGAGCAACGGCGCCACCCTGCTGCTGCTCGAAGTCCACCCCCGCGATCGCCTGCTGCGCATTACCAAGGAGGAAGCGCAGTTGTCCAAGCAGGAAACCAGCAAAATGCTGGTGCGCGGCCTGGCCCACGAGATCAAGAACCCCCTCGGCGGGATTCGCGGCGCGGCGCAGCTGTTGGCCCGTGAGCTGCCGGACGAGAACCTCAAGGACTACACCAACGTCATCATCGAGGAAGCCGACCGCCTGCGGAACCTGGTGGACCGCATGCTCGGCTCCAACAAGCTGCCGTCGCTGGCGATGACCAACGTGCACGAGGTGCTGGAACGTGTCTGCCAACTGGTCGAAGCCGAAAGCCAGGGCTGCATCACCTTGGTGCGCGACTACGACCCGAGCATTCCCGACGTCTTGATCGACCGCGAGCAGATGATCCAGGCGGTGCTCAATATCGTGCGCAACGCCATGCAGGCCATCAGCAGCCAGAACGAACTGCGCCTGGGCCGCATCAGCCTGCGCACCCGTGCCCTGCGCCAATTCACCATTGGCCACGTGCGCCATCGCCTGGTGACCAAGGTCGAGATCATCGACAACGGCCCGGGCATTCCTGCGGAACTGCAGGAAACCATTTTCTTTCCCATGGTCAGCGGCCGTCCGGACGGTACCGGGCTGGGCCTGGCCATCACCCAGAACATCATCAGCCAGCACCAGGGTCTGATCGAATGTGAAAGCCATCCTGGCCACACCACGTTCTCGATCTTTCTGCCTCTGGAACAAGGAGCCCCATCGACATGAGCCGTAGTGAAACTGTCTGGATCGTCGATGACGACCGTTCTATCCGCTGGGTCCTCGAGAAAGCCTTGCAACAGGAAGGCATGACCACCCAGAGCTTCGACAGCGCCGACGGGGTGATGAGTCGCCTGGCTCGCCAGCAGCCGGATGTGATCATCTCCGACATCCGCATGCCCGGCGCCAGTGGCCTGGACCTGCTGGCACGGATCCGCGAGCAGCACCCGCGCCTGCCAGTGATCATCATGACTGCGCACTCGGACCTGGACAGCGCTGTCGCGTCCTATCAGGGCGGTGCTTTTGAATACCTGCCCAAGCCGTTCGATGTGGACGAGGCGGTGGCGCTGGTCAAGCGCGCCAACCAGCACGCCCAGGAACAGCAGAACCAGGAAGCGCCACCCGCCCTGACCCGCACCCCGGAAATCATCGGCGAAGCGCCGGCGATGCAGGAAGTGTTTCGCGCTATCGGGCGTTTGAGCCACTCCAACATCACCGTGCTGATCAACGGCGAGTCGGGTACCGGTAAAGAGTTGGTGGCCCATGCCCTGCACCGTCACAGCCCACGGGCCGCATCGCCGTTCATTGCCTTGAACATGGCGGCGATCCCCAAGGACCTGATGGAGTCCGAGCTGTTCGGCCATGAAAAAGGTGCCTTCACCGGCGCAGCCAACCTGCGTCGCGGGCGTTTTGAACAGGCCGACGGCGGCACGTTGTTCCTCGACGAAATCGGCGACATGCCGGCCGACACCCAGACCCGCCTGCTGCGTGTATTGGCAGACGGTGAGTTCTACCGCGTCGGCGGGCACACGCCGGTCAAGGTCGACGTGCGCATCATCGCCGCGACGCACCAGAACCTGGAAACCCTGGTGCACGCGGGCAAATTCCGTGAGGACTTGTTCCACCGCCTCAACGTGATCCGCATCCATATTCCGCGGATGTCGGACCGTCGTGAAGACATCCCGACCCTCGCCCGCCATTTCCTCAGCCGCGCCGCCCAGGAGCTGGCCGTCGAGCCGAAGCTGCTCAAGAGCGAGACCGAGGAATACCTGAAGAACCTGCCGTGGCCAGGCAACGTGCGCCAGCTGGAGAACACCTGCCGCTGGATCACGGTGATGGCTTCCGGGCGCGAAGTGCACATCAGCGACCTGCCGCCGGAGCTGTTGAGCCTGCCACAGGACTCGGCGCCGGTGACCAACTGGGAACAGGCGCTGCGCCAATGGGCCGACCAGGCCTTGGCTCGCGGCCAGTCGAACCTGCTGGACAGTGCCGTGCCGGCCTTCGAGCGGATCATGATCGAAACCGCCCTGAAACACACCGCCGGCCGCCGCCGCGATGCCGCCGTGCTGCTGGGCTGGGGCCGCAACACCCTGACGCGCAAGATCAAGGAGTTGGGGATGAAGGTCGATGGCGGGGATGACGACGAAGGTGATGAGGCCTGATCACTCATCCCTGATCCACTGAAGATCTAATGTGGGAGCCGGGCTTGCCCGCGATGGCGCTGTGTCAGTCACTGGATGTATCGACTGACACAGCGCCATCGCAGGCAAGCCAGCTCCCACATTTGTTTTGTACCAGACTAACGACCGTGCACCGCTTCAATGCACCATGAACCGGCATCGGGCACGTATCCCAAGCGCAAAACAGCCGCCTGATTAAGAAAAAACCAAATCGCAAAAACACCAAAGCCCCGTATTCCGGGGCTTTGCGCTTTTTGGCAATTTTTTTTGGCATACATTGCAAACTCTGGCACGCGCCCTGCAATAACCCTTGTACTACCCAGTTTCGGGGACCTTGGTACAGGCAGGCCGAGAATCCCCTCTTTACACCCGGGGTGCTTGATGCGAATCGCGTCGCGCTCCACACCGCTTTGGGGAACCTCGGTACAGGCAGGCCGGGGATTCCCTCTTTAACACCGAAGCCGTAATGGCTTCACCCCGTTTTGGGAGCCCTGGTACAGGCAGGCCGGGAACTCCCTTCTTTACACCCGGGGCTTATGTGGCACAGCGCCCATAGCCCCAGCCCGTTTTGGGGACCTTGGTACAGGCAGGCCGGGGATTCCCTCTTTTATTGCTCTTGGAGATGGATCTCCAGCCGCCAGCGGCCATCGGCCTTCTCCCCTTTCCACTCCCCGCGCAATGGCCGAGCCGCCACCAGGTTCAGCAGCAAGCCGCCATCGGTCTTGCGCACGCGCCAGTTCACATCCTTATCGTTGACCTTGAGTTGCCCACCGGCCGCCTTGCCTTGCGCATCAAACAGCAGCGCCACGGTGCCATCAACCAACTCGCCGTGCAGCTTGGGTTCGCTGTTGAACCACACCACCACGCCGTCTGCCACTGTCTCGACCTGCTGCAATTCGACCGGGTCAGGGGTGGTCAGGCGGCCGATCATCAGGCCGATCATCAGGCCAACAATCGCCAACGAGCCCATGACCTTCGGGAATAGCTTCGGCCTGGGGTCTTCTTCAGGGGTAGAATGCAGCGCATCTTTGCCTTCGGAGCCGTGCATGTTTCACGTCATCCTTTTTCAACCAGAAATTCCGCCGAATACCGGCAACGTTATCAGGCTATGCGCCAACAGTGGCTGCCACCTGCATTTGATCGAGCCGCTGGGCTTCGACATGGACGACAAGCGCCTGCGCCGCGCCGGCCTGGACTACCACGAGTATGCCACCCTGCAGCGCCACGCCGACCTCGCCAGCTGCCTGGAAAGCCTGGGCCATCCACGCCTGTTCGCGTTCACCACCAAGGGTTCGCGGCCGTTCCATGACGCCAGCTTTGCCGAAGGCGACGCCTTCCTGTTCGGCCCGGAAAGCCGGGGCCTGCCAGCCGAGGTGCTCGACGCCCTGCCCGACGGCCATCGCCTGCGTTTGCCGATGCGCGAGGGCTGCCGCAGCCTGAACTTGTCCAACACCGTGGCCGTTGCGGTTTACGAAGGCTGGCGGCAACTGGGGTTCAAGTAACACCCAAAACAAAATGTGGGAGGGGCTTGTGTGGCAACCGGGCTTCTGTGGGAGCCGGGCTTGCCCGCGATGCAGGCACCTCGGTGTCTCAAAAACACCGTGGTGACGCTATCGCAGGCAAGCCAGCTCCCACAGAAAACCGGCTCTCACACAAGCCCGCTCCCACATTGGATCGGCGTCGTTGCTCAGAACAGCTTACTGAACCGTTGGCGAGCCTTCCTGTTGCATGCGCTGCAGCTCTTGGGCGTACAGGGCATCGAAGTTCACCGGCGCCAGCATCAGTGCCGGGAACGAGCCACGGGTGACCAGGCTGTCCAGGGTCTCACGGGCATACGGGAACAGGATGTTCGGGCAGAACGCGCCCAGGGTGTGGCTCATGGACGCTTCGTCCAGGCCCTGGATCAGGAAGATGCCAGCCTGTTGCACTTCAGCGATGAAGGCCACTTCTTCGCCGTTCTTGACGGTCACCGACAGGGTCAGCACGACTTCGTGGAAGTCGCCTTCCAGTGCCTTTTGGCGAGTGTTCAGGTCCAGCGCAACGCTTGGGGTCCATTCCTGACGGAAGATCGCCGGGCTTTTCGGCGCTTCGAACGACAGGTCGCGCACATAGATACGCTGCAACGAGAATTGTGGGCCTTGAGCTTCTGCTGCTTCGGTGTTCTGTTGGTCAGTCATCTCAGATCCTTGATCTTGGGGTCTTTTAGGGGTTGGGAGTCAGACGAGCAGCAGCGCATCGAGTTTACCCGCGCGCTCCAGGGCGAACAGGTCATCGCATCCACCGACATGTTTGGCGCCGATCCAGATCTGCGGCACGGACGTGCGCCCCGCCTTCTGGGCCATTTCGGCGCGCACCTGGGGCTTGCCGTCGACCTTGATCTCTTCGAAGGCAACACCCTTTTTCTCCAGCAAGGCCTTGGCCCGCATGCAGTAAGGGCACCAATCGCTGGAATACACGACAACCTGGCTCATATCACTTCACCAGCGGCAGGTTATCGGCCTTCCAGCTGCCGATACCGCCGGACAGTTTGGCGGCGGTAAAACCGCTCTTGAGCATCTCGCGGGCGTGGGTGCCGGCGTGCTGGCCTTGGGCGTCGACCAGGATGATGGTCTTGGCCTTGTATTTTTCCAGCTCGGCCAGGCGCGCGATCAGCTTGTCCTGCGGAATGTTCAGGGCGCCAACGATATGACCGGCGGCAAATTCCTTGGCCGCACGGATATCCACGACAACGGCCTCATCCTTGTTGACCAGCGCGGTCAGCTCCGACGTGCTCAGGCTGCGGCCACCGCGGCTCAATTCATGAGCGATCAGCAGCGCCAGCAGGATGACGAAGGCACCCGCGAGCAGGTAGTGGGCAGTGGCAAATGCAATCAGGTGATCAACCATCAAGGAGGTTCCAGGGCGTTAAAATGGCGGTAAGTATACACAGCCGCCAAGGGGGGCCAACCCCCGTAAAGCGGTGACGTGGTCGGAACTTCGCTTTAAACTGCCACTCCCTTTTCAATTGTCTTCCTTTATTAACGCCGCGAGAGGATCTATGACTACTACGCCTAAACCTTTGGTCCTGATAATTCTCGATGGCTTTGGACACAGTGAAAGCCACCACGACAACGCCGTATACGCGGCCAGGAAGCCCGTGCTCGACCGCCTGGTCGCCACCGTTCCCAACGGCCTGATCTCCGGTTCCGGCATGGACGTGGGCCTGCCGGATGGCCAGATGGGCAACTCGGAAGTCGGCCACATGAATCTCGGCGCCGGACGAGTGGTCTATCAGGACTTCACCCGCGTGACCAAATCGATCCGCGATGGCGACTTCTTCGAGAACCCGACCATCTGCGCAGCAGTCGATAAAGCCGTCGCGGCCGGCAAGGCCGTGCACTTCATGGGCCTGCTCTCGGACGGCGGCGTCCACAGCCACCAGGACCACCTGATCGCGATGGCCGAGCTGGCCTTCAAGCGCGGCGCCGACAAAATCTACCTGCACGCCTTCCTGGACGGCCGCGACACTCCGCCGAAAAGCGCGCAATCCTCCATCGAGCTGCTTGACGCCACCTTCGCCGCCCTGGGCAAGGGCCGCATTGCCAGCCTGGTCGGCCGTTACTTCGCCATGGACCGCGACAACCGCTGGGACCGCGTGGCACAGGCCTACAACCTGATCGTCGACGGCCAGGCCGAATTCAACGCCGCCACCGCCCAGGAAGGCCTGGAAGCCGCCTACGCGCGTGGCGAGAGCGATGAATTCGTCAAGGCCACCACCATCGGCGAGCCGGTGAAAGTCGAAGACGGCGACGCCGTGGTGTTCATGAACTTTCGCGCCGACCGTGCCCGCGAGCTGAGCCACGTCTTCGTCGACGCCGGTTTCAAGGACTTCGAACGCGCGCGCCAGCCGAAAGTCGAGTTCGTGATGCTCACCCAATACGCCGCCAACATCCCGGCCCCGTCGGCTTTCGCCCCGGGCAGCCTGGAAAACGTGCTGGGCGACTACCTGGCGAAAAACGGCAAGACCCAGCTGCGGATCGCCGAAACCGAGAAGTATGCCCACGTGACCTTCTTCTTCTCCGGCGGGCGCGAAGAGCCGTTCCCCGGCGAAGAGCGCATCCTGATCCCGTCGCCAAAGGTCGCCACCTACGACTTGCAGCCGGAAATGAGCGCGCCTGAAGTCACCGACAAAATCGTCGACGCCATCGACAACCAGCGTTATGACGTGATCGTGGTCAACTACGCCAACGGTGACATGGTCGGCCACAGCGGCAACCTCGAAGCTGCCACCAAAGCGGTGGAATGCCTGGACCTGTGCGTCGGCCGCATCGTTGACGCGCTGGAAAAAGTCGGCGGCGAAGCGCTGATCACTGCCGACCACGGCAACTGCGAGCAGATGTCCGATGAATCCACAGGGCAAGCCCACACTGCCCACACCACCGAGCCAGTGCCGTTCATCTACGTCGGCAAGCGCGACCTGAAAGTGCGCGAAGGCGGCGTGCTGGCGGACGTGGCGCCGACCATGCTGAAGCTGATGGGGCTGGAGAAACCGAAAGAGATGACCGGCACTTCGATCCTGGTCTAAGTTTCGGATACCCCCCAAAACAGTGTGGGAGCGGGCTTGCCCGCGATAGCGGCAGATCAGCAGACATTTATATGGCTGATCCAACGCCATCGCGGGCAAGCCCGCTCCCACATTGGTTTTGCAGAGTTTTCAAAGATGTCGTTTTGCCATACCGGCGCCACTCGGCACCTATCTTGCCTTCCAGCCCGAATTGGGCGTTTTTTTTGCGGCGCTTGGCGGGCATACTAGGCCGTCCCTTTCCCTGGTGTCGCCCGCCTCTATGCTTCGCGCCTTGATTACCCTTGCTCTCGTCTGCCTGCTCCAACCGGCATTTGCCGATGAGCGCGCACAAACCCAACAACAGTTGGACGCTACGCGTCAGGACATTACCGAGCTGAAAAAGCTGCTCGGCAAGCTCCAGGAAGAAAAATCCGGGGTACAGAAAGACCTGCGCGGCACGGAAACCGAGATGGGCAAGCTGGAGAAGCAGGTCCAGGAGCTGCAAAAAGAACTAAAGAAGAGCGAGTCGGAACTGGAGCGACTCGACGCTGAGAAAAAAAAACTCCAGAGCGCACGCGTTGAACAGCAACGCCTGATCGCGATCCAGGCCCGCGCCGCCTATCAGAGCGGCCGTCAGGAATACCTCAAGCTGCTGCTCAACCAGCAGAACCCGGAAAAATTCGCGCGCACCCTGACCTACTACGATTACCTGAGCAAAGCCCGCCTGGAGCAGTTGAAAAGCTTCAACGAGACCCTGCGCCAATTGGTCAATGTCGAACAGGAGATCGCCAACCAGCAGTCGCAGTTGCAGGACCAGAAAAGCGCCCTCGACACCCAGCGCGACGAACTCGACAAGGTCCGCAAGGAACGCCAGCTGGCCCTGGCCAAGCTCAATGACGACGTGAAGGCCCGTGACGCCAAGCTGCAAGCCCGCGAGCAAGACCAGGCCGACCTGGCCAAAGTCCTCAAGACCATCGAAGAAACCCTGGCGCGCCAGGCACGCGAGGCCGAAGAAGCGCGGCAAAAGGCGTTGATCGCCCAGCAGGAAGCCGAAAAAAAGCGTCAGCGTGAGGCCGAACTGGCTGCCACCTCGGACGCTCCCGCGCCGCGTAAACCGGCACATGCAGCGCCCGGACCGCTGGTTTCCAGCGCCGGCGAGTCGTTCGGTGGCCCTTTTGCTTCAGCTCGCGGCAAACTTCCATGGCCAGTTGATGGTCGATTACTGGCACGCTTCGGTGAAACCCGTGGCGATGACACCCGCGCCAAGTGGGATGGGGTGATGATCAGCGCCTCCGCCGGCAGCCAGGTGCATGCCGTTCACGGTGGGCGCGTGGTGTTCGCCGATTGGCTGCGGGGCGCCGGTTTGCTGGTGATTCTTGACCACGGTAATGGCTATTTGAGCCTTTACGGCCACAATCAGACTTTACTCAAGTCGGCAGGTGATGTTGTAAAAGCCGGTGAATCCATCTCCACTGTGGGTAACAGTGGTGGCCAGGACACCCCGGCGCTGTACTTCGCTATTCGTCAGCAGGGCCGCCCGAGCGACCCTGCACAATGGTGCAGAACCCAAGGATAAGGGTCGCATCTACATTAGGAGTTCGTTCGACATGCTGCATTTGTCCCGCCTCACTTCGCTGGCCCTGACGATCGCCCTGGTGATCGGCGCGCCCCTGGCTTTCGCCGACCAGGCTGCCCCGGCTGCACCCGCCGCCTCGGCCGCGACCACCAAGGCACCGTTGCCGCTGGACGAATTGCGCACCTTTGCCGAGGTCATGGACCGGATCAAGGCCGCTTATGTCGAACCCGTAGACGACAAGACCCTGCTGGAAAATGCCATCAAGGGCATGCTCAGCAACCTCGACCCGCACTCTGCTTACCTGGGCCCTGAAGATTTCGCCGAGCTGCAGGAAAGCACCAGCGGTGAATTCGGCGGCTTGGGCATTGAAGTCGGCTCCGAAGACGGCAATATCAAGGTCGTCTCGCCAATCGATGACACCCCGGCGTCCAAGGCCGGCATCCAGGCCGGCGACTTTATCGTCAAGATCAACGGCCAGCCGACCCGCGGCCAGACCATGACCGAAGCCGTCGACAAGATGCGCGGCAAGATCGGCCAGAAAATCACCCTGACCCTGGTGCGCGACGGCGGCAACCCGTTCGACGTGACCCTGACCCGTGCCACCATCGTGGTCAAGAGCGTGAAGAGCCAACTGCTGGAGTCGGGCTACGGCTACATCCGTATCACCCAGTTCCAGGTCAAGACCGGCGACGAAGTGGCCAAGGCCCTGGCCAAGCTGCGCAAGGACAACGGCAAGAAACTCAGCGGTA
Organism: Pseudomonas sp. GW821-FHT05D12; assembly: GCF_059419825.1. Classification (NCBI taxonomy): domain Bacteria; kingdom Pseudomonadati; phylum Pseudomonadota; class Gammaproteobacteria; order Pseudomonadales; family Pseudomonadaceae; genus Pseudomonas; species Pseudomonas sp. GW821-FHT05D12. The sequence continues at coordinate 233,300 of NZ_JBWKSN010000003.1, read as the reverse complement.
TCGTGCTCGACCTGCGCAACAACCCCGGCGGCGTGCTGCAGTCGGCGGTGGAAGTGGTCGACCATTTCATCACCAAAGGCCTGATCGTCTACACCAAGGGCCGTATCGCCAACTCCGAGTTGCGCTTCTCGGCGACCGGCAACGACCTCAGCGAAAACGTGCCACTGGCCGTACTGATCAACGGCGGCAGCGCCTCGGCATCGGAAATCGTCGCCGGCGCCCTGCAGGACCAGAAGCGCGGCGTGCTGATGGGCACCACCAGCTTCGGCAAAGGCTCGGTGCAAACCGTGCTGCCGCTGAACAATGACCGCGCGCTGAAAATCACCACCGCGCTGTACTACACGCCGAATGGTCGTTCGATCCAGGCCCAGGGCATCGTGCCCGACATCGAAGTGCGCAAGGCCAAGATCACCAACGAGATCGACAGCGAGTACTACAAAGAGGCTGACCTGCAAGGTCACCTGGGCAATGGCAACGGCGGCGCCGACCAGCCAACCGGCAGCGGCACCAAAGCCAAGCCGATGCCGCAGGACGACGATTACCAGCTGGCCCAGGCGCTGAGCCTGCTCAAGGGCCTGAGCATCACACGCAGCCGTTGATATGCGCTTTGCCCTGATCCTCGCTGTGCTGTGCAGCCTGGCGGGAGTCGCTCACGCGGCCCCCGCCAGCGAGCCCCACAAAGCCTACCTGACCCTCATCATCGACGACCTCGGGCAAAACCTGACCCGGGATCGTCGCGTGCTGGCCCTGCCTGGTCCGGTCACCACCGCGGTCATGCCCGACACGCCCCACGCTGCCGAATTCGCCCGTGAAGCGCACAAGGCTGGCAAGATCGTGATCCTGCACATGCCCATGGACCCGGCCACCGGCCCGTTCGCCTGGCACCCCGAGCTGCCCATCGAAGAACTCGGCAAGCGCCTGGACGCCGCCTTCAAGGCCGTGCCGTACACCGCCGGTATCAACAACCACATGGGCAGCCGCATGACCGCCCAGCCGGCCGCCATGGCCTGGCTAATGGCCGAGCTGCAGCGGCGCAACAAATTCTTCGTCGACAGCCGCACCAGTGCGCAAACCGTCGCCGCCGCCGAAGCACAGAAGATCGGCCTGGCGCATGTCTCGCGAGACGTATTCCTCGACGATGAACGCACCGAAGCAGCAATCACCACGCAACTGCAAACCGCGATCAAGCTGGCGCACAAACAGGGTTCGGCGGTGATGATCGGCCACCCTTATCCACAGACCCTGGCGGTGCTGGAGCGCGAGCTACCCAAGCTCAAGGCCCAAGGGGTCGACTGGATTGATATCAAGCTGATGATCAGCGTGCGCGGTAACCAGGCGATGGCCGGGCACGGCAAGAATGGTATTTACCGCTGACGATCCACTGTAGGGGCTGGCTTGCCATTGATAGCGGGGCATCAGTCAGTGGCTTCAGTGACTGACCCAGCGCTTTCGCGGGCAAGCCCGCTCCCACATTTTTTGGGCGTGTTTAGGCTGCTGATTGGGTAGCGCAATCTGTGGGAGCTGGCTTGCCAGCGATGGCGGGGCATCAGTCAGTGGCTTCAGTGACTGACCTGGCGCTTTCGCGGGCAAGCCCGCTCCCACATTTTTGGGCGTGTTTAGGCCGCTGATTGTGTAGCGCAATTTGTGGGAGCCTGGCTTGCCAGCGATGGCGGGGCATCAGTCAGTAGCTTCAGTGACTGACCTGGCGCTTTCGCGGGCAAGCCCGCTCCCACATTTTTTGGGCGTGTTTAGGCTGCTGATTGTGTAGCGCAGTCGGTAGGAGCCTGGTTTGCCAGCGATAGCGGGGCATCATTCAGCAGCTTCAGTGACTGACCCGGCGCTTTCGCGGGCAAGCCCGCTCCCACATTTTTTGGGCGTGTTTAGGCCGCTGATTGTGCAGTGCAGTCGGTGGGAGACTGGCTTGCCTGCTCCCATAGAAGTGCTCGCCAGTTAAAGATAGTTCGCCATGATCTGGTCGACGACGCCGTCTTTACGCAACTGGTCCAGCGCGGCCTGCAGCTTGGCCACCAGTTCGTCAGGGACCTCCTTGTTCAACGCGAGGTAAAGCTGCGCACTGTTGAACCGCAGCACGGTCTTGAGCCCGGTCACACCGACCTGACGCGCCAGGTAACGCCCGGCAGGATCACCGGTGGCCCAGAGGTCGATCTGGCCATCCATGAGCTTTTGCGCGTTGTCCTGGTCGCGCAGTACCACCAGCGGGTTGAGCCCCTGTTTCTCAAGGGTCTCGGCGATCGCATCACCCTTGTAGGCGCCGATCTTGTAGCGGCGCGCGTGCTCCAGGTCGGTCAGTTGGATCTTGCTGTCAGCCTTGGCCAGCATCACCCAATCATCCGGGCCGATCGGGCCGACCCACTTGAACAGCGCTTCGCGGTCCGGCAGTCGCGCCATCACGAATACGCCGTAGCCAGGCTTTTCCAAGGCGAGTTTGTAGATTCGCTCCCAAGGGAAACGCAGCGTGAGGTTGTAGGAAATGCCGGCGCGCTTGAAGGTCTCGCGGACGATGTCCACGGCGATGCCTTCGATGTTTTCTTCCTTGGCGAAGTTCTTGCCGTTCTTGGCCATGTTGTAGGGCGGGAAATTTTCCGTCAGCAACACCAGGGCGGCGTCAGACGGTTCTTCAGCGTGGGCCGAACCTGCCAACAAAAGGGAAGTACTGGCGAGGGCGAGCAGCAGGGTCTTGAACATGAAGGCTACCGGAATCCATGGCAAGCGCAGAGAGTGCCGCGCGCCCGCCATGGTGTCCAGCGACGTTTAGCGAACGACGATACCGCGCGCTGCCATGTAGGCCTTGGCCTCGGGAACGGTGTATTCGCCAAAGTGGAAAATACTCGCCGCCAGCACCGCGCTGGCGTGGCCTTCGATCACGCCGTCAGCCAGGTGCTGCAGGTTGCCCACGCCGCCGGAAGCGATCACCGGAATGCCCAGCGCGTCGCTGATGGCGCGCGTCACGCCCAGGTCGAAGCCATTTTTCATGCCGTCCTGGTCCATGCTGGTCAGCAGGATTTCACCGGCGCCCAGGCCTTCCATCTTCATCGCCCACTCCACCGCGTCCAGGCCGGTCGGCTTGCGACCGCCGTGAGTGAAGATCTCCCAGCGCGGGGTTTCGCCCGGGGCGGAGACTTTCTTCGCATCAATGGCGACCACGATGCACTGCGAGCCGAAGTGCTGCGCGGCTTCGCCGACGAACTCCGGGTTGAACACCGCAGCGGTGTTGATCGAGACTTTGTCCGCACCGGCATTGAGCAGGTTGCGGATGTCTTGCACGGTGCGCACGCCGCCGCCCACGGTCAGCGGGATGAACACCTGGCTGGCCATGCGCTCGACGGTATGCAGCGTGGTGTCGCGGCCGTCGACGCTGGCGGTGATGTCGAGGAAGGTAATCTCGTCGGCACCTTGCTCGTCATAGCGACGCGCGATTTCCACCGGGTCGCCGGCATCACGGATGTTCTCGAACTTGACGCCCTTGACCACGCGACCGTTGTCGACGTCCAGGCAAGGGATGATGCGTCTGGCTAAAGCCATTGACTTAATCTCCGATTAAGAAGCTTCAAGCTACAAGCGGCAAGCTGGAGCAGGTGTGCTTTGACTTGCAGCTTTCAGCTTACGACTTGGAGCTGTTCGCGTAGGCATCGCAGTAAGCCTGGGCTTCGGCGACGTCCAAAGTACCTTCGTAGATCGCGCGGCCGGTGATGGCGCCGATGATCCCGGGAGCCTTGGCGTCCAGCAGCGACTTGATGTCGCCCAGGTTGTGAATGCCGCCAGAGGCGATCACCGGAATCTTGGTGGCCGCAGCCAGCGCCGCAGTGAACGGCACGTTGCAGCCCTGCATCATGCCGTCTTTGGCGATGTCGGTATAAACGATGGCGGACACGCCGTCGGCTTCGAACTGCTTGGCCAGGTCGATCACCTGCACGGTGCTGATTTCAGCCCAGCCGTCGGTGGCGACGAAACCGTCCTTGGCGTCCAGGCCCACGATCACCTTGCCCGGGAACGCGCGGCAGGCTTCGGCGACGAACGCCGGATCCTTCACGGCCTTGGTGCCGATGATCACGTAGCTCACGCCCGCCTTGACGTAGTGCTCGATGGTTTCCAGGGAGCGGATACCGCCGCCGATCTGGATCGGCAGGTTCGGGTAGCGCTTGGCGATCGCGGTCACTACTTCGCCATTGACGGGCTGGCCTTCGAAGGCGCCGTTCAAGTCCACCAGATGCAGACGACGGCAGCCACCTTCCACCCATTTGGCAGCCATGCTCACCGGGTCATCGGAGAACACGGTGGAGTCTTCCATGCGGCCCTGGCGCAGGCGTACACAAGCGCCGTCCTTGAGATCGATAGCGGGGATAATCAGCATGCTTTTTCCTTCGTCAAAAGAGTTGCGAGTTGCGAGCTATAAGCTGCAAGCAAGCACGCGTATCAATTCTTGCAGCTTGGCGCCTGACGCTCTCAGCTGCTCTTTTCAAGCGACCACAGGTCGCTTTCGATGCTTTCGAACCTTTCTTTAAGGAGCGTCTGCGTGTCGAAAATCGCCCTGTTGTAATAGTGCGGAGCCACTTCGGTGGTGAACAACTCAAGGATCTCGGCGACCTCGAACGAGCCCAGCTTGAGCTCGAAACGGTCTTCCATGAAGCGCTTGATCTTGAGGATCGCCTCACCCTCCTGCTCAGGCGTGAGGTTGAGCACCGGCAGCTTCGGCTTCTTGGCCATTTACCAGCGACCGTCCCAGGCGGCGAAGTTCTGCAGCAACTGCAGGCCATGGGTATGGCTCTTCTCCGGGTGGAACTGCACGGCAAACCGCGAGCCCTCGGCCAGCGCGGCGGCGAAGTCGACGCCATAATGCCCGCCACCCACCACCTGGCGCGGGTTACCGGCGGCGATGTAGTAGCTGTGCACGAAGTAGAAACGCGCCATGTCAGGGATTTCGTGCCACAACGGGTGGTCGACGGTGCGACGCACTTCGTTCCAGCCCATGTGCGGGACCTTCAGGTGTTCGCCGTCTTCATGCAGGTCTTTGCCGAAGAACTTCACCTGGCCTGGGAACAGGCCGATGCAGTCGACGCCGTCGTTCTCTTCACTGCTGTCGAGCAAGGCTTGCATGCCCACGCAGATGCCGAGGAACGGGCGATCCTGGCTGACTTCGCGCACCAGGCTGTCAAAGCCCAGGCGACGGATCTCGGCCATGCAATCGCGAATCGCGCCGACGCCCGGGAACACCACGCGATCGGCTTCGCGAATCACGTTGGCATCGCTGGTGATCAGCACCTTGCCGGCACCGACGTGCTCGAGGGCCTTGGCCACCGAGTGCAGGTTACCCATGCCGTAATCGATAACCGCGACCGTCTGCATTACAGGACGCCCTTGGTCGATGGCATTTGCCCGGCCATGCGTTCATCAAGCTCGACAGCCATGCGCAGCGCGCGGCCGAAGGCCTTGAACACGGTTTCGATCTGGTGGTGGGTGTTGGTGCCGCGCAGGTTGTCGATGTGCAGGCTGACCAGTGCGTGGTTGACGAAGCCCTGGAAGAATTCCTGGAACAGGTCAACGTCAAACCCGCCTACGGTGGCGCGGGTATAGGGCACATGCATCTGCAGGCCAGGGCGGCCGGAGAAGTCGATGACCACGCGCGACAACGCTTCGTCCAGCGGGACATAGGCGTGGCCGTAGCGACGGATGCCTTTCTTGTCGCCGATGGCCTTGGCAAATGCCTGGCCCAGGGTGATGCCTACGTCTTCCACCGTATGGTGGTCGTCGATATGCAGGTCGCCCTTGCTGACGATATCCAGGTCGATCAGCCCGTGACGGGCGATCTGGTCCAGCATGTGCTCAAGAAAAGGTACACCGATATCAAATCGGGCCTTTCCGGTGCCATCCAGGTTGATCGAGGCTTTGATCTGGGTTTCCAGAGTGTCGCGCTCGACGGACGCCTTACGTTCGGCCATCACCAGCTCCGCAAAATCATTGGGCGAAAAAGGCAGCCATTATAGGGGCGCGGGCGCTAAACAGAAACATCGGAGGGGATAAGACTGATGGAGTGTCGACGATAGACATGTGCATACAAGCAGGCGCCCCAACATGGTGCGCCCGAGGTATTTACTCGAATGCCCTCGGCGGCTTCGCTGTAACATGAACGCAACGTTTAAAACCTGATGAACTGAACAGTGACAATACCCAGAGTCTTAAGGCGCAGCGGCATTCTCCTCTTGTGGGCACTCACCTACTACGTGACCGGCGTCGCCTCGCTGGCCTTTGCTGATCCTGTCTCGGGCATGGCGATCATCTGGTTCCCGGCGGGTGTTTCGGTATCAGCCTTCCTCAGTTCGAAACGCGCACACTGGCCGCTGCTGTTCCTGGTGTTGCTGGCCGCGCGAGTGTTGCTGGATGAGCCAGGCTGGCAACACTTACCGGTCGCCGTGGCGCTTTCGGCCCAGGCGCTGGCGGGCTCGGTGGCGATTGCCTGGCTGGTTCGGCGCTTCGCCCGGCGTGGCGACGACCTGCACGCCATCGTGCTATGGCTGCTGGCAACCGTGGCCGTGTGTGGCGCCGAGGCATTGCTGAGGAAAGCCTGGCTGATGCTGGCCGGGGAGGCCTCGTCGCATACGCTGATGAGCAACTGGATGGCCGGCGTCAACGGCGTGTTCTTCGCGACCGTCGTGGTGATGAACGTACTGACCCGCAACCTGCGCGACGTCGCCCTCAGCGCGCGCGCGAAATGGGCCGGCGCCGTGTGCGTGGCGCTGCTGGCCGTGATGACCTGGTACGTGTTCGGCACGACGCCGCACTGGCTCACCGACATGCTGGACACCGACGCCGGTGCTGCGCTGTATTTCATCCTCACCTGCCTGCCCATCGCCCTCACCCTCGCCGTCTGCGTGACCTGGCGCAGCCCCGGTGGCTCGCTCGCGCTGCTGGTCCTGGGCAGTATCGTGGTCAATTACACCGATCAGCAGACAGGCCCGTTTTATGTGCCCGGCCTGCTGGAAGGTGAACCCTTGCTGCTTGCGCAAAGCTACCTGTCGATCACTGCTTTGCTGGTGGTCGCGATACGCCTGATGACCCAGGCAGCCAAGCCTTATGACCCGCAAAGCGGCCGCCTGGCGGGTGATGGCGTGATGTACCAACTGCACCCCGGCACGGGGGAAATCCTCTGGGACGACAATCTTGCAACGCTCCTGGATGTGAGCACCCTGCCACTGGGCACCGTGCAACAGGTCCTGGAACGCGTGCATCCCGAGGATCGCGACAAGCTCAAGCGCCACTGGACACCGGCCACCCACGCGCGCGCCGCCTCATTGGCGTTTCGCATAGACAAGGGCAACGGTGACTGGCTGACTCTTTATGACCAGAGCCCCGGCGCCCTGCGTGATGCGCACGGCCAAGTGATTGTCGGCAACTGGCAACCGAGTCGTTATGACTGACCCCATGACTATTGCCGACCCGCGCCTACCTGTACGAGTACCTTCATGATCCAGATTGCTTTACTGCTGTTCGGCGCAGAATTCGTCCGTTCCAAGTTCTGGTTTCTCGGCTTGGTCGGCATCGTCTGGGGCGCGCTGGGCCTTGGCGTGATGATTGATGGGCTGGATGGCGAGCTGTATTTCCCGCTGCGCGCGTTCGGGTTGATGTTGCTGCTCGAAAGCATTGTCACCCTGAGCGTGGCCGCCAGTGGCGTGGGCACTCAGCGGGCCGTGCTGTATTTCAAGGGCGGCATCTGCTTCTTCGTCGCGGTGCTGATTCTGGCCGACAAGGTCTACAGCAACCTGCTGCTGGCGATCATCTTCGGCTTCACCTACTTCGTGATCGGCCTGCTGACCATCACCTCGGCCTGGGTAGTGAGGTTCCCGCATTGGCGCACATCGCTGATCAGCGGCGGCGCGCAGGTGGTGTTTGCGGGGTTGCTCGTCAGTCCCTATCCGATTGCCAACAGTGCAACGGTGTCGTTTTTCCTCGGCGCGTTGATGATCGTCAGCGGCTTGAACACCGTGCGCATCGCGCGTCGCGTCCGGCGCCTGCGCCACGGCACCTCGACGTTCGAGTTGCTCGCGCCCAGGGACCTGCTGTCGGACTTCAAGAAGTTGCCGCCGCAAGCACCGCTCGAACAGGAGGAGCCCGAACCTGCCTGCAACGATCCGCTGGTGGTGCATATCTGGACACCGGAAGGCACCGCGAGCGCCACGACGATCCCGCGCCCGATCATCAACCGCTACATCGCAGCGGTGGATGCGCAAGGCGTGATTTCCACCGGGCATGCGGCCCTTGAACTGTCGCCCTCGGTGTACCTGAGCCTGTACCCGGTCGCCGACATCGATCGCTCGCCGTCAGAGTTTTTCCGCATCCTCAAGGCCACGCGCAACAACGACGTGCCCGGCACATTCCAGCCGGACTACGCCACCGAAGTCGCCAACTGGTGCGACTCAGACCGCAAGATCGTGTTTCATCGGTACAGCCGCAAGGCGCTGATTGAGTTCTCGACCCACTATCGCCAACAGGCCACCTACAACCTGACCTATCGCAACTGCTCGAGCAGCGTGGCATTTGCGTTGGAAGCCTCGATGGATGGCGTGCTGTCGGAGCGGTCCCGGCATTGGCGCTCGGTACTGCAGACCTTGCTGATGCCCGAGCTGTGGATCGCCGCGCAAGTGCGCAAGCGCGCCATGACGATGGCGTGGACACCCGGATTGGTAATGGACTATGCCCGCGCGTTGCGGGTGATTGTGCATCCGGTGCCGCAGCCATGGTTTCAACGGATTCCATGGCGCGGCACTGCGGCCAAGGCCGCGCCCGACAAGAAGCAGGACTAGCACGGCCGGATGCCCGGCCCCCCTCACCTTGCGTGAAAGGGCGCCGGGAAACTGCGTATCAGTGGAACAGTACCGCGGTCTTCTGCAGGGTCACCCACACACCCCACGCCAACGGAATACCCACCACCAGCCAGGCGGCGATCGCCAACGGCTTGCTGCCCGCAGACGCTTTCCACTCCAGCGACGTAGAGGCATCGGTACCTTTGTCATGACCCAGCGCCTGTTCGGCGGCCAGTTCGGCATCGGTCATGAAGTACTTGTCGGCCACCGGACGCACCAGCAGGTTGCAGAGGAAGCCCAGCACCAGCAGGCCCGCGAGGATGTACAAAGTGATGTCGTAGGCCGCAGCGCGATCCACGCCGATGCTCAACTGGTACTCACGCAGGTAGTTCACCAACACCGGGCCGAGTACGCCCGCAGCGGCCCAGGCGGTCAGCAGGCGACCGTGGATCGCGCCGACCATCTGAGTGCCGAACAGGTCGGCCAGGTAAGCCGGGACGGTCGCAAAACCACCGCCGTACATCGACAGGATGATGCAGAACGCGGCCACGAACAGCGCCACGTTGCCCAGGTGCCCCAGGTTCGGGATCAGCGCGTACAGGGCAAAGCCCAGGGCGAAGAACACGAAGTAGGTGTTTTTACGCCCCAGGTAGTCGGAGAACGACGCCCAGAAGAACCGACCACCGATGTTGAACAGGCTCAACAGACCGGTGAAGCCCGCGGCAATTGCCGCAATTGAAGCCAACTGACCGGCATCAAGCTGGCCGAATGGCACGTCCACACCCAGCAACTTGCCGCCGAAGACTTCCTGCAGCAGTGGCGAAGCCATGCCGAGGATGCCGATACCGGCGGACACGTTCAGGCACAGCACCAGCCACACCAGGCGAAATTGCGGGGTTTTCCACGCCACATTCACGTGCACGTGACGGTGGGTGATCATCGCGTTGCTGGCTTTTTTCGCCGGCGCGGTCCAGCCCTCAGGCTTCCAGCCGGTCGGCGGAACGCGGTACAGCAGCGCGCCGGCGATCATGAACACGAAGTAAATCGCCGCCATGACCACAAAGCTCTGCCACACGCCCACGCTGGTCGGCGTGGCAAAGTGGCCCATCAGCGCTGCCGCCAGGGGAGCGCCAACCATTGCGCCGCCGCCGAAGCCCATGATCGCCATGCCGGTGGCCATGCCGCGCTTGTCCGGGAACCACTTGATCAGGGTCGACACCGGCGAGATATAGCCCAGGCCCAGGCCGATACCGCCAATGACCCCGGAGCCGATCCACATCAGCCAGATCTGGTGGGTATAGATACCCAGCGCCGAGATCAACAGGCCGCCACACCAGCACAGGGCCGATACAACCCCGGCTTTACGAGGCCCGGCATGTTCCAGCCAGCCGCCCCAGATCGCTGCCGAGCAGCCCAGGAAAATGAAGAACAGGGTGTAGATCCAGCCCAGCATGGAGATGGGCCAGTCGCATTGGGACGAGAAGACTTGGGCGATGAACCCCATGTCCGGCGCACAGGCGACCGGCTTGGTGATGCCCAGCGCCTTGGACAGTGGCAGCCAGAACACCGAGAAACCGTAGGCCATGCCGATGCACAAGTGGATGGCCAGGGCGGCCGGTGGAACCAGCCAGCGGTTGAACCCGGGCTTGGCGATAATGCGCTCCTTGGACAGGAACGCAGGCTGTGCGGCAGTATGACCTGCTGCAGTGCTAGTGCTCATTGGTGTTTCCCCCAGTTGTTAGTATGTGTCCGTCAGGCGCTCTCTCCCTCGGCCTTGCACGCAAAGCGTTGGCCGTTGTTGTTGAGTAAAGCTCCTTTTAAGCGCGACGTTGTGTCGCAGAAGGCAGACGAACCTGCGCAGATTAGCACCTGTGGATGACAGAAAAACCAAACTGATATCACCTTTTTCAGGAAATCTGTTTTGTTTGACGCCAGAAACCCGTTCCCGCGCCCCTGGATACAATGTAACGATCCGCGAACTGACGCGGGCCGTCGGGCGTTATACTCTGCGGCTAAATTTTGAAATCGACATACAAGGACTCGCCCATGAAAGCGTTCGGCAAAATCCTGGGTCTGGTACTTCTCGGGCTGTTGCTGATCATTGTGGCTCTGGGCTTTGCCCTGACCCATCTCTTCGATCCCAACGACTATAAAGACGAGATTCGCCAGATAGCCCGCGACAAGGCCCACATCGAGCTGACGCTCAATGGCGATATCGGCTGGAGTTTGTTCCCTTGGCTCGGCCTTGAACTGCACGAAGCCAGCGTCGCGACCCTGACCAACCCGACTCAGCCGTTCGCCGACCTGCAGATGCTGGGCCTGTCGGTGCGCGTGCTGCCGCTGCTGCGCCGCGAAGTCCAGATGAGCGACGTGCGTGTCGAAGGCCTCAACCTGCGCCTCACCCGCGACAAGCAAGGCCACGGCAACTGGGAAGACATTGGCAAGAACGTGTCGTCGGCCAGCACCGGCGCACCCGCACCGACCGAGCAACCTGCCGAGACCGAGCCGGAAAAACCGTCAAAACCGATCCGCCTGGATATCGACAGTCTGACGGTCAACAACGCCCGCATCGAATACAACGATGAACAGACCGGCAAGCAGTTCAGCGCCGAAAGCATCCAATTGAGCGCCGGCGCCGTGCACGAAGGCGCGAGCATTCCGGTGAAACTCACCGCCTTCTTCGGCAGCAACCAGCCGGTGATGCGCGTCAAGACCGAGCTCAACGGCAACCTGCGCATCCAGCGCGCCCTCAAGCGCTACCAGTTCGAGGACATGAAAATCACCGGCGAAGCCACGGGCGAGCCGCTGCAAGGCAAGACAGTGACCTTCTCCACCCAGGGCCAGTTGCTGGTGGACCAGGCCGCGAATATCGCCGAGTGGACCAACCTGAAACTGTCGGCCAACCAGCTGCGCGCCTTGGGCGAGCTGAAGGTCAATGACCTGGACAAGACCCCGCAATTCAGCGGCGCGCTGTCCATTGCCCAGTTTGACCTGGCCAAGTTCCTCGACAGCGTCGGCCACCCGTTGCCGCCGATGGCGGACGGCAGCCTGAGCAAGGTCGAGCTGGTCAGCCGCCTCAAGGGCACGCCAAACAGCCTGGCGCTGGAAGACCTGAACCTGAAACTCGACGGCAGCACCTTCACCGGCCGCGTTGCCGTGGACGATTTCGCCAAGCAGTCGCTGCGGGTTCAGCTCAAGGGCGACACCTTCAACGCTGACCACTACCTGCCGGCCAAGTCCGACTCCGCCAAAGGCGCGAGTGCCGCCCGCCAGGCCGAAGTGCAGAACAGCGAAGCCGGGGCCATGGCCGCCGGTGGCACTACACCGCTGCCGGACGCGCCCACCAAAGGCGCCTGGAGCACCGACAAGCTGCTGCCGCTAACGCACCTGCGCACCCTGGACATAGACGCCGACCTCGCCTTCGGCCAGCTGACGCTGAGCAAGCTGCCGATCCAGAACGCGGCACTGAAAGCCTCCGGCGTCGACGGCCAACTCAAGCTGGACACCCTCAGCGGCGGTCTCTACAACGGCACGTTCCAGGCCAACGGCAACCTCGATGTGCGCCAGGACATTCCGGTCCTCGCGCTGCAAACGCATATCAAGCAGGTGCCGGTTGAACGCATCCTGCAGGCCCAGGGGCAGAACCCGCCGGTCAAGGGCCAGATCACCCTCGACAGCAACCTCAACGGCCGTGGCAACAGCCAGAAGGCGCTGATCGACAGCCTCAACGGTACCGCCAGCTTTGTGATCAACAACGGCGTGCTGCTCAACGCCAACCTCGAACAGCAACTGTGCACCGGCATCGCCCTGCTCAACCGCAAGACCTTGAGCACCACGCCCCAGGGCAAGGACACGCCCTTCCAGGAACTGCGCGGCAACCTGACATTCCGTAACGGCGTGGCCAGCAACCCCGACCTGAAAGTGCGCATTCCAGGGTTGACGGTCAACGGCAACGGCGACGTCGACTTGCGCGTACTCGGCATGGACTACCGCGTCGGCATCATCGTCGAAGGCGACCAGCGCGATACGCCGGACCCGGCCTGCCAGGTCGGCTCCAACTTCCAGAACATCGAAGTGCCGCTGCGTTGCCGTGGCCCGCTGGAACTGGGCGCCAAGGCCTGCCGCCTGGACAAGGACGGCCTGAGCCAGGTCGCGATCAAGGCGGCCGGCAACAAGCTCAGCGAGAAGCTGGAAGAGAAACTCGACAAGGTAAACCCGCAGTTGAAAGACGCGTTGAAAGGCCTGTTCAAACGATGAGAAACGAGCAGTTTTCAGAGGCCGTACTCAACTGGTACGACCGCCACGGTCGCCATGACCTGCCCTGGCAACAGGGCATCACGCCTTACCGGGTGTGGGTCTCGGAGATCATGCTGCAGCAGACCCAGGTGAGCACCGTGCTCAACTACTTCGACCGCTTCATGGCCTCGTTGCCAACGGTCGAGGCCCTGGCTGCCGCGCCGGAAGATGAAGTGCTGCACCTGTGGACCGGCCTGGGGTACTACACCCGGGCGCGCAACCTGCAAAAGACCGCGAAGATCGTCGTGGCCGAGTACGGCGGCGAGTTTCCCCGGGATGTCGAAAAGCTCACCGAACTGCCGGGTATCGGCCTGTCCACCGCCGGCGCGATTGCCAGCCTGAGCATGGGCCTGCGCGCGCCGATCCTCGACGGCAACGTCAAGCGCGTGCTGGCACGCTTTACCGCGCAGGAAGGCTATCCGGGCGAGCCCAAGGTGGCGAAGCAGCTGTGGGCCACCGCAGAACGCTTCACTCCGCATGACCGCGTCAACGCCTACACCCAGGCGATGATGGACATGGGCGCCACCCTCTGCACCCGCAGCAAGCCCAGTTGCCTGCTGTGCCCGCTGGAAAAAGGCTGCGAAGCCCACATGCTCGGCCTGGAGACGCGCTACCCGATCCCCAAGCCGCGCAAGAGCATCCCGCAGAAGCGCACGCTGATGCCCTTGCTGGCCAATGCCGAAGGCGAAATCCTGCTTTACCGGCGCCCATCCACCGGCCTGTGGGGCGGTTTGTGGAGCTTGCCGGAGCTGGACGACCTCACCGACCTGGAACACCTCGCCCACCAGCACGCGCTGGCACTGGGCAAACAGCAGGAACTGCCGGGGCTGATCCACACCTTCAGCCACTTCCAGCTGGCCATCGAACCCTGGCTGGTCCAGGTCGAGGAATCCGCCCATCACGTGGCCGAGGCCGACTGGCTCTGGTATAACCTCGCCACCCCGCCGCGCCTGGGCCTTGCCGCCCCGGTCAAGAAACTGCTGAAGCGCGCGGCCGACGTATTGAATGCAGGAGTGTCGTCATGACCCGCACCGTAATGTGCCGCAAGTACAAAGAACAATTGCCCGGCCTGGAACGCCCTCCGTACCCAGGTGCGAAAGGCCAGGACATTTTCGATCACATTTCCGCCCAGGCATGGGGCGACTGGCTGAAACACCAGACGCTGCTGATCAATGAAAAACGCCTGAACATGATGAACGCCGAAGATCGTAAATACCTGTCAGGCGAAATGGACAAGTTCTTTTCCGGCGAGGATTACGCCAAGGCCGACGGCTACGTGCCGCCTGCTCAATAATTGATCAAAAATCGGGGTCGGCACGTAAGCGACGGTAATAATTAAATATTTTTTGAAAACTTGCTTGACGACCCCCTGAAAAACCCGTTTAATGCGCCCCGTTGCCCAGATAGCTCAGTCGGTAGAGCAGGGGATTGAAAATCCCCGTGTCGGCGGTTCGATTCCGTCTCTGGGCACCACTATTAAGTTTCAGGTGGTGCAAATATCATCTGAAACACACAAGAAACCCGCCTAGTGCGGGTTTTTTGTTGCCTGCGATTTTTCGGTCTACCGAGGCGATTCAACATCGCCCCAAAGCATCGATCACCCTCCTCCACATCAGCGCCTTCCGCCCCTCACATGACCGGCCAACCACTCGACCGGCAGACGCATAGCCCGTCACTGACTCACTCCAGCAAAAACACCATCAGGGGATTATCGTTCAAGCGCCCCTCGAAGCTTGGCGCCAGATGTTCCAGGGGCGTGCCCTTGAGCAGCGCGGTTTCCTTGCGCGCCACGATAACCCACGCCGGGCGGGGCAGAGTGTCCAGCCGCGCAACGTCGGCGCCACCGACAAACAATGGCTGCTCGTCATGCTCCAGATTCATCATGTAGCGCACCGCCCAGGTGTCCCGACCGAGATTCACAAATACCAGCGGCCCCGGTTGCGCCGCGCGCAGGGCTTCCACCTGGCTGACAAACTGGCGGGTGTCGAACTGCAGGTCCTTGGCGGGCTCCACTACCGTCACCAGCACCAGCCACTGCGCCGCGAGTGCGAACACGCTGAGCCACACCAGCCGCCCTGCTCGCCGCCAGGCAAGCAGCGCCGCGACTTGCAGGATCACCAACCCACCGATCAACAACGGCAGCGAGACGCCAGGCCAGTAACCGTGTTTCTGCCAACTATGCCGACAGACAAACACGACAACCACGCACAACGCCGGCAGCGCCGCGACAAGCCCCTCGTAGCATCGGCGCACGCCAATCAGCCATCCTTGCGCCTGGAGCAGCCCATAGGCGGCGACAGCGGCAAACATCGGCACCATCGGCAGGATGTAATAAGCGCGCTTGAAGTGCGGCACCGACAACCCGAGCAGGATCATCAAGCCGCAGGCGCCGAGCCGCACGACCAATTGCACATCATCGTCGAAGCGCTGCGCCCAGTGCTGGCGCAGGGCAACCAGTGTGGCCAGCGCCAGGGGTACCACGGGGAAATAGCGGTACAGGCTCAGCTGGAAGTAAAAATAGAACGGCTCGCCGGTCTCATCGAGGCGCCCGCCCACCTGCATCTTGAACACCTCATCGGCAAACGCATCGCCGCCACTCAAGCGCGCGAGCTTGACCAGCAGCCACCAACAGGCCGCCAGCAACACCAGCCCGACGATGCCGTGGATCAACACCTGCTTGACCCGCTCTCCAGGCCGGGCCAGTGCCCAGTACACGCACACCACGCCACAGACTTCGATCAAGCCCAGCGGGCCGCGAATCGCAAAGCCGAGGATGAACAACGGGAATACGGCGAGATGGCGCCACCGCGAGCCGAGGCGCTCGCCGCTGTGCAGCAGGTAGAAACTGCCCAGGCACAACAGCGCGACCATTTGGTCCAGGCAAACCGAGCGCGACTTCTCCAGCAACTGGGTCGTCAGCAGGGTCAACAGCACGGTAAGCAGCGCCCAACTGCGACCGTACGGCACCAGCAGGCGATAGATCAGCGCCACCACCCCGGCCGAGGCCAGCGCGGTCGGCAGGATATTCGCCAGATGGTTGGGCGCGCCGAACAACCGGGCGAAGACAAAACTGAAGAACGTCGCGGTGCCGGGATAGTCCGCGTAGGGCTGCCCGTAGGTGGTGGGGAAAAGACTCGCACCATGGCGAAACATTTCCTGCAGGAAAAGCGCCCAACGTCCGTCAAACCCTTGCGGCTGCTGATCCCAGATGCCCAGGGTAAACAGCAACAAGGCAATCAGGAAAATGCCCAGGGATTCCATGCGAAAACGGTTGCGATGATCCATCAGTAGACCTGTCAGGTAGGGAGCGCCAACCTATGTTGCCGAGCGAGCCCCTGAATAGCGCCTGAACAAACCTGAACATTTGCGCTTTTACCGACCTGCGGGCCACACCGCTTTGGGAATCAGCCTAACGTAAATCAGCTCACCCACCAGTTCGACCAGGGTTTGCAGGATGACCGCCGTCGCCGCCAGCCCTCGCACGTCTTCCGGCAAGGCCAGCGCCAGGGGCAGCACCACCAGCGAATTACGCGTCGACGCGCTGAAGGTCACCGCCCGTGCCGTTGCCGCCGGCAGCGCGAACAGCCGCGCCGCCAGCGCGCCCATCAGCGGCGCCAGCACCAGGAAGCCGACATACACCGGGATCACCGGCAGCAGCAGGTTGATGTCGCGCACCACCGAGGTGATTTGCGAACCGATCACCACAAACAGCACCGCTGCCATCGCCGGCACCGGCAGCCACGCCCAGGCGCTGTTCCAGGCATTGATGAGCGACGATTTGCGCGCCAGCGACGTCGTGATCACCGCGAGCACCATCGGCAGCACAATCAACCACAGGAACGCCTCGATAAATGGCCCCGCCGCCACCACGACCTCGGACTGCGCGCCCAGCATGAAACCCAGGTACAGCGGCAACAGCAGCAACTGCAGCAGCAACAGCACCGGCGTCGCCGCCAGCATCAATCGCGCGTCACCTTTGCCGATGTGGGTGAACACCACCACGTAGTCGATACACGGCGTGAGCAACACCAGCAACGCGCCCACCAGCAACGCCGGGCGCTCCACCAGGCCACGCGTCAACGCCCACACCAGCAACGGCACCAGGATGAAATTGGCCAGCAGCAACGCCGCGAGGAAGCGCCTGTTGCCCAGGCCCTGACGCAGATCCAGAAAAGGGATTTGCAGGAACATGGCGTACATCAAGACCGCGATGGCAGGCGTGACCAGCGCACCCAATCCATGCCCCCAGGACGGCGCAAGCAGACCGAAGCCGACGGCCAGAATGACGGCGACGAAGTAGACCGGGATCTGGTTGTGCTCGAGGGTGTCGCGGGTCATGGACTGACTCCGGTTGATCAAAAGTTCGTAAGCCTAAGCACCCCAGGGGATAAGGTCGAGCATCGCAATAATTCCTGCGCCTGCGCCGGGCGAAATTTGTTAATTTCGGCTGACTACAAAAGCGCATGGGCCTTCCAGCCCACATCGAAGCGCAAGGATCGAGTCGACCTATGAACCTGCCCACCCGACCTGCCCCAGAAGCATTCCGCGAGCCCGCTGCCGACGGTTACCCTCTCGGCGGCTTCAGCTGGCGCCACGTCCGAACCGACCTGGCGCGCCCCGCCGTGATCATCAACGCCGCCACCTCGGTGCGCTGCCGCCATTACTCACGCTTCGCCGATTACCTGTTCGCCCACGGCTTCGACGTGATTACCTACGACTACCGAGGCATCGGCGAATCCCGCAGCGGTTCGTTGCGCGGCTTCAAGGCCTCGTGGTCGGATTGGGGCGCGCTGGATTTCGAGGCGATTCTGCGGCGGGTGCAGCGGGAGTTTCCGGGCCAGCCGATTGATGTGGTCGGCCACAGCTTCGGCGGTTGTGCAGCAGGGCTCGCCGCCTCAGGCGCGCTGATCCGGCGGATCGTCACGGTGGGCGCGCAGTTCGCCTACTGGCGCGACTACCAGGCGAGCGGGCGCTGGCGGATGTTTGCCAAGTGGCATGTGGTGATGCCGCTGGTCACGGCGCTGTGCGGGTACTTCCCGGGCAAGCGGCTGGGCTGGCTGGAGGACACGCCGGCAGGCGTGGTACGCGACTGGAGCACGCCGACGCCCAGATACGAAACGCGGCCCAGCGGTCGCGCGCTGGCGGGCTTGCCGTTCAGTCGTGTGAGCGCGCAGATCCTGGCGATCAGCATCACCGATGATCCGTTTGGCACAGTGCCGGCGATTGAGCGATTACTGGACTACTTCGACGGCAGCGAACGCACTCACCTGCGGATTGCGCCTGAAGATATCGGCGAAAAACAGGTCGGACATTTCGCGTTCTTTCGCAGCGAGTATCAGGATCGGCTGTGGCCGATTGCATTGGCGTGGCTGCAAAACGGCGAATTAACCGCAGATACCCTTGGGATTTCCCCCAACCTGCGCTTCAATACTCATCCCAGATCCTCAGGACGTTGAGCCCATGGCCTCGCCAAACAAGCAGCAAAAACGCGCCCAACGGGCAAAGGCCAAGGCCAAGCAGAACCGTACCCAGCGCGCCGTCGCGAGCAAGCCGGATGCGTTTGCCGGCGATGACAGCCGCATTGACCTTGAATCGGTGGATTTGACCGAACTGTTCGTCGAGATGCGCACAGCCGGCGAGATCAGCCAGCAGGCATTGTGTGCCGTGTTCCTGGCGCACCCGTTGCTGGCGCTGGTGCTGGAGCAGGAAGGCGAAGAGGAAGCCACCGACTTCATCCTGGCGGCACTGATCGAATATCGGCAGTGGGCCACGGACACCGATGATGAAGCGGCTGCGCTGGCGTGGATCGAATCGCCGCAGTTCCAGGCGGATTACCTCGCGGCCTCGCAGGCACTGACCCAACTCTGACTCTGTAGGAGCCGGCTTGCCGGCGATGGGGCCTTTGAAGACGCCATCGCCGGCAAGCCGGCTCCTACAGGCATTGGTGCAACCTAGCTAAGTGCTGCAGCGCCTACCCGCTGGGCCTTGCGACGGCTCGACACAAACAGCCCCGCCACGACCACCAGCAAGCTGAGGATACCGGTCGCGATGATCTCGACCCGGTGCGCTTCCTGGAACAGCATGATGGTCAGCGTGCCCACGATGAAGACCATCACTGCGTAGGTCAGGCCTGGGAACAGCCACATCTTGAACACAATCTTCTCGCCCGCCGCCGTGCGCTTCTGGCGCATGCGCAGTTGCGATACCGCAATCACCAGGTACACCAGCAACGCGATGGCACCGGAACTGGCCAGCAGGAACTCGAACACCGCCGCCGGGGCCACGTAGTTGGCAAACACTGCCAGGAACGCCGCGCCGGTCGACAGCAACACTGCCCAGTAAGGCGTGCCGCTCTTGTTGGTGCGCTTGGCGACTGCCGGTGCATCACCGCGACGACCCAGCGAAAACAGCATGCGCGAAGCGGTGTACAGCGCCGAGTTCAGGCAACTGGTCACAGCGACCAAGACCACCAGGTCGACGATCAGCTTGGCATTCGGGATGCCCATGCGCTCCAGCACGGTCTGGTAGGAACCTACGGCAGCCAGGGTCGGATCGTTCCATGGCACCAGCGACACCACGATGAAGATCGACAACAGGTAGAACAAACCAATCCGCCAGATGACCGAGTTGGTGGCCTTGGTGATTTGCTGGCCTGGGTTCTTCGATTCGGCGGCGGCGATGGTAACGATCTCGGTACCCATGAAGGAGAACATGGTGGTCAGGATCGCAGCCAGGACAGCGCCCATGCCGTTAGGCATAAAGCCTTGGGTGTCGAACAGGTGCGAAACGCCGCTGACCTGGCTGGTCGGCAGGAAGCCGAAGATCGCCGCGAGGCCGAGGATCACAAAGCCCACGATCGCCACGACTTTAATCAACGCAAACCAGAACTCGAACTCACCGTAGTTCTTCACGCTGAACAGGTTGGTCGCCGTCAGCAGCAAAGTGATGATCAGCGTAAAGGCCCAGATGGCCACATCCGGGAACCATGCATGCAGGATGGTCGCGGCGGCGTTGGCCTCCAAGGGGATGACCAATACCCAGAACCACCAGTACAGCCAGCCGATGGTGAAGCCGGCCCAATGGCCGATCGCGCGGTCGGCGTAGGTGGAGAACGAACCGGTGTCAGGCGAGGCCACGGCCATTTCGGCGAGCATGCGCATCACCAATACCACCAGCGTCCCCGCAGCGGCGTAGGCCAGCAGTACAGCAGGGCCGGCGGCAGCAATCGCGTGGCCGGAGCCGACAAACAAACCGGCACCGATGACGCCGGCAATCGACAGCATGGTGACGTGACGCGGTTTGAGCCCCTGTTCGAGGTCATTGGAGCTTTGCGTACTACTCATTGACACACCTTTACGAGGAATTGCGAAAACGGTCCGCCCGGCCTGAAATCTTTCTCGTGAAAAGAAACCAACAGGGCGTTCTTTATTTTTTACGCAAGATTTGCGCCAAAATGTTACAAGGCCGCGATTGACGCGGGCTGTAGGACGATTCAACAGCAATCGCAAGTCATTGAGAACAATGGCATTCCGCTATAGCGTTACCGTGCGACTCACTTCCAAGGCCACCCAGCGCACCAAAAACACACACAAAAAAGTACGTGACGCTCCATAAAAGGGCTGATAAGCACCGTTTGCCCGGTTAACCCTTCCAACACCCGCCCAAAGCTGGCACCATCGCGCCCTTTTTTACGCGAAGCCTGCGGTTTTACAGGTTCAAACGGTTGTTCGGTTGTTGATGGCGCGACACGCTGCTGTGCCGATGCGACACCCTGCCGCACACCGCCTGTTTACCGCCGGCCGCGCTGTTGGCTGCCATCAAGGCGCTATGCTAGCTTGGCGCCTCGCCAGGAAGGCGGCCCAACAGCAGGAACGCAATGAACACAATGAGGACCGCACATGGCCGAGGCCGCGCCCGCGCTTGAAATCCGCAACTTGCATAAACGCTATGGTGAGCTGGAGGTACTTAAAGGTATCTCGCTGACCGCTCGCGACGGCGACGTGATCTCGATCCTGGGTTCCTCCGGTTCCGGCAAGTCCACGTTCCTGCGTTGCATCAACCTGCTGGAAAACCCGCACCAGGGCCAAATCCTGGTCGCCGGCGAAGAGCTCAAGCTCAAGGCCGCGAAAAACGGCGAGCTGATGGCCGCCGACGGCAAGCAGATCAATCGCCTGCGCAGCGAAATCGGTTTTGTGTTTCAAAACTTTAACCTGTGGCCGCACATGAGCATCCTCGACAACATCATCGAGGCACCCCGCCGTGTGCTCGGCCAGAGCAAGGCCGAGGCGATCGAAGTCGCCGAAGCCTTGCTGGCCAAGGTCGGCATCAGCGACAAGCGCCACGCCTACCCCGCGCAATTGTCCGGCGGCCAGCAACAACGGGCGGCCATCGCGCGCACCCTGGCGATGCAGCCCAAAGTCATCCTGTTCGATGAGCCTACATCTGCGCTTGACCCGGAAATGGTCCAGGAAGTACTTAATGTGATCCGCGCGCTGGCCGAAGAAGGCCGCACCATGCTGCTGGTCACCCATGAGATGGGCTTCGCCCGCCAGGTGTCCAGTGAAGTGGTGTTCCTGCACCAGGGCCTGGTCGAAGAGCAAGGATCGCCACAGCAGGTATTTGAAAACCCGCTTTCGGCGCGCTGCAAACAATTCATGTCCAGCAACCGCTAACGGAGCAACATGCATGCAGAACTATAAAAAATTCCTTCTGGCCGCGGCCGTCTCGATGGCGTTCAGCGCCACGGCCATGGCAGAAACCTTGAAAATGGGGATCGAAGCGGCCTACCCGCCGTTCAACAATAAAGACGCCAGCGGCAACGTGGTCGGCTTCGACAAAGACATCGGCGACGCCCTGTGCGCCAAGATGAAAGTCGAAAAGTGCGAAGTGTATGTGTCCGACTGGGACGGCATCATCCCGGCCCTGAACGCCAAGAAGTTCGACTTCCTGGTGTCCTCGCTGTCGATCACAGATGAGCGCAAGCAGGCCGTCGACTTCACCGACCCGTACTACTCCAACAAGCTGCAGTTCATCGCCCCTAAAGCCACGACGGACTTCAAGACCGACGCCGCTTACCTGAAGGGCAAGGTCATCGGTGCACAACGCGCGACGTTGGCCGGTACCTACCTGGAAGACAAACTGCCGGAAACCACCGCCAAGCTCTATGACACCCAGGAAAACGCCTACCTCGACCTGACGTCCGGCCGCCTCGACGGGATGCTCGCCGACAAGTACGTGCAGTACGAATGGCTCAAGAGCAAAGACGGTTCCGCCTATGAATTCAAGGGCGACCCGGTGGTAGAAAGCGACAAGATCGGTATCGCCGTACGCAAGGGCGACCCGCTGCGCGAGCGCCTGAACAAAGCCCTGGCCGAGATCAAGGCTGACGGCACCTACAAGAAGATCAACGACAAGTACTTCCCGTTCAGCATCGAATGATCTGAACGGCCTGACCGGCGCGCCCCCTCGGGCGCGCCGGCTTTCAGCAATGCCTGCCGCGATATGAAAACACCATGAATTTCGATCTCTACGGATTCGGCCCGGCGCTCGCCGCTGGCGCGCTGATGACCGTCAAACTGGCGCTCACGGCCCTGTGCCTGGGGCTGGTGCTCGGCCTCGCCGGCGCCTTGGCCAAGACGTCCCCGTACAAGCCGCTGCAATGGCTTGGCGGTGCTTACTCGACCATCGTTCGCGGTATTCCCGAGTTGTTGTGGGTACTGCTGATTTATTTCGGCACGGTCAACCTGATGCGTGCCCTGGGGGAGTTCTTTGGCAACCCCGACCTTTCTTTAAGTGCCTTTGCTGCCGGGGTCATTGCCCTGGGCCTGTGCTTTGGTGCCTACGCCACAGAAGTATTCCGTGGCGCGATCCTCGCCATTCCCAAGGGCCACCGCGAAGCCGGTGTGGCATTGGGGCTGTCGAAGTTTCGCATCTTCACTCGCCTGATCATGCCGCAGATGTGGCGCATCGCTTTGCCGGGCCTGGGCAACCTGTTCATGATCCTGATGAAGGACACCGCGCTGGTGTCGGTGATCGGCCTTGAAGAAATCATGCGCCACGCGCAGATCGGCGTGACCGTGACCAAGCAGCCATTCACCTTCTTCATGGTGGCCGCCTTCATGTACCTGGGCCTCACCGTCCTGGCCATGACCGGCATGCACTTCCTGGAAAAACGCGCCGCCCGCGGCTTTGCAAGGAGCACCCAATGAGCGGCGACTACAGCTGGCTGGCGCATTTCGACCTGGGCCTGAACTGGGCCGTGATCATCAAGTGGCTGCCAAAATTGGCCCAGGGCGCGACCCTGACCCTGGAGCTGGTGGCCATTGCCGTGATCGCCGGCCTGCTGCTGGCGATCCCCCTGGGGATCGCCCGTTCCTCGCGCCGCTGGTATGTCAGCGCCCTGCCCTACGCCTATATTTTCTTCTTCCGTGGCACGCCACTGCTGGTGCAGCTGTTCCTGGTCTACTACGGCCTGGCCCAGTTCGACGCGGTGCGCAACAGCTTCATGTGGCCGTACCTGCGCGATCCGTTCTGGTGCGCCACGGCGACCATGACCCTGCACACCGCCGCCTATATCGCCGAGATCCTGCGCGGCGCGATCCAGGCCATCCCACCTGGCGAGATCGAAGCCGCGCGCGCCCTGGGCATGTCCAAGCCGAAGACGCTGTTCTACATCATCCTGCCCCGCGCCTCGCGCATCGGCCTGCCGGCCTACAGCAACGAAGTGATCCTGATGCTCAAGGCCAGCGCCCTGGCCAGCACCGTGACCCTGCTGGAACTGACCGGCATGGCACGCACCATCATTGCCCGCACGTACCTGCCGGTGGAAATCTTCTTCGCTGCCGGCCTGTTCTACCTGCTGATGGCCTACATCCTGGTACGGGGCTTCAAGCTGCTCGAACGCTGGCTGCGCGTCGATGCTTGCCAGGGACGTTGAGGCACGCTTTGCGGCGTTGGATGCGTTTCTGATCGAGCACCAGGGGCTGTGGAAACCACGCCCCTTCACGCATCGCCAGCTAGCCTGGGAAACCCGGCATCCCGACCTCGCCCAGTGGCTGCGTCAACGCTCGCTGGCCGATGCCGACGCCAGTCACAACCATCCCCACGACCTGGCCGCGCCTGCGCCTTTTCCACAGCTCGCCGAGCAAGCCCTGCAACTCAGCGCTGTGGATAAGTTGCCGACGCAGCCCCTGCACCCCGCCCGCCAGCGCTTGAACGTCGACGTGCCGGGTCGCAAGTGGGAACAAATCGAAGCCTTCGGCGCTGCGCTGCCGTTTGCACACACACCCCGGCACTGGCTGGACTGGTGTGCAGGCAAGGGCCACCTGGGTCGTCGCCTGCTGCAAACAGGCCAAACATTGACCTGCCTGGAATACGACCCGGCACTGATCGCCGCCGGCCAAGCATTGAGCGAGCATCACGGTTTGCCGGTCACCCATCGCCTGCAAGATGTGATGGCCGACGTGGCTATCGGCCCCGAACACACGCCCGTCGCCCTGCACGCCTGTGGCGACCTGCATGTGCGCCTGCTGCACCTGGCCAGCGCCGCCGGCTGCAAACAGCTGGCGCTGGCGCCGTGTTGCTACAACCGCTTCAGCGCCGACACCTACCAACCGCTGTCCACTGCAGGCCGTGCATCGCGCCTGCAGCTGTCGATCGATGACCTTGGCCTGCCGCTGAGCGAAACCGTTACCGCAGGCAAACGCGTGCGCTTGCAGCGGGACACGTCCATGGCCCGACGGCTGGGGTTCGATCACTTGCAACGCGAGCTACGAGGCCACGACGACTACCTGCCCACGCCGTCCCTGCCCGCCAGTTGGCTGGACAAACCCTTCGCGGACTACTGCCGGGAGCTGGCAAGCCGCAAAGGGTTATCCACAGGTGAGCAGGATTGGGTGGCGTTGGAGGCATACGGGTGGCGGCGTCTGGCCGAGGTCAGGAACCTGGAATTGGTACGTGGTCTGTTTCGGCGCCCGCTGGAAGTCTGGCTGGTGCTGGATCGGGCATTGTTTCTGAGTGAAAAC
The DNA here is from genome assembly GCF_059419825.1 of Pseudomonas sp. GW821-FHT05D12. Taxonomy (NCBI): domain Bacteria; kingdom Pseudomonadati; phylum Pseudomonadota; class Gammaproteobacteria; order Pseudomonadales; family Pseudomonadaceae; genus Pseudomonas; species Pseudomonas sp. GW821-FHT05D12. The sequence goes on along the minus strand of NZ_JBWKSN010000003.1, from coordinate 208,165 downwards.
GGCTACACGGTCGAAGTAGGCAGCTTCTGCGAACCGACTCTGACGCCGCGCAACTTGATGGTGCTCGCCGAGCGCGATTAAGGGGCGAAATTGTCGCACCCCAACCTGTGGATAACTCTGTTGATGAATTCTTTACGGAGCCCGTAGCCATCTGCGCTACAGGCCGAAAGCCGCGCTGGTCATTTTTTGTTCACAAAATAAAACGCACGTAAAACAGGCAGTTGCGGCGTGATGAGAACGGCTCCACAAAATGGCTGTTTCGTGACAACTCAGTCCAACCGATTGTGCATAAGCATCTGCTGTTACGCGTATAAACCGCTATTCACAGGTATTTTCTGCGTGCGATCAGCAGCCGGCAAAGCGCATCGATATCGTCACCCGCCAGGCTCAACGCCTGGCTGTCCAAGGGATCCGTGCCAAACGCCAGCGCCTCACTGATCGCTAAATCGTGATGCACTTCCAATGGCTCCTTCGTACCGAGGCGCTGCCTGAACGCCTCAACCATATCCAGGCTGAAGGCATTGTCCTCATCGAGCTGATTGATCACAAAGTGAACATGCGGTGGCCGCTCGCGCTCAAGGTGCGGCGCCATCAAGGCATCGAGTTGATCCAGGGTGCCCAAGGAAGCGGCATCAGCCTGGGTAATCACCAACACCACATCGGCGACACTCAAGGCTTGATGAAAATAGACGTTATTGCCGGCAGGGGTATCGATGATCACCGTGTCGCGGGCACTCAGGTCCAGGGCTGCCAGGCGCTGAGCCAGCCATTGCGGCTCATGTTTGAGCCAGCGCTGGAGGTCGTCCTGCTGGCGGATATCGGTGTCGCCAAAGGTGATCACGCGACTGCCGACAAAACCCGGCTGCTGGAGAGTTTCCCAACGCGCATTGCGCAGGCTGGCGCGGCCAATCCCGGGCGATGCTCGGCTGACACCGAAGTGCAATCGCAATGCATCCTGGGGGTCCAGATCCACCGCCACCACTGACTCACCCAAGCGCTGCAAGCCGCTGCTCAACGCCGTGGCCAGGGTGCTTCGCCCCACGCCGCCATTGACCGACACCAACGCCACCACGCACGGACGCCGCTCGGCCTTGTCCACCGGCAGGCAATGCTCATTGGCGCTGGGAGTCTGCGGGGGAAACGGGGTGCCATCATCCACGGGGATGCTGCCGAAAAAATGCAGCCGCGCATTCAGCCCACGGGCGTCGCGACTGACATCTTTGCCAAGCAAGGCAAGAAGACCATCGGTAAAACTCATAGCGCGTTCCTCGTCACGGCGAAGTTTAAAGACGTGAGAAGGTCAGCTGATACGACTGCTTACCGCAGGTCTTTTTCTGGTCGCCCTAGTCCATGGAGTCTGCTTCAAGCGCATAAAAGTGTCATTATTTTGATGCCATGGCTGGCTATTTTTTAGACAAACGGCAAGTCGTCAATTTAATGACCATCAACGCGCCTGTCATAGGGGTTTTCAATCGATTTGCAGCATTAGGCGAGGACGGGCCCCATAACTAAATTCCAGTGCGGGGCCAGAGGTAATTCCTTGCTGGCTGTGCAAACAGAAGCCATTCCAGCGGGCAAAATAACCAGCCAGGCAAAAAAACTGCAATTGCGCAAAAATAGTCAGAATTCAGGGGTTTACAGAACCCCTCCAATCGCTATAATCGTCGCCCTAACACGCCGGTATAGCTCAGTTGGTAGAGCAACTGACTTGTAATCAGTAGGTCCCGGGTTCGACTCCTGGTGCCGGCACCATACAAGGTTCCAGAGAAGGCTTTCAAAATCTCTGAAACCCCCGAAAAACCCGCCTTCTGGCGGGTTTTTTCGTTTTTGGGTTCCATCGGTTTCCGTCAGAAGCTGGTGGATTCCAACCGTTTTAAGGGTAGAGTTTGGGATACAGGTCACTTCGATAAAAGGGAGTACCCTTATGTCGCGCACCACAGCTCCGCTCTCCGACGCAGCTTGCCGCCTGGCAAAACCTACAGACCGCGCCTACAAGCTTTTCGACGGCGATGGCCTCTACCTTCCTAGTCCAGCCCAATGGCCGCAAAGGCTGGCGGCTCCGTTACGTCAAACCTGACGGACGCGAAGGACTGACCTCGTTCGGCAACTACCCCGTCATTGGCCTCGCCGATGCGCGCCGCAAGCGCTTGGAGGTCAAGCGAATGCTTGCGGATGGCATTGATCCCATAGAGACCAAGCACCAAGCCAAGGCGGAAGCCGTGATCAAAGGCAGAACCTTTGAAAGCGTTGCGCTGGACTGGCACACAGAAATGTCGGCCAAGTGGGCACCAGGCCACTCCAAGACTGTGATGAGCCGCCTCAAAACCCACGTATTCCCGCTGATCGGCGCCCGCGCCATTGTCGACCTCGACACCCATGACCTCATGCAGCCCTTGGAAGCGATCAAGAAGCGCGGAACGATCGACGTTGCTTTAAGGGTACAAAACTACCTGCAGAGCATCATGCGCGAGGCAAAGCGCCTCCGGCTTATCACCACAAACCCTGCTTACGACCTCGAAGGCTCGATCAAAGCCCCGCGGGTGGTACATCGCCCCGCTCTACCCTTATCGCGACTGCCGGAACTGCAGGAGCGGATCGACACCTACAAAGGCCGCGCACTTACCCGGCTGACGGTCATGCTCTCGCTGCATGTGTTCGTACGCTCCAGCGAACTCCGCTTCGCCCGCTGGGGCGAGTTCGACCTCAAACGCGGCACCTGGGAGATACCGGACACTCGTCCAGCATTGGACGGAGTACCCTTTTCCACAAGGGGTACAAAGATGGCCAGGGACATCCACCTTGTACCCTTATCACCGCAAGCCGTGACTCTGCTTGAACAGATCCACGTCCTCACCGGCGAATTCGACCTGGTGTTTGCAGGCGATGCCAAGCCCTGGAAACCCATGTCTGAAAACACGGTGAACAGCGCACTCAGAAAAATGGGCTATGACACCAAAACCGAAATCTGCGGGCATGGGTTTCGTTCGATGGCCTGCAGCGCACTGATCGAGTCAGGATTGTGGTCGGAGACAGCCATTGAACGGCAGATGAGCTACAAAGAGCGGAACAACGTCCGCGCCGCTTACATCCACAAGGCCGAGTTCATTGAGGAGCGCAGGCTGATCATGAACTGGTGGAGCCGGTATCTGGGGGCCAACCGGCACGAGCATGTCACCCCGCACGAATTTGCAAACCAGACCGGGACGAACGTCACGCGGCTCAAGGCGAAAAGCCGCTTGAGGGAGTAGGCCGTTAGCCTACTCCTCGTCCTGTCCACTAATGTACGCTTTGTACGCCTGCCTTTCATGAGTCGGCTTGGACGGAAATGCCAACTGAATCTGCCTGCTTTTCACCATTCCATTCAAGTACTGCTGACGGAGGGCATCTGGACTGCGCTTTACCAAATTAGCCAAAACGTTGAGCGTCAGATAGTGCTCCTTGCATAGGGTGATAATCACCTGTTGCATACGATCCTTTTGCATGCGCTCTCGATTGCGCGGCTCCTCAGCCAGTATTTCGAGCTTTTCTCGAAACCCTGCATCAAGCCTGTCCAAAGCATCGATCAGCGGCGCGTCAATATGATCGCTCAACAGGCAGCCATCATCGTTTCGCTGCATATCCAGCTCGACCTTATGTTCGGAGCTACCTGCGTTATGTTCGGAGCTAGCCCCGTTATGTTCGGAGCTGCCGGCGTAATGTTCGGAGCTCTGTAGCGGACCTGCGAACACTTGCTCCGGCGTAGGCAGTTGCTCACCCGGCAGGTGATAAATCATGCCCCGTGATCGCCCGTCGGGCACAAGGAATCCCTCGCGTACCAACCGTGCAAGCAGTTGGCTCAAGTCATGAGCATGAGTATCACAAATCTCAAGGAGACGATTATGGCTGACCACCCGCTCAATCGCGGCTGTGGCCAAAATCAACCTAGCAGTATGTTCCAAGCTTTCGAAACGAACCCCAAATCGCTCTCGTAACTGCTCCACCACCCCTTCTGGAAGCAAGTCCAACATGCGAAGCTCAAGCAGGGTTTGCTCGGGCTCGGGCTTTTCATAAAGGGCTGGCGGTCGCCAATGCTGGCTGCGCCACCCGCTGTAGATTTTTGGAACCCCAGAACCACCACGCTCGCCAAGGCCGATAAGAAGAAACATTTGGTGCATTAGCCTGTTCCGGCAATCGCTGGTACCACCTTGCAACACCTGCTCAAGGGGTAAACGTAAGCCGCCAGGATTGCGAAAACCAAACAAGTCAGGACGCTTCACGACTAACACGGAAACCCGCCCGGTATAGTCAGCATGGACCAAGGTATTAACCAAAGCCTCGCGCAGAGCTTCATGTACCGGTGTGTCATCCTGGCGCTGATCACCTTTGAGAGCGAACGGTACCTTTAAGTCCTCAACCAACTTGCGATAAACCCGCCGGTAGAAATCAAACAGATTTCCTGACCAGGTTCCATCAGGGACGAGCCTATCCACCCAACGTAGTTCTGTTTTGGCGTACGGCCGCTCCTGATAGTCCACAAAGTAATGCGGCACACTCTCTTGGATCGAAAGCCAGCGTCCGAACATGAGTAAACCTGCCAGAGTCAGCCCTTCGACTCCGTTCGCGCGGTCCTTACGCCAACCTCCTATCTGTCGGAGAAACTCAATCCCTTGGTACTCCAGCGCTGGATGGCTTGGTTTTATGTCGCTTAGCATCTGGCGGTAGATACGCAGACTGTCCGGATCAATGTCCGCGAAGTCGTAATTCGGCAAAATCCGCTCGTCCCGACAGTCCTCCACTTGCTCTGCGAACATGCGGCGAACATCTTCCTCAGAGCAACGCCGATCACCCTCATGTAATCGACGATAAGTGTTACCTAGCGGCTGACCATTGAGAAATACCGGCTTCTGCTTACGCGAAGCCGCCGGGATTTTCACTTCAAGTACCTGCTTGCCCTCCAGCTCTCTGACGACCACCTCCCGGTCAGTCAGCAGATTGACACTGACCTTGGCCGGATTGTTGAGGGTATTGAACAGGTCAGTACGTACTTTCTCGATATTTGATAGGCCTGCGACGCTGAACTGCCCATCCTTCTCGCGCACGCCAAGCAGTACTACCCCACCCTGAGTGTTAGCAAAAGCGGAGTAGGTTAACCAGAAATCCTTAGGCAACTCTCCCTTCCCATCCTGCCCCTGAGCGAGCTTGCATTCGAGCTCGACAGATTCAACCAGCGAGGGCAGGTCTTCAAGGGTGTGGGGATTGAGTGACATCAAAAGACTTCCTAAATGATCAGCCTGCTTCAAGTAGCTGCAAAAGGTCGAAGAAAAGACATACGTGCGGGGATTGTACTCAGTCTTCCATAGTCGCACGCAACTCGACGAGCGGAGACTGATCATGAACTGGTGGAGCCGATACCCAGTCACCCATCAGCAGGAGGATGTCACTCCTCACGACTCTGCACGAATGTCACACGGCCAAAAGCCAATCGCGGCGCAGCAAAGTAAGCGTACGTTCTCGAAAGCTCGATGATCCGCTTGTCCACGCGGGTCCATCCAAGCGGGGCTGCAAAGCCGCCCTGTTTGGATGGACCTCACTTAAAAAAACTAAAGCCCACACAACTATCTGTGGAAAACCACTGATTTCCACCGGTGAATAATTTCATCCACAGCCGCAGAAACCCCGACAATTCGAGCCTTGACCCGAATTATCCACAGGCGTAGAAAAGATCGGGCAAAGCGCTGTCGTTGACAGCAACCCAGGTAGCCAGAACCTTTAAGGCTACGCCACACCGTGGTGGTTCTCCCAAAGTGCGATTAGCGTCCGGCGGCTCGCACGGTCACAGCGATGTGATGGATGCCTACTTTTACCAGTGTGCCCACTGCGGCAACTCATCCCCTTTCATAGCTGCCCTGCAGCAACCCTATCCACTTGGCCATTTCCGTGCGCCAACCTGCGCCCGTCTCTTTCTTCCGGAAAGAGACGGGCGCTCCTACCGCTGCTGCAGCCCAAATCGTACAAGGCTTTGCGGCATCCCCCCTCGTGACAATCGGCGTGACAAACACCGAAATCACCAGCAACAGCGATGCAGATGATGGTGCCGCAGCCCACGGAGTGGACTGCACCTGACTGACAGTCAGGCACGCCCCGGTCATCGCTTCACTGCCTTCACCCGACTCAGGATCTCGCGGCGCCGGTCTCGTCGGCCAGTGCAGCCTCCACCCGCCCACTTCTTTGGAAGTGTTCAGGAGGTCAGATCATGAGATGCCCAAGCTCCCGGTCGTAAAGAGCCGCCAGTCCTGCGTTAGAGGACAACCCTCACAGGTCGCAGGGGCCTTGATCCCTGATAACACTCAACATTCTTGGCGGGATGACGTGGGGAAAAGCTTCAACGTTTTGGCTTCGAGAGGAGTTTGGTCATGGGATTGGTCGGTAGACGAGATGGGCGGAATTTTGGCTATGGCCGGCAACTGAGTTATGCCGGACCGCAAGCGCTCAAGGATCTGTTTGCAGGTGGCCACTTCGCCACGGTCAAAGCGCATAGCGATCGCTGGCAGGCGTTTGTACGCTGGTGTCGGTCGAAGGATGGACCAGGGATTAACGATGCGCGACAAATTGATCGGAAGACCTTACTAGATTACGCCGGCCATCTGCATCACCAAGTTGAACAAGGCGCTATCAGCATCGCCACCGCGCAAAACCGGTTGTCCAGCGTAAACCGAACCATGGCCGCACTTCGCGGTGATCAGTATGTGAAAGTGCCGAGTCCGAGCAAGACGCTGGGAATGCGGCGGAACAGTGTTCGTCGCTCGGTGCCGCAAGGCCAAGACCGCGAACACGTGAAGCGGATCGTCGACGTGCTCTGCGAACACCAAATGCCGCGTGCGGCGGCCATCGCCCAGCTGACGCGAGCCACCGGCATGCACTTGCGCGAGGCCATCTTGGCCGACCTTCCGCGCCTGCGAAGAGAAGCCGAACACTACGACAAGATCAACATCCAGGATGGCACCAAAGGTGGCCGCGGCGGCGCAACCGCGCCTCGGTGGATCAGGGTGGATGACCATATTCGCGAAGCGCTCAGGTACGCCGAACAGGTCTCTCCCGACGGTAGCCGCAACCTGCTGGCACCGAACGAGAGCTACCTCGATTTCCAACCAAGTGTCATACGCCTCGCCCGAGACATCCTCCATACGCACAACCTCAAAAGCTTCCACGAATTGCGCGCGGCTTATGCATGCGAACGCTATGAGCAGATCACCCATCACCTAGCGCCCATCAACGGTGGCAGGGGCAGGCGCCTCGATCCATGCCTTGATCGAGAGGCACGCTTACAAATCAGCTATGAGCTGGGACACGGTCGAATCGACGTGGTATCGGCGTACATCGGTGGTCGGGTATGAATAAACCATTCGATATGGAGATCTTCTTGACTGGGGCACTGACTGGAGCACATGCCACACGAGAACGTCACATCCGCCAGGCAAAGACTATTCAAGCAGCCATTTCTGAACGCTGGAACCGAGATAATCCATGGACATGGCAAAGAAAGCATCTCGTTTGGTTTTTGAACCACCACATGAACTCAAACTCGAAATCGACGCGCTACTACTACCTGCTGACCACGAGCCTGATCACTCTGCGCCTAGGAAAATCCTGGAATTTTCAACGTTAGCCGAATGCCAGCAACTGCGCGCTCTGTATCCCTAACTGGCAGATTGAGCCAGCCAACAATTTGATTGGGATTAGGGCGGACCTCTTGAGCTCCTGAACCTAACCTCTGTTGTTTGATAACCTCTATGTTTTACTGATGGACTGAGGGTTGTAGCTCGAGGCTACAGGCTTCACCTGAGACGTAGAGGCTGAAGGCGGTGATAGACACTAGTCTGGTGGCGAAGCTAAGGGCTGAGAATGCAAGATTGGTTGCCTTGCTGGATGCTCATGGCATCGAATGGCGCCCGCCTGCTGAGCCAGTCAAGATAGCGATTGTCCAAGCAGAACAATCACAGCAACTCGATACTGATGGAAAGCTTGCCCTATTTCGAAGCTTGTTTCGTGGTAGGACGGACGTTTATCCCATCCGCTGGGAAAGCAAGGCAGGCAAATCAGGATACGCACCCGCTTGCGCAAACGAATGGAGGCCTGGCGTTTGTGAGAAGCCCCGAATTAAATGTGGCGACTGCAGTAACCGCCAGCTGCTTCCGCTGACCGATGAGGTGGTCTATCGCCATCTGGCGGGCGAAGTGGTCGTTGGTATCTACCCCCTACTCTCTGATGACACTTGTTATTTTTTGGCAGTCGACTTCGATGAGGCCGAATGGCGAGATGATTCCAAAGCTTTTGTGCAGTCATGCCATGAGCTGAACGTCCCGGTGGCGCTGGAAATATCGCGCTCAGGCCAAGGGGCTCATGGCTGGATTTTCTTTGAGCGTAATGTTCCTGCCTGCGATGCGCGCCGCCTCGGTGCCGCAATCATCAGTCATGCCTGTGAGCGCACCCGCCAGTTGGCGCTCAGCTCCTACGATCGACTGTTTCCAAACCAGGACTATATGCCCAAAGGCGGCTTTGGAAATCTCATAGCGCTCCCTTTACAAAAGCGGGCCAGGGCCCAAAACAATAGCGTTTTTGTAGACGATTCGCTTGAGCCTCATCCTGATCAATGGGCCTTCCTGGCATCGATTCAGCGCATGAGTCCAGAAGATATCCAGCCCGTTATTATCCAGGCGATGGGTAATCGGGACCCTTTAGGGGTCGCCTATGTCGATGACGAAGGTGATGCAGAACCTTGGAAAAATCGTGAATCGAGATCACGTAAATTGACATGCCCGTTGCCTGCTGCTGTCAACATCACGCAGGCTAACTTAATTTACTTTGAAAAGTCGGAATTGCCACAGCCATTGGCAAACCAGCTTGTCCGGCTCGCTGCCTTTCAAAATCCTGAGTTCTACAAAGCTCAGGCCATGCGCATGTCAGTGTGGAACAAGCCAAGGATTATCGGTTGTGCCCAGAACTTCCCCAAACATATTGCGTTACCACGTGGCTGTTTGGATGCTGCGCTGGAGCTTTTAGAGGAAAACGGGGTTACCCCTATTCTTAAAGACGAACGCTTCGCGGGCGACCCCATCGACGTGAGCTTTCTCGGGACCCTGCGTTCTGACCAAGAGGCTGCTGTCAGCGCAATGCTAAGTCATGACACCGGTATCCTCTGCGCACCGACAGCTTTCGGTAAAACGGTGAGTGCTGCTGCGTTGATTGCCGCACGTGGCATTAACACGTTGGTGCTTGTGCATCGGACGGAACTGTTAAGGCAGTGGCAAGAGCGCTTGCAGGCGTTCTTGGGAGTCGGGAATGGTGTCGTTGGTACTCTTGGGGGCGGAAAAGCGAAGCTTACAGGCATCATCGACATTGCCGTCATGCAGTCGCTATCGCGAAAAGGCGAGATCAGCGATCAGGTAAAAAACTACGGCCAGATCATCGTTGATGAGTGTCATCACCTATCAGCAGTGTCATTCGAGGCACTACTGAGGAGCGCGACCGCGCGGTACCTATTGGGACTCACAGCGACCCCAGTGCGCCGAGATGGACAGCAGCCCATTATTTTTATGCAATGCGGACCGATCCGACATTCTGCTGCTCGACCACCGAGTGCGCCCCATGACCTCTCTGTCGTGCCTCGATTGCTGCCCAAACCAATAGTGGTCCCCGACGGCTTTAAGATTCAGGACGTTTTTCGGCGTCTAGCCGACGACTCTGAGCGGACAGCCAAAATCGTCTCGGAGATTGAGCTGGCGTACAACGAGGGTAGAAAAATTCTAGTGCTAACGGAGCGGACGGAACATGTGGATGCCCTTGAATTAGAATTGAAGCAGCGCGTGCATAACCTTTTCACGCTTCATGGGCGAGTGCCCAAGAAACAGCGGATTTCCCGTATGCATGAGCTTGAGTCCCTTCCCCCTGATGCTCCACGAGTGCTGTTGGCAACAGGAAAACTAGTAGGTGAAGGCTTCGATCATCCGCCGTTGGACACGCTGGTGCTGGCAATGCCCATCTCATGGAAGGGAATCCTTCAGCAATATGCGGGGCGGTTGCATCGATCACATGCCGATAAGGCCGACGTGCGAGTGATCGACTTCGTTGACGAGGGTAATGTCGCGCTGATGAGGATGTGGGATAAGCGCCAGGCGGGTTACAAAGCGATGGGCTACCGCATGGCTGATTCTATGGCCACCATGGACCTACTCTAACTCTAACGTGGTTGACCGTTGACACATCAACGGCCCAACTCTCATAGACGAATGACCGGCCGCTGTAGGGGCAACTCCGGCCCTTCGCCGTTAGTCACGTCAAGCAAGATCCTCAGCCGTACGAGGACCTTGAGGTAGTTTTAGAGGTAGAATCGCACAGGGCTTTAAGTATTAATCAGCTAATTCAATAACTTATTAGATCGTTCGACTCCTGGTGCCGCACCATACGCAGTACCAGAAAAGGCTCACCGAAAGGCGGGCCTTTTTTGTGCACTCTAGATTTTTGTAGGAGCTGCCGAAAGCTGGGAAGGCGTCATCCAACACAAGAACAAAAAGCCCCCGGACCTACCTCACTCCGCAGGAGCCGAGCTTGCTCGCGATAGCGATCTCAAGCAATCGAGCAACAACAGGCATGAACGTCGTTACAGCTTCCAGTCTGGCGCATTTAATCCATCCATTAACTTTCACTACTGGAGTCGCCTACGAACAACGACGCATCAACCGAGCAAGTCCCGTATCACTCAATGCTCGCTCAACAGCGTACGAGTATCCGTGAGCGTCGCCCGCTGCGCCTAGACGATGGCTCACAACTGGCACTGAACGCGGATACTGCATTGGATATCCGCTTCGACTCAAAACAGGGGTTGATCCAGTTGTACCGTGGCGAAATGCTTGTTAAGACCGCCCAGGATCCCACCCAGCGCCCATTTATCGTTCAGACCTGCGAAAGTCGGGCACATGCGCTCGGCACCCGGTTTAGCGTCCGTCAGCTGACCGAACAAACGCGTGTTGGAGTACTGCAAGCCGCTGTTGAAGTAAATCCGCACCAGCATGTTGAACGCACTCTGCGCCTCAATGCTGGAGAGCAAGACACCTTTGACCGCGATGCAGTCGATGTAGCCAGCCCTTTAACCCCGTAAAGGGCATGCTGAGCGTAGATGACTGGCGGCTGGGCACTTTCATCGAAGAGCTGGAACGCTATCGCCCTGGCGTACTGCGCCGCATCGGTTCAGGGGCTGAGCATCTAAGGCGCGTTCCGCATCGACGATACGGATACCGTGCTGGAAAACCTGAGTCAGGCCTTACCGGTGAGAGTGCACTACCTGACGCGCTATTGGGCTAGCATCGAACCGGCATGAGTTCGATTTGAAAATGTTTAACGAGTCACCTTGCTGATTTTGATTCTCATCCGTCAATGACACAAGCCGCGATGACGGCGACTTTCTGCCATGACAACGGAAGGATCAACGAATGCCCCTGCTTCCCCTCTATGCGAAGACTTCAATGACCCGCCCGGTTCGCTTGGCCCTCTTTGGACTGAGCCTCGCGAGTCTGTCGGGGCTGGCGCTAATGTCCACGCCAGTTTTGGCGCAAAGCCAGACGTCCTACCAGATCGCCTCAGGCCTGCTTGGCACTGCCCTGACCCAGTTCGGAGTGCAGGCGGGCGTGACTATTTCATTTGATACCGAGCAAACCCGCCGTCTGACTACGGCGGGCCTGACTGGCGTGTACAGCGTCGAGGAAGGACTGATGCGCTTGCTGGCGAACAGCGGGTTACAAGCGCAGCGTCAGAGCAATGGTGGCTACGTGTTGATCCCTGCCAATAACGGAACAACGGTGGTGCTTGGCGCGACGAGTGTCACGGGCCAATCGCTGGGAGCGACGACAGAGGGGAGCGGATCGTACACCACCGGCTCCATGAGTACCGCGACCAAACTGGCCACCTCCATGCGCGAGACGCCGCAGTCGGTCACGGTAATCACTCGCCAACGCATGGATGACCAGAATATGCAGTCTCTGGAGGACATTTCGACTCACACTCCAGGCCTGACCATGCGCAAAACCGGTGGTGAGCGCCCAGAGTTCTATTCCCGCGGTTCCGCCATCGACAACATCATGATTGACGGACTGCCAGTCGCGTATGACAGCGACACCCTTGGCACGTCGACCCTGGCGATGTTCGACCGGGTTGAAGTGGTGCGCGGAGCGTCGGGCCTGATGCTCGGTGCCGGCAACCCCTCCGGCACCCTCAACCTGATCCGCAAGCGCCCCACCGTCGAGCCGCAAGTTTCAGTCACCTTGGGCGCCGGCTCGTGGGACAACTACCGCACCGAAATCGATGCCAGCAGCGCACTCAATTCTGTCAGTTCGATCAGAGGCCGCGTGGTCGGTGCCTTCCAGGACAAAGACAGCTTTACCGATGGCTACAGCAGCAAGCGCCAGTTGTTGTACGGCATCACCGAATTTGACCTGAGCGAAGCCACGACCCTGACCCTCGGTGCGTACTACAACCGTGAAGACAACCCGGGAGCCGACTGGTCGGGCATCCCGACCAGGGCCAATGGCACGTTCCTGCCGATATCCCGCTCGACGCGCATGAGCCCGAACTGGACCTACTGGAACAAGAAAAACACCAGCGCATTTGCCGAAATTGAGCACCGCTTCGACAACGACTGGAAACTGCGCCTGAATACCACGTGGCTGCGAGGCGACCTGGACATGCTGGGCACCAGTTTTTATCGACTGGACCCCAGTGCAGATCAGTTGAACCTGAACGTGGGCCGCTACACCTACCAGCACACACAAAAAAGCGTCGACGGCTACGTTTCCGGACCCTTCGCCCTGTTTGGTGCGACCCACGAACTGGTACTCGGTGGCAGCTATCGCAATGATAAAACCGACGACGGCCCCGGCGGTGGTTTCCTCAATGACCCAAACATCGTGCTCGACCCATCAAACTTCGACTATCACGGAGTAGAAAAACCGGCCATCAACTACAACTGGTCTCGTAAGGGCAAGGTCGATCAATACAGCACCTACGCCACCGTGCGCTTCCATCTGCGCGACGACCTGAAATTGATCCTCGGTTCACGCCTGGATTGGTATGAATACGAACAGAACACTATTTCCGGCGACTACACGTTCGGCGCCGACTACAAGGCTACGCGCGAATACACCCCCTATGCCGGCCTGATCTACGACATAAACGATACCTACTCGATGTACACCAGCTGGACCAGAATCTTCCAGCCGCAAGCCAACGTGGACTTCCAGGGCAGCCTTCTGCCGCCGGTCACGGGTACCAACCGTGAAGTCGGGATCAAGGGCGAGTACTTTGACGGGGCGCTGAACGCTAGCCTGGCCTACTTCCAGTTGAACCAGGAAAATCTCGCCCAAGGGCTTGATGCCTGCGCACCGGGTGTTGCTTCCTGCTCCGTGGCCTCCGGCGAAGTGGAAACCAAAGGCGTCGACCTCGAACTGCAAGGCATGCTTGCCCGTGGCTGGCAGGCCTCCGCCGGCTACACCTACGCCGGCGCCAAGAACGTCAAGGGCGGCAGCGGTCGCTTCGACAGCGACACGCCATACAACCTGCTCAAGCTGTCCACCACCTATCAATTGCCGGGCGACCTCGAAAAATGGTCGATCGGCGGTTCATTCCGCAGCCAGAGCAGCACATACACAACCTACGGCGTATCGCAGGGCGGCTACAGCATCGTCGACCTGATGACCGGCTACAACGTGAACAAAAACCTCAAGGTCCAAGCCAACCTGAACAATGTGTTCGACAAGCACTACTACCAGAGCATCAGTAACCCGGCGGGCGCAAACATCTTCGGCGACCCGCGTAACGTGGCCGTGACCATGAAGTGGAGCATGTAAGCTACATCTTCGGAGAATGACAACATCCTGCTTGGGCAGGTGTGCGCCGCAACATGCGCTTAGGCGCTGTCCACCCCGGCAGCGCCGAGCAATAAGCCGCAAGCAACAAAAAGGGCACTTGCCTAACCGCCAAGTGCCCTTTTTATCACCCGCAAATACGCTTAACGCGCCAGCATGAACGTCTCATATTCCAGGTCTTCCAGCGCCGACGACAGGCGCGCCAGCCCCAGCAAAACACACACCAGCAACGACAGCGTGAACCCGTAGCCGAAGAAGCTCGGGCCCAGGTGCATGCTGAGGAGGGTCAGGCCGGCGTTCAACACGGCGAACAGTACGCACAGCTCCAGTACCACGCGACGTTTGTCGAGGTAAAAGAACACGTTGAGCAGCGCCATGAACACCACCTGGATGCTCACACCGATCAGGTCGATGTAGAACAGTGGCAGGTAGTAGCTGGAGATGCCGATCCACTCGAGCAAGCGCGGCGCGAAGAGGAACAGCAGGACCACGGTGAGGCCCTGGACCTTGCAGATTTCCAGCAGGCCCTGGCGAATGGACAGGGTCATTTCGGTTTTCAGCGAACCGATGTGCTGCAAGGTCTCGCCGTCGCGGATGGCGCGGAACAGCCGGTCGTACCATTCGGCGAAGTCGGTTTCGATGCGTACCAGGAAAACCGCCATGCCAGGGATGATCGCCAGGTACGCGATGAAAATCGGCATGTCATACAGGATCGAGGCGCGCAGCGGGCCGATGACGGCATTGGAAGTGCCGGGGTTGAACCAGAACAGGATCTTGTCGACCCAGATGCCGAAGTTGTAGAAGAACCCGGTGACCAGCAGGCTGAGGAACACGTTGCGACGATTGAGGAAATCGAAGGCAATCATTTTCTCGGCACGGTATTCGCGCAGGATGTCGTAGAGGTACAGGAACAGCAGGCTGCCGTGCCCGATCAACAACGCCAGCAACAGGCCGGGCATCTTCAGGAAGCTCAGCAACCAGGCACTCGCCACCATCAGCGCGTAACCCACCACCATCACCAGCAGGATGCGGTTATATTTTTTCATCCCCGAGAGGAAGATGATCACCAGCCACAGGTTGCACAGCACCACGAAGTTCGACAGTACCAGCACGCGGTAGATCAGGGGCTGATCGAACAGCAGCGCCAGCACGATGACACCCAGTACGCCGGCGCCGACGGTGACCATCAACAGGATGCCCAACAGGTTCGGCAGGATTTGCTCGTAGCGTTGCTCGAACAATTGGTCGGACACAAAGCGGGTGAAGAACAACTGCAGCCCACCCGTGAGGATCAGCGAGCTGGCCATCAGGTAGGTCACCGTCACCAGGAACTGCCCGACCAGTGAGTTGGGCAACAACAGGCCGAGGCTGATGATCCCCACCAGCATCACGCTGATGATCGACAACACCCACGGCCCGGAGCTGATCAAGCCCGCATACACGTAGGCGTGCAGGGTTGCGGTGTATGAGTCGCGCGAAAGAATCTTGCGCAGTTCGAAGCCAATACCGGCCATTTAATTGTTCTCCATGGCTGCCTGGTACAGGTCGCGGTAGCGCTGCAGCATCAAGGCTTCGGTGTAGTAACGGTGGACCCGCAAGAGCCCGCTGGCCTGTGCGGCCTTCCAGCGTTCCGGGCTGCGCAGCAGTTCGAGGATGGCCGCCGAGGTGGCTTGTGGGTCGGCGATCGCCACCACTTTGCCGGCGAGGCCAAGGTCACGGTCTTCGGCGCTGCCGCCTTCGATCAATTCTCGACACGAACCGACGTCGCTGCTGATCACCGGTGTGCCGGCGGCCCAGGCTTCGAGGATCACCAACGGCTGGGCCTCGCTGATCGAGGTCAGCACCATCAGGCCCAGTTTGGGCAGGATGTCCTGAATGCGCTGGAAGCCCAGGAAGTGCACCTTGCCTTCAAGCCCCAGACTGGCCATCAAACTGCGGCATTCGCTGACGTACTCGGGGTCTTCCTCTTCAGGGCCGACAATCCAGCCCTCGGCCTGTGGCATGGCGCTGATCACACCGCGCATGGCCCGCAGGAAGGTCTTGACGTCCTTGATCGGGACCACCCGCCCAATAAGCCCCACCACCGGCGCAATGCCCGGCTCGCGGGATTCCAAGGCCTTTGCCCACTGCGACAGGTCGATGCCATTGGCGATCAATTGCGTGCGGCTCGGGTCGGCGCCGTCCTTGATCTGGCGCTGACGGTTGCCGTCATACAAGGCAATGATGTTGTCGGCGCTGTTGTAGGCCAACTGGCCGATGCGTTCGAAATAGCGCACCCACAGCGTGCGGATATACCCCGAGCCGCCATCAAGGCTGCGGTTGAGCGCCTGGCCGGAGCTTTCGGCGATCCACGTGGCCTGGGCCAGGTCGATCTTGCGCTCCTTGGTGTAGATGCCGTGCTCGCTGAGCAGGTAAGGACATCCCCAGCGATGCTTGAGGATGCAGCCCAGGAGCCCCGCGTAACCGGTGGAGATCGAGTGCAGCACCCGCGCACGCGGCATCTTGCGCGAAGCTTCGGCGAGCATCAGCAACGGCGACTGCAGGGAGCGCAGGGTCCAGAAATAATTGACGAAGGAGGGGTCGGCGCAATGCTGGCGATAGCCTTCGCTGAGGGTCTCCCAACTGGCGCGGCTGCGCAGTACGTCGTCGAGGGTCATGTGCCCTTCGGCGATGCAATTGAGCATGCGCTCGCCCAGCTCGCGCGGGGGCGCGTCCGGGTGGTGCAAGAAGCGATACAGGTCGGCCAACTGCTGCGGGTCGGCCTCGCGCGGCTTACCGCGCTGGTTGGCGGGATGGGTTGCATCCTCAAGGAACACTTCTTCGATGTGCACCACGTTTGTCGGCACTTCATAGCGTCGCGAGGAGTACGCCGAGCGCTGGCCGCCGATGAACATGACCGAAAAGGTCAGCTCCGGCAGGCCCAGGATCATCTGGTGAATCCAGCTCGATACCCCGCCGCGCACGTACGGCCAGGTGCCTTCCAGCAACAGACAGATATCAGCGGTGGGTGTCGCTTCCTTATGATTCATTCCAGCTCCTCACCAGCTCAGCGAACGGTGGACGCTGGCGGGTTTTCTCGGGAAGGCTGGCGAGCAACCCAGGGATTTCGTGATAACGACCGGCTTCGAACGCCAGCTCTGCATGAAACGGCAGCAATTGCGCGGCGCCCAGGCCATTTCGCTCGGCCTCGTGCAACAGCGCTTCAGCCCGCTCGTTCTCGCCGCGCTCCAACGCGATACGTCCCGCCAACAGCAGCAGCTCACCGCCCTCGCCCGCGGCCAAACCTTGCTCGGCGTGTTCGCTGGCTTGATTGAGGACGTGTTCGAGCACACTGCCCTGGGCCAGGCCGAGGTAGGCCAGCTCCCAATACCAGCGCGCCAGCATGCTGTGCACCGGGCCTGCCATGCGTGGGCTCACGCCGGCCAATTGCTCCAGGGCCATCTGGATGTGCAGGTTGATGTCGCTTTCCTGCTTGTCGAGCATCGAGTACGCCAGCAGGCGCACGTCGTCACTCGGATCGCCCAGGGCCAATTTGAGGATGGGCACCGCGTCCTTGCCGGGCATGCGCCGCGTCGCCAGCAAGGCTGCCAGGCGCTGGTCCGGGTCGGGCGCGTGACGCAACACATCCTGCAGGCCGCCATCGGCAAAAATCGGCGTGCGTGTCTGTGCCTGCGCACGGAACGGCAGGCCCGGAATGCCGACAGCCTGCCAGGCCTGACGGTCGCGTTTGCGCGGCAGGTACAGCGCCGGGAAGATTGCCGCCACCACGCCCAGGGTACCGATGACCGGCACGAAGAATGCCAGGCAGAAAATGAACAGCGGGCTCCAGGGAAGCGGTGCACGGTAGCGCGCCGGCAGCATCCGCCACACGGCAGCGCACAGCATCAGGCAGGCGAGGCCGTGGCTGAAGATAAACACCAGCAGTTGATGCAACTCCGGCGCATTGAGCCACAAACTGGCCCAGCTGCCCGCCTCTAACAACAAGGCTCCGCTAAACAGCCACTTGCTGATCATTCAGGCCACACTCGTTGTGAAGAAAGTTACGCAGCCCGTTGCGGTCACAGCCAGGCTCCAGGTTGAAAGGCATTACCCGCACACCCAGGCTGTCAAAATCGGTGTCGATGCCGAAGTGCTCGTGCAGCAACAGGCCAATCCGCGCCAGGTAGCCTTGGGTGCCTTCCGGGCTGGTCAGCGGCAACAGGACCAACAGCAAAGGATGATCGCGGTTGTTGCGAACCGGCAGGTGCAGGTCGAGACCACGCTGGCTGCGCTCCATCAAACGCGTCAACTCGTCGTTGGGGCGCGTCATTTCAAACGCGAACAGGCCGGCCGGCAACGTGTGCTGCTCCGCATCCACCAGCGAGCGCTTGAGCTGCAAGGTGAATTGCTGCGCGTCGGCATCGGGCAGGCGCAGCACTTGCGGATCGCGGCGCAACAGGTCGGCGATGTGGCCGGCGAGCAACGACAGGAGGCTCAGCGTGCGGTCCTGGAACGCGAAGAACGGCATCTGCCGGACCGCCAGGATCGCCAGCAGGCGACCTTCGGCGTCGATCAGCGGGATGCATGCCTGCAGCGATGAGAACTGCGCGGAGTTGCCGGAGTCGATCAGGTCCTGACGCACGCTGACCAGTTCGCCACGTTCTAGGCACAGGGTGATCAGACCGTCGTCGGTGCCCAACGGGCCCATCACACCGATCATGGCCAAGGCCTCGGGCAGCACATTTTTTTCGCTTTCATCGACACGGTACAGCCCGGCAACGCGCAGGGCTCCGTACTGGCCCAGCATCGCCACGATCGGCTCGGCCAGGTCGCTCAAGGCATCGCCTTCGATCGGCATGCTGCGCAGCTTCTCGCGCAGGCCCAGCAACGAACTGCGCAGGCTCTGATCGCTGCCAGCGACGCGCTGCTCCAGCAAGTCATGGGAAACCCGCAGGATCTGGTGAGCGCGGGTGAACTCATCAAGACGGTACTGACGGTACTCGTTGGCCATCTGCAGACGCTCCAGGCGGCGCACCCACAGGTCGCGAACTTCACCCACGAGCATCCCGCACACCAGCACGCCGACGATAAACGACGGCTCAAGCTCGGTGTAGCCTGCATGCCCGGTGTAGCGCAGCACAAACAACGCCACCACCAGCAAACCTGCGCTGAACAAGCCGCGTACAAAACCGTAACGCACACCTAACAGCAGCGGCGCCAGGATTACCCAAGGGAAACCACCGTGCATCTGCAACGGGTCTTCGGGAGTCAGCCAGAGGCCGAGGCCAATCGCGGCACCCGTCACTATCAGCGTTTCCAGCCAAGACACCGGCCCGCTGGCGCGGGGCGCCAGGCTGTAATCCATGTGTGGAGAATTCATTGCGTTCACTCGAACCGAAGGGCGCCAACAAGTTTGTCGATTACCGTCTGAGCATTGCCCGCCAGGCTTTCACGGGACCAGCCGGCGCGCGCGCCGCTCTTGCTCCAGAGCACGGTACCGTCCTTGGCGTCCAGCACGCGCAGGCTGATGCCGACCGCTGGCTCGCCGTCCAGACCGTTCTTGTATTGCCACTCTTCGACGCTGCCTGCAACGACGTAGTCGAGCTTCTGGTCGCGGGCCCACTCGAGGGCGCCGGTGAGGCGCTCGTTGTCATCCATCAGCGCTTGTTCGCCCTGGGTAGTGGTCGGGTAGACGCGAGGCTGCAGACCGTGGCTGCTGAGGACGCTGAGCAGGATCTGCTCGCTGCGCTCACCGGCTTGCGGGGTCTGAGAATAGTTGACCATCGGCACGATGCCCCATTTCGCACTGCGCGACAGGTTCGGGCTGTTTTCACTGGTGAAGCTCGAGCAACCGGCGACGAACAGTACTGTCAGGGCCAGGCTCAGTGTACGAATTGCTTGCATAGGTTTTTCTCCCGTAGATTCTGTAATCAGCGCCCGAAACGCACGCCGTAGCTCATGCCCAGTGTGCCGCCGGACTTGCCATCCCCGCCCTGTGGGGCAGATTGGTAACCGAAGGTCAGGGCCAGTTCGTCATCACCCAGCACTTCAAACCCGATGCCCGTGTTGATGCCGTAGTTGAAAGTCTGATCGGTCCATTGCCAGCCCGCCGTCATGTCCACCAGCCAGGTGTACTGCGGCTTGCTGCGCACCAGTGCGCCGGGTATGCCACGACGCCACGAAGTGCCGACGTAGAGCTGGCCATAGCGGCTTTGCAGCAGGTCGGCGCCGGTCACGGTGTCGACATCGAGAGGATCAAGCTGGCCGGTGTCAGGGTCGGTCGACTGAGGCGTGATCTTGACGGCGCCGCCATTGCGGCTGGACAGGTAGTCCAGGTTGCGATCCTTCACGTTGTTTTTCTGGTAATCCAGGCCGCTGCGCACCGTCCAGTTAGGCCCGGCGAATTCCAGCGTGTGGTTGAGTTCCAGCTTCAACGCCTGACCAGTCCCCAGCGAGTCACCCGCGCGGGTCGAGAACGACCGCTGCGCCACTTCCCAGCTCAACTGATCGCGTGCGGTCAGGCCGTGACGGCCACCCACCCAGGCGCGGTCCTGCTGGCCGAAAGCACGCATCAGGCCGCTGTCGTCACTCTTGCGATGCCAGTCCAGGCCGGTCTCGATCTGGTGGCTGTTACCCAATTGCCACATGCGTGACAGGCCCAGGCCGTTACGGTCATCGTCCTTGCGCTGGCTGGTGTCGGCGAAGAGCTTCCAACTGCCGTTTTCCACCGAGCGAACCAGGGTCAGGGCGGCATTGCTCTCATCACCGATCCGGGACGAGATGATGTCGTCGCCCTTGTAGTTACCGTGCTCGGCTTCAAGGTCGGCGTACCAGTTGTCGCCCAGGTTATGCGCGATTTCCAGGCGCGGCGAGTCAAACGACAGGCCACCGAAATCCTGCTTCTGATAGGACAGCAACGCGCCTTGCGGGGTGCTTTCGTGAATTTCCACGGCCTGGCGACGCAGTTGCTCGTTCACTGAAGACGGCTGGTCGTCGCCGAGGGCAGACAGGCTCGTGTCCAGGGCTTCGTTGGTGCGCCCCAGACGGCTCAGCGCTTGTGAACGCTGGGCCGGGTTCAAGTCGCTGCTGGCCAGCAGGGTTTCAACCTGGGCCTTGTTGCGGCTGCGCAGGGCTTCCTGGATCTGCTCGTAGCGATCGACTTTCAAGCCTTGGCTGCGTGCCCACTCCAACCACTGGTCTTTCTGCGCTTCCTGGTTGGTCGCGTCCAGGCGGGCCAGCAGACGCTCGAACAACATCTGCTTCATCGACGGCGAACCGTCCTTCCACTTCAACAATTCCTGCTGCGCCTTGCGAGGCGAGTAGCTGCTGGACATCAACCGCAGCCAGATCGCATAACGCTGGGACGAAGGTTGCAGGTTGTCGGCCTCAGGGTTACGCAGCAGCTTCAAGCGCAGGCGCTGGGCGGCGTCCTGGTAACCGGCGGTGTCCAGTGCGTCGGCGTAGGCCGCTTGCACCAGCCAGTCGTTCGGGGTGAGCTTGAGGTACATGCGATACCACGCCAAAGCCTCGGTGTCGCGCCCCAGCAACTGGCTGGCGCTTGCAAATGGCAGCCACAGCAAGCGGTCTTCACGCGCATAGGCACGCCACTTGGTGAGCAGTGGCTTGAGCTTGGCGGTGTCGGCCTGGTCGACATACAGCCAGGTCAGGCGCTCGCGGAACAGGTTGTCATCCGGGTAGTTTGACAAGCCGAGCAGGTACAGGCGCTCGGCCTCGGCCGTGTCGCCCTGCTCGATAGCCAGCGCGCCACGCACGGCCAGGACCTGGGCTTGCTCGTAGGCCTGCGGGTATTTGCGGGCGTCATCCAGCAAGGCGATCACTTGGTCCCAGTCCTGCAATTCCTGGGCGAGCTGCAGGGCTTCGACCAGGCGTTGAGGATCCTGGGCGCGGTGCCAGCTGGCAACCATCAACTCCAGCGCGCGCTGGGGGTTGCTGACGCGGTACAGGGAGATCAACTGACTCTCGTCGCCGCTGACCAATTTGCCGTTGATGGCGAGCAGGCGCTCCAGCGACACACGCAAATCCTCATCGCGCTCCAGGTCCCAAGCCAGTGCGGCACGTGTGTGCCAGTACTCCGGATCCTGAATGGAGGGATCATCCACCTTGACCACGTCCCACGCAGCCTGCTCTTCGAACAGCTTCATGTGGGTGCTGGCCCAGTCGACCTGTTCGGCCGTGGTCAGCTTGTAGCGTTTGGCATAGTCCTTGTAGAGCTTGCCTTTGGCGGCGAACTGCCCGGTGTTTTCCAGGTTTTGCAGCAAGCGGGTCCAGGCCAGGCGGTGCGAAGGGTATTTGCGCAGGTACGTACGCAACCAGGCTTCGGCCTCGGCCGGTGTACCGCGCGATTCGTGACCGTAGATCAAGGCATCCAGCTCGATATCGGTGAGTGCGCGCTGTTGCATGATCTCGGCAAGCAACGGGATCGAGCGGTCAAAGTCGAACTGTTGGCTGGCCAGGCGCCAGGCGTGTTCGCGGGTGGCCGGGTCTTCCTTGAGCTTGAGCAGGCGAACCCAGTAGTCCAGGGCCGCTTCGTTATCGCCGCGCCATTCACCGAGGCGGGCCATTTGCTCGAGCAGCTCGGTGTCATCCGGGTAATCGACGGTCAATTGCTGGCCGGTTTCCCAGGCACCGGCCAGGTCATTGATGGCCAGGCGTACGTGGAATTCTTTCAGTGCAATTTTCGGGTTGTCCGGCTGCAGCACGCGCCACTGTTGGAGCACGCGCTGCGCAAGGTCGTAATGCTTGGTCGCCACGGCGACATCGACGCCCTGCTCCAGCCATGCCGGATCGGTCTGCGGATTGGTGAGGTCGGGCAACTCATCGGAGAGCACCTGTGCGGCTTGCTCATCTTGCCCTGCCGACAACAGGCTGTTGAACGCCAGTTGTGCGTACTCGCGTCGCTCGGCCGGTTGCTGGGCATCGCGTTTGAGTTGCAGGTAGATCTGCGCGGCACGCGCCGGTTTTTCACCGGCCATGAACCACTGCGCAGCGGCTTTGAGTGATTCACTGCGCTGCGCCGGATCGCGCGCGGCGATCTCTTCGAACACGCTGGCTGCAAATGCCGGTGCCTGCAATGTCAGCGCCAGCTTCGCCAGGTTCTGCAGCTGTGGCACCGCCAGTTTGCGGTGATCGAATGTTTCCAGGCGCTCGACCAGCGCCTGCTGCGCGATCAGGTCGTTGCTGCTGGCCGCGACCAGTGCATCCAGTTCCAGGCGATAGTACGCCTGGGTTTCCGGCTGCGGCTTGGGCCAGGCCTCCAGGTGCTGGCGCGCCTTGGTGTAGTCACCGAGGCGAATCAGCAAATCAACCAACTGCAGGCGCAGGTGGTCGTCATCCGGGTGGGCCGTCAGCAGCAGCTCGGCGTAGTTGGCCGACACTGCGTCCGGTTGGCGCCCATCCGGCTGGAAGACTTCTTCGCGCTGGAAAGTCGCCCATAGCAGGCCGCCCACGGCGACCGCGACCACCGCCAATGCCCAAGGATTGAGCAGGCGGCTATTTTTAGTTGCAGAGGAGCTGACCATTACTCACCTGCTTCATAGGTAATTGAAAAGTCCAGAGGCCGGCTGACGCCTTGCCCGCGAAACGCTGTCCATCGACTTCCACGCGACAAGCCGTCGCCGAGCGTACGGAGAAGGTCAGGTCGAACTGACCGGCAAACGCAAAGCTCACGCGATTTGCATCGATGTAGCGCCAGTCAAGCAACGGCAGATTTGCCTCCTCCAGGGCGGGCCTGGGGTCTCGATCCGGGCGCAGCACCAGCAAGGCCTTGTCGCTGCTCAGCGCCACATAGCGCCCTTGCGGCAAGTCGCGCACACCGGCGATGCCTTGGGATTGGAGCAGGTCCGGCCAGCCCATTTGCGCGTCAAGGCGCACGGTGCGCAGCGCGTCCATCCCGCGGATCTGCCAGGCGCCGTCAGCGGTTCGCGCCAGGCTCGCCTGGTACAAGCCGTGCAGGCGGTCGACGTAATCGCTCATCCACAAGGACATCGGCTGCTGATCGCGCATGTAGCCGTAGATCTCATGCATGGCCTTGATCGAAGCCTGCTTGGTGCTGGAGTAGAAGTGATAGTAAAGATGCAGCCCGCGCAGGCGGCGGGGGCTGTCGGTGAGCTCGAAGGTCTCGATCAACTCGCGGAAACCGTAATACGGCCCCTTCCACAAGTTGGTGTAGAGGTTTTCGTTGATGATCGGCGCGTAGTATTGCAGCCCGCCCGGGGTCGGTCGCAGCAGCGGGTTGAGGCCCGTGAGCGACGGGTTGGCCTTGGTCATGATGGTTTCGGCACCGTTGACGTTTTTCAAGCCAGCGTCGTAGGCCAGTTTGATCGTGTCGGACGATGGCAGCGCGTCACCTGGCCAGAACACCATCTTCACCGGCTTTTGCGGGGTGGTCAGGTTCTGGTTGATGTAGTCGCGCGAGCCGAAGATTTCACGCCGAAAATCAATTTTGTCGTAGCCGGCGATCTTCATGTTCATGCCGTATTCCGCGTTGAAGTTCTCGCGTTTCTTGGCTTTGTTCGGCTGCATGAAAAACGGGTGGCTGAAGGTGTGGGTGGCCACTTCAACTTTCGGGTTGGCGAAGATCTCGCGCGCAATCGGCTCCAGTTCGCGTGCCAGGAACGGGAACGCGCCACGCGGCGAAACTTCCCCTTCGATGATCGACACCGACGTCAGGAACGGGTTGGGCTTGATGTAGTCGTCCAGGGTGTGACGCCCGGCGTAAGGCGTGCCGCGTACTTCGGCACGCGAAGGAAAGCCGTCGCCATCAATGTGCACGGTCGCGATGCGACGGCCATTTTCGGTGGTGGTGTCCGGGCGCGGCTGGTTCGGCAGGCGCAGGCTGGCCTGGAGAAACGCAAAGGGATCGAGAATCCAGCGGCTGCGCTCGTTGTTGATTTCCAGGATATAAGGCGCGAGGGCCAGGCCACCCCATTTGCCCACTACTACCGGGGTGAATACGTCGCCACCGACGCCTTTCAACGACAGCGCCGGGGTCGGGCCGCCGGGCAGTACCGAGACCGCGGCCAGGTCACGGGAGCGCGGCACTACAGGGGCTTCAAAAGCGCCGAGCAGGGCCTTGTCCTGATGGGTGACGGTCAACACCTGTGTCGCAGGCGGCGCATCGCGCTTGAGGCCCAGGCGCTTGAGCAGCAGCTTGTCTTCGACCGGCAGCCCGCTGAAGAACACCACGGGAACCTGCTCGTCGAGGCGCGCATTGAGGAAACGGTTGAACGCCGGGGCATCCTGCGGCGGGCCGCTGGTCATCCAGGTGATCACGCCGGCGTACAGGCCACTGAAGCTGTAGAGCGGCAGATTGCTGTCGGCCGGCAGGTAGTCGACGCGGTAGCCCAGGTATTCGAGCAGGCCGCCAAGATTGGTATGGCCGGCGGCATCTTCCATCGCGCCTTCACGCGGATCGTAGATCAACGCGATACGGCGCGGCTGCACTTCGATACTGCTGATGCCCAGTGTGTTGAGGTCCGGGGTGCTGATGTACGGGATGAACCCTTCATCGCGCAGACGCTTGGCCAGCGTGCGGGCTTCTTCGCGGCGCTCCGGCGGCAGGTAGTCGATCGCGACCAACGGGATGCCTTTGGCACGCAGCGGTTGCAGGTGCGTTTCCAGCCACGCGCGGTCGGACTCCGATACCGGGCGATAACGCTTGGCGGCGGCATCCCAGCCGGCGTGGATTGACTCGACCGCAACGGCAGCGGCGACGCCGTCCAGTTCGGGCAGTACTTCGAAACCACGGTTGAAGAACAGCTTCAGCTTGGGCTGACGTTTGTGCAATTCACGCAGCAGGCTGGCCAGGCCAACGCGCTGGGCTTCACGGGAGGCTGCGGGCACCAGTTGGAAACTGTCGAGCGTATCGAGAAACAGACCGGCATAACCCTGGGCTTCCAACGCCTTCGCACGGCCAAACAAATGCTCGCGCCAGGCGGGTGAAGTGAGGTCCATGACCTGGCTGTCCCAGGCATTGTTGCGTACCGGCGAAACAGCTTTGGTCAGCCCGGCCTTTTCGATTTCCGCCTTGTTGCCGTCGAACTCCCCCACGGACAAGTAGGCAAACGGCTGGCTGCCCAGGGCCCGCAAGGTTTTCACATCGCCCGGTGTCATATGGCCTGGCTCGACCACGGCCCAGTCGAATTGCGACAACTCTGGCAGCGGCGGCTGGTCGGCGTACCAGAAAGCCACGCTGGCTGGCTGGGGTAACGCAGCAGCCTGGACCGCTGGCCCGCCGACGAACAAGGCAAGAGCAGCTAATAGCCGCTCAGCGATCACGCGGACACGCGTCCTGCGGAAAACGATTTCCATAATTCACTCTTGAAAAATGACTGAGCCAATACTGCGTTAACGACGGACAGGGTGACCGGCGAGTTACAAACTTCGCAAAAGCTGCGCCAGACCCTGGCCGATGGAGGTCGGTTCCGGGAGTGCAAAGCGTTCCAGCAAACGGGTGTTGTTGGCGCGCGAATGGCGAATGTCACCTTGGCGTGGCGCCTGGTAAGTCACGTTCAGCGGGGTGCCCGTGGCCTTGCCCAGTTCGGCGATCAGGTCATTGAGACTGGTCGCGCGGTTAAGCCCGACGTTGATGGCTTCAGGGGCCGGCTTGCGGGTCTCCACGGCCTGGACCAGGATGCTGACCAGGTCCTGTACATAGACGAAGTCGCGCGTCTGCTCGCCGTCACCAAAGACCGTGATCGGCTTACGGGCCAACGCGCGTTCGGTGAAGATGCTGATCACACCGGAGTACGGCGAGGAAGGATCCTGGCGCGGGCCGAAGATATTGAAGAAACGGAAGATCACCGGTTCCAGGCCGTGCTCGCGGCGATAGAAGTCCAGGTAGTACTCACTGGCCAACTTGTCGCTGGCATAAGGGGTCAGTGGCGACTTGGGGGTGTCTTCGATGATGGCCGTGCCTTCGCCGTTGTTGCCATAGGTCGCGGCGCTGGAGGCGAACACCACGCGCTTCACGCCGGCCTTGAGCATGCTCTGGCAGACATTGAGGGTGCCGACGAAGTTGGCTTGGTGGGTGGCGACAGGATCGTCTACCGACGCCTGCACCGACGCCACCGCGGCAAGGTGTACGACGGCGCTGCAGTCGCGCATGGCCTGGTCAACGACGGCGCTGTCCGCCACGTCACCGACGACCAGTTCGAGGTCGGCATTGTCGACGGGCAGGTTCGTCACCTTGCCGGTCGACAGGTTATCGAGTACGCGAATCTTGTAGCCTTTGCCAAGCAAAGCATCTACCAGATGTGAACCAATGAAACCTGCACCACCCGTAACCAGAATTCGTCCAACAGCCATGTAGTTTTCTTCCTAAAGACTCGAGCGCAGGCGTGTAGAAGCGAGCCTGCTAAATAAAGTGACAGCGTTTATTAGTTAACTCTGGCCGACGCCGCCGGACCGTTTGAATCCGAGCCGCCATATCCCTTTATCTTGAAAAACCACAGCGGGACGAACGCGCGTCATTAATGTCATTTTAATGGCTTAGAGCCATCAAAACCGTCGCGAATAATGTTGGATGAATATCAAACTGTCAACGCTTTGTCTTATCTGCCGCCCAACGGCATTTTTTGCGCAAAAACGTCACTTATTTGACGACATAAATGGTGCCATGGAGGGCGTTCGCTATCGAGTTCAGTCGCGGGAAAGTGCGGATACGTACGAGCGGAAAGTTATAAAAGACCGACATTTTAATAGTACCGAACGTACTAAAAGAACATTCAAAGGCCTTGCCTAATAAACGTGCCATCACAATAATGAGAGCCATTACCATTTACACTTCGGTGGCACGCTCATGTCGACCCTCGATCCTTCAACACTTCACCAGCTGTACAGCGAACACAACAGTTGGCTGAAGGGCTGGTTGCGGGTGCGCCTGGGGAATGCTGCGGATGCGTCCGACTTGGCACAGGACACGTTCGTACGGGTGATGACGGCTCGCCACACTACGCCCATCCGGGAGCCGCGCGGCTATCTGAGTGCGATTGCGCGTTCGTTGCTGATCGATAAATCCCGGCGCCGGGCCATCGAGCAGGCTTACCTGCAGGCATTGGCGCTGCGGCCGGAGCCGGTGGAGGTGTCGCCGGAGGTGCGCTTGTCGATCATTGAGATGCTGGTGTCCATCGACACGCTGCTGGATGGGTTGGGCACGCGCACACGCGAGATTTTTCTCGCGGTGCAGTTGGAAGGCTTGAATTACGTAGCGGCTGGCGAGCGATTCGGGGTGTCGGTGACCACGGTGAAAAATCACCTGGTTCGCGCCATGACCCAATGCCTGTTGCTGGTCGAAACCTGATGGCTACACCGCCGGACCTCAAGACGCTGGAGGCCGCCGCCACCTGGTACGTGCAGCTCAATGACGGTACGCCGGACGAGGCGCGCACTCATGCCTGGCAGGCCTGGTTGCAGGCCAGCCCGCAACACGCGGCGGCGTGGGCACGGGTCGAGGCGCTGCAGCAGCAGTGGGCGAAGATGCCTCGCCAGGCGGCGCTTTCCGGTCTGGGCGCGGCGCAGAAACAACGTCGCGCTGTGTTGAAGATTCTCGGCATGCTGCTCGCGGTAGGTGGCTGTTCGTGGCTGGCGGTGGAACAGGTGCCGTATCGCGCGGTGCTCGCACAACACCGCACCCACACCCGGGAACGGCGCTCGCTGAAGCTCGACGATGGCACGCAACTGGAGTTGAACACCGGCACGGCGCTGGATATCCGCTTCGACGCCCACCAGCGGCTGATCCAGCTGTACGAGGGTGAAATCCTGGTGCAGACCGCCAAGGACCCGGCCCAGCGCCCGCTCATCGTCAGCACCGGCGACGGCACGATCAAGGCGCTTGGCACCCAGTTCAGCGTTCGCCAATTGGAAGACAGCACCCACGTCGGTGTGCTGGAGGCCGCCGTTGAAGTCCGCCCGCGCCGCCAACCAGAACAGGCGTTGCGCCTGGAGGCCGGCCAACAGGTCACGTTCGATCACGATGCGCTTGAAAACGCGCGTCCTCTGCCTCCCGGCTCGGCGGCATGGGTTCGCGGCATGTTGAGCGTGGACGATTGGCGCCTCGGCGACTTCATCACCGAGTTGGGTCGTTACCGCCCAGGCGTGCTGCGTTGCGCGCCGCAGGTCCAGGACCTGAGCATTTCCGGCGCGTTCCGCATTGACGACACCGACACCGTGCTCGAGAACCTGAGCAAAACCCTGCCGGTAAGGGTGCGCTACCTGACCCGCTATTGGGTCAGCATCGAACCCGCCTGAAAACTGTTCGCGCGCAGCCTTGCCGATTTTGATCTCATCCCGAACAGTCGGTGGAAGGTTTTTGTGTAGCGGTACCCGCCATCGAGACTAGTCGGCGGGCGTCATTGACTCCAACCACCCGCACTCAGTGCCCGGCACTTTGCCCGCCGTCCACATGCAGAATCTCGCCGGTCACGAATGCCGCTTGCTCCAAATAGATAATCGCCTGGGCGATGTCACTCACTTCGCCCATATGCCCCATCGGGTGCAATTTCCCGAGTGCCGCGTGGGTTGGCTCGGCGTGCATCGGCGTCTTGATGATCCCCGGGCTCACTGCGTTGACCCGAATCCCGCGCTTGGCGTATTCAATCGCCAGCGACTTGGTCGCCGAATTCAGCCCGCCCTTGGTGAGGCTGGCGAGCACCGAAGGCACGCCGTCGACGGCATGGTCGACCAGGCTGGTGGTGACGCCGACGATGTGGCCGGCGCCGCGTTTTTCCATCTCGGCAATGGCGAGTTGGGTGATGTAGAAGAAGCCGTTGAGGTTCACCGCGAGCACATTGGCGTAGTCTTCTTGGGTGTACGTGGTGAAGGGCTTGGCGATGAAGATACCGGCGTTGTTGACCAGGCTGTCGATGCGCCCAAAGGCTGCCAGCGCTTCGCGGATGACGCGCTGGGCGGTGGCGGAGTCGCCGATGTCACCGGCGACGGTGAGGATGTTCGGGTCGGTGGACGGCTGGATCGAACGCGAGGTGGCGACCACGCGGTAGTCGAGGGCGCGGTAGGCCTGGACCACGGCAGCGCCGATGCCTTGGGAAGCGCCGGTAACGATAACGACTTTACTCATGATGATGCTCCGGTAATGGATTTGCGGTACTCAGTGGTGGTGATGCCGGCGTAGCCCCAGTTATCGGTGTCGATTTCTTCGATGACGATGTGGGTCAGGTCCGGGCGTTTGTGCAGGACGCGTTCGAGGGTTTCGGTGAACTCGGCGATGACCTGGGCTTTTTGCTCCGGGGTAACGCCGTCTCGGGTGATGCGCAGGCTGACAAAGGGCATGGCAATGGCTCCAGTCGCCGGCCATCGGGGTGATGGGCTGGCAGTGGGGCCAATTTAGGCGTGCGCCTTGAGCGGATAAAGGTGGGGCTGGGTACTTCATTAGTGACGCGGTGTAATGGATCAACAGCGCCGTATTGCTCTATCCTCGCTGGCGTATTTTTCGGTATAACCGAAGCCCACGCGTTGTGAACGGACTCCCATGAACGCCCTGAAGCTGACCTTTCTGCTGGTGATTTTCCCGCTGCTGTTGGCCGCACTCGGCGGTTGGGAGCACCAGCGCGCTGTCCAAACCAGCAACGCCGTAATCGACTACCGCCTCAATGTCGACATCGCCAAGCAGCAACTGCAGGCGCTGGCGGCGCAAGACCCGGCCGCGACCGTCGACCTCGGCAAAGAAAAAATCCGCGTGCAACTGGCGCTCTCGCGGCTGGACAAGATCGAAGCCGAACTGCCCACCGCCCATCACATCAACCGTGCACTGCGGGCGTTGGCACCGTGGGTGATCGGCCTCGGGCTGCTGGCGGCCTTGATTGGCCTCGCGGCGCTGCTCGGCACCCAGTGGGCCGGGCAACGGGCGCAGCAGTCGCGGGACAAACTCTTGCAGGCGTTCACCCTCGGCAGCCGCTTGCTGCCTTACGTGTTGGTCAGCCATGTGGTGGCGATGGCGGCAACGGTCGCCCTCGCCTTGAGCTATGAAAGTTTGGCGATGTGGCATGTCGGCCGGCTGGGCAGCGGTGAAATCAAGCTGATGGCAGTGCTGGGGGTGGTCGCGGCGTTCTGCGTGTATTCGATCTGGCTGTTGCTCAAGCAGTTGCGGCACATGCTGGGCATGTTCAAGCCCGAGCCGCTGGAGATCTTCGGCGCCGTGGTGACGCCCGAGCAGGCACCGGTCTTGTGGCGCCAGGTGAATGAGCTTTCGAGCACACTGGGTGCATTGGCGCCGGACCATATCGTCGTGAGCCTGGCCCAGGGCTTTTATGTGACGTCCAGCGAGGCCAGTGTGCTGCCGGCACAGACCCGCTTGACTGGGCGCACCCTGCACGTGCCGCTGCTGCACCTAGGCTTGCTGAGCCGCGCCGAAATCGGCGCGGTGATCGGTCATGAACTGGCGCACTTCGCCGGCGAAGACACCGACTACACCCTGCGCTTTGTGCCGATCTATGACGGCGTCAATCGCAGCCTGCAGGCCTTGCTGCAAACCCTGCTGGCGAGCGACCTGATCCAGGGCTGGCTGATGCGCCCATCATTCCTGTTCGGCGTGTTTTTCATGCAGCACTTTGATCACGCGGTGAATCATTGGAGCCGCGAGCGCGAGCTGCTGGCGGATGCCGCCGGTGCGCGCGTGGCCGGCAATCGCGCAGCGGCGTCGGCCCTGTTGCGGGTGTCGGTGCTGTATGCCCACGTCGAGGAATCGCTGCTGGCGTTATGTGACGCCGCATCAGAAGAAGACCTGCCCCGCGCCGTGCTCACCGCGCTGAGCGGTTGCGAATTGCATCTGCCGCCTGAAGCACTGGAGATTCATCAGCCGCATCCGACCGATTCCCACCCGTCCAATGGCGAACGCCTGCAGGCGCTTGAGGTGCCGTTGGACGAGGCGCTGCTCACCGCCACCCGACCCGTCGACGCCACCGCGGCAAACGGGCAAATCGATGGTTATTTCAGCGCGCCACAGACGCTGCGCGAGCAACTGTCTCGCGATCTGCTCGAGGTGGCCGTCGCCGAGAACGCCGTGCACACTCAACTGCTGGAAACCCTGGTCGTTTCGACAGATGGCGAACGCGCACTGCATGAAGGCGGCGCATGGCGCGGCGTCTTGATGGCGGTATTGACGATACCCTTCGTGCTGTTCGCCCTGTGGATAATGGCCCGCCCCTGGCTGGCCCCGGAGCGCCTGAAAGGCACGCCGTTGTCGACAATCGGCGTGGGCGCCGCCGTCGGTAGCGTCGCGCTGATATTCCTGGGGCTGGGCGTGCGGCGGTACAAACGCGCAGCGCAGGTCGCCTTGCGCCTGACGCCGGAGCATTTTGTCTTCGCCAACCTGAAGCAGCCGGTGCCGATCGAGCACATCGCCGATGTCTCGCTGCAGTTCATGCAGGGCATCTGGGTAACGCTGGAGTTGAAGCCGGATGCGCCCTTGCCTGAGCGGCGCAAGACCGCGTTTGGTGTGCCCGGCGCGCGGATCAACAAGAAGAAACGCCAAGTGCTGCTGCAGATGGCGCAGCTGTGTATCGACAACCAGAAGATCGAACCCTATGAGGGCCTGAGGCTGATGCTCGACTACGTCAATGCGTCTGTTGCACGCAAGGTCCTGCAGAGCCGGGAGGATTCTGCGCAGGCATAAAAAAACCCCGAACCAGTCGGGGTTTTTTATCGCCTTGGATCAGGCGCGACGCCAGATCAATTAGAAAACGTTGATCGGGTAGTCGGCGAACAGACGGATTTCGTTACCGCCTACGTTGTACTGGTCGGCGTTGCTGGAAACACGCAACCAGGACGCACGCGCACGCAGGCTCAGGTCTTTGGCCGGGCCACTCTGAACGACGTATTTGAACTGGTTGAAGATTTCACGCTCAGTGCCATTGCCGCGGTTGGAACCGTCGTCAATGTTGGTACCGCGCACGTAGGCAACGTTGTAGCTCAGGCCAGGCACGCCGAAGGTAGCGAAGTCGATACCGTAGGCTGCTTGCCACGAACGCTCGTCCTTGCCGTTGAAGTCGGACCAGTAGGAGTTGGCCAGCAGGATGGTGTTGCCGCCGTCGCCGATGCCGCCAGCGTTGCGGTAGCCGCCATACAGGTAGCCGGTGTCGCCGGTGCTGCGCTGGTGAGCCAGAGTGAAGCTGTGCGGGCCGACAGCCCACGTGGCGCCCAGGCTCCAGATTTTGTTGTCGCGGGCGTCTTCGTCTTTCTGGTTTTCCAGGGCGAAGCTCTTGTCCAGCTTGGTTTTGTAGCCGTTGAAGTCAAAGGTCAGCGACTGCTTCTCTGGCAGGGCCAGCACGTAGTTGACGTTGACGTATTGCTTCTTCAGCACGTCCTGCATGTCGGAAGCGTAGAGCGCAGCCGACAGGCTTTCGGTGAATTTGTAGCTACCACCGATGTAGTCGATGCTTTTCAGGCGACCGCTGTCGGTGCCTTCCATGCTCTTGCGCGCTTCTTTGGTGAAGTGACCTGCGTCCAGTTGCAGACCGGCGATCTCTTTGGAAACGATCGACGTACCGGTGTAGGTTTCCGACAACAGACGGGAGTTGTCGTACTGCAGTACAGGCACGGCCGGGAACTGATCACCGTACTTGAGCACAGTGTTGGAAACGCGGAACTTCACGGCAGCGCCGCCTTTGGCCAGGTCGTGCGGTGCCGAGCCTGGGTTGTTGCTGCCATCAGGGTTGGTGGTGCCATTGCCCTGCTTGAAGAAGTCGATGCCGCCCGCGCCGGCGCGACCTTTACCACCGTCCAGACGGATAGCGTATTGACCGATGACGTCCACACCCACACCGACGGTGCCTTGGGTGAAGCCGGACTCCAACTTACCGATGAAGCCTTGGCCCCACTCGGCTTTATCTTGCTTGCCGTTCTTGTAGTCACGGCTGATGTAGGCGTTACGTGCTGCGATGTTCAGGTGGCTGTCTTCAACAAAACCCTTGGATTGCTCCTGGTCGTTGGCCATTGCCTGAGTGGCGCTCAAAATCCCCAGAGCGATCAGACCCATCCGTTGCTTCAACATTTCTTATATTCCTTATTACTGGTTGAGTACGCGCTGTGACACCAGGCTCCGTGTCGCTTTTCTGGTGTCGACTTTTCCAGGAAAAAAGAAAGCCCGCGGACGACTTAACTGCCGCGGGCCTTTTTTATTGGATGAGTCATGGCGGTTAGCCACAGGCGTTGGGCGCAATCCTAGTCGCGCGTTGAACTATGTGTCAATTTCGTGAATCGTCTGTATTTAGGCGAAATAATTCTAAGCAAAGGCCTATTGCCGCTCTGGAAACGACAAAAAATCGCCTTTGGCGACCTCTGAAACACATCTAGTAACATATTTCAAAGCCGATACATTTGGGAATAGATAACGCACGTAAATGCAAAGCATTACCATTAACGCGCAATTTCCTCCCTAACAATTCGGATACATTTCCCCATGCCAGCCCCACGCCTGATGCCCCTCACCCTTGGGCTCTCTGTTCTGCTGTCTGCCGGTTTTGCCTGTGCGGCGACCACCCTGCCCGAAACCTCGATCAGCGCCGACGCCGACGAAGACGATCCCCGCGTCAGGGAAACCACCACCGCCACCCGGACCGCCACTGCGGTGCGTTATGTGCCCCAGGCGATCGACTCGGTAAAGACCGAAACCCTGCGCGCCTACGGCACCAATGACCTCGGCCAGGCGTTGAGCGGCATCCCCAACGTGAGCAGCGGCGCCGACACACGTTTCGACAGTTTGCGCATCCGTGGCTTCGACGCGAGCAATGATTTCTATCTGGATGGCATTCGCGACGACAGCCAATATGTGCGCGACCTGCATAACATCGAGCGCATCGAAGTGCTCAAGGGGCCAGCAGCCGTACTTTACGGGCGAGGCGGTCAGGGAGGGATCGTCAACCGCGTGAGCAAACTGCCCATCGCCGGCCACGCCTCGAGCATCGAGGCCCAGGGCGGCAGCAATGATTTGCGCAGCCTGTATGCCGATCTCAGCGCCGACCCCAGCGACACCCTCAGCCTGCGCCTGAACATGGGCAACCAGGACAACAACAGCTTTCGCGATGGCGTCAGCGGCAATCGCCAGTTGTTCGCACCGTCCATGAGCTGGCAACTGACCCCGGAACTGAACTGGCTGGTGCAATACGAATACAGCCGCTACAACCGCACGCCGGACCGTGGCATCCCCGGCGTCAACGGCCGCCCGGCGGATGTGAGCCGCGGCACCACCTACTTTGACAGCCGCGACTACATCGACGACAAGACCCAGTCGCTGCGCTCCAAGCTGGCCTACGAACTCAATGACAATTGGCAACTGCGCCAGACGTTGGGCGTGTTCAAGCTCGACAGCGATTTCGACAACACTTACCAGACCGCCTACGCGCCTGCGACTAACAGCGTCACACGCCAGCGCTGGCAGCAGGACCTGACCACCCTGAATATCTTCAACAACCTGGAGCTCGAAGGTGGCTTCAGCACCTTCGGCCTGGAGCACCGCCTGCTCAGCGGCCTTGAGCTGGGCAGCCAGCGTCGCGATCCCAAGCTGTACACCGCGACGGCGGTCAACCGTGGCGGGCAGGCCGTGCCGAGCCTGGACCTCAACCAGCCGAATCGCCACCTGAGCCACACCGGGCGAATGAGCGTGTCGAGCAACAATCACACTGAAGTCGACAGCCGCGCCGTCTACGTACAGGACCAACTGCGCCTGAATGATCAGTGGCAATTGCTCGCTGGCCTGCGCTACGACCGATTTGAAGTGGACACCAAGAACAAGCTGCTCAACACCCGGCAAGCGGTCGAAAGCCACAGCACCAGCCCGCGCTTCGGTGTGGTCTGGACGCCGCTGGAACATCACTCGTTCTACGCCTCGTGGAGCAAAACCTTTTCCCCGGCGGGCGGCGGCGTGATCGGCATCACCCCGAACGCCGCCGGCAGCGTCAACGACCTGAGCCCCGAACTGACCAAGCAGAAGGAAATCGGGGTCAAGAGCGACTGGCTCGACGACCGCCTCAGCACCACCCTCGCCGTGTACGAACTGGAACTCTACAATCGCCGCACCAGCGACCCGCTGGACCGCACCATCACCTTGCTCAGCGGCCTGCAGCGCTCGCGTGGCGTGGAGCTGACCGCCACTGGCAAGATTGTCGGCAACTGGTCGGTGCGCGGCGGCATCGGCTTGCAGGACGCTACGGTCGTGAAGGACAACAACGGCTTTGAAGGCAAGCGCGTCAGCGACGTCGCCAAGCGCAATGCCAGCCTGTTCCTCACCTGGAAACCGGAAATGGGTTGGTACGCGGAAACCGGGCTGACCCTGGTGGGCGACCGTTATGCCGACAGCCTCAACACCGTGGTCATGCCAGGTTATGGTCGCTGGGACGCATTGGCCGGGTTCCGTCAAAAGGAATGGGACCTGCGCGCGGCGCTGAATAACATCGCCGATAAAACCTACTACGCCTCGGCGACCAGCGTGGCGCAGATCCAACCAGGCGAGCCACGCAGCCTGGTGGTCACAGGCACTTACAGCTTCTAAATTCCCCCTCCACCTATAGGAGCCGGCTTGCCGACGATAGCGTCGGCGAGATCAGCGCAGGCCCAAGGCCGTCGTCGCCGGCAAGCCGGTTCCTACAAGGGTGCGATCAGTTCACACAGCGCGTGCACTTCTTCCTCACTGAACAACCCCACCGGGTAGCGTTCACTCATCACGCTGCGCAAGTCAGGCTGCTGCCGGATCTGTCGCGAACCGTTTTCCTTCAACCAGAGCGCCAGCGCATGGATCGCGTCACCGTTGACCCGCAAAGGGTGGAAGGTGCGCGTGTACATCAGGTTGGTATCGGCATTCATTTCAGCGCTCTCTCCTACTGCGTGAGCGGCTAACTTACTCAAGGTTTATGACAGAACTGCGCAGTCATCACCCTGGGCCACTGTGACAACACCGATACAAGAGCTATGCCAATGTCCCGTGTTTATAGGCATGCGGACACAAAAAAGCCCGCGACCTTGCTGGGCCGCGGGCTTGCTCAAAACGCTGAAACCGGCTAGCGCCCGCTCATCGCTCGAATGCTGTTACAACTGCACTCAGTTTTTGTGCGGGGCTGGCTGTTGTTGGGTCAGGCAATGGATATTGCCGCCGCCCAGTAACAGTTCACGGCCCGGCACCATCACCACTTCGTGCTGTGGGAACAGCTGCTGCAGGATGGCCTTGGCCTGGCTGTCCAGCGGATCGTCGAAGCTCGGCGCGATAATGCCGCCGTTGACGATCAGGAAGTTCACGTAGGAACCCGCCAGCCGCACGCTCGGGTTGCGCTCCTGGGTACCGTCCACCGGGTCCACGCCGGCGCATTCTTCCTCGGTGGCGTACAGCGGCCCCGGGATCGGCATTTTGTGCACTGTGAACGCGCGTCCCTTAGCATCAGTGCTGCTTTGCAGGACGTCGAGGGCGGCATGGCAGCGCGCGTAGTTCGGGTCTTGCGGGTCGTCGGTCCAGGCCAGCAGCACTTCACCCGGGCGCACGTAGCAGCAGAAGTTATCCACATGCCCATCGGTTTCGTCGTTGAACAGGCCGTCCGGCAACCAGATGATTTTATCCACCGCCAGGTTGGCGCTCAGCACCGCTTCGATCTCGCCACGGTCCAAGTGCGGGTTGCGATTGCGGTTGAGCAGGCACTCCTCAGTGGTGATCAAGGTGCCTTCGCCGTCGAC
The DNA here is from genome assembly GCF_059419825.1 of Pseudomonas sp. GW821-FHT05D12. Classification (NCBI taxonomy): domain Bacteria; kingdom Pseudomonadati; phylum Pseudomonadota; class Gammaproteobacteria; order Pseudomonadales; family Pseudomonadaceae; genus Pseudomonas; species Pseudomonas sp. GW821-FHT05D12. Next base: position 170,606 of record NZ_JBWKSN010000003.1, on the reverse strand, counting down.
GTGGATCGAGCCGCCTTCGAGCACAAAGCCCTCGGTGCGGTAGCGCGGCGCGCGCTCGATTTCGAGGATCTTGCCGCCTACCTGCGAGTCGCGGTTCCACGGCGAATACAGGCCGCCGTCAAAACCGCCCCAAGCGTTGAAGTCCCAGTTCACGCCGCGCACTTCGCCGCTGTTGTTGATCACGAAGGTCGGGCCGGTGTCACGTACCCAGGCATCGTCACTGGACATTTCCACCACGCGGATATTCGGCACATCCAAGCGGGCGCGGGCGTTTTCGTACTGGCCGGCGGACACCGCCACGGTCACCGGTTCAAAGCGCGCAATGGCCTTGGCCACCGCGACGTGCGCCGCCTGCGCTGGCTTGCCGCCCAGGCGCCAGTTGTCCGGGCGTTCTGGCCAGATCATCCAGGTCTGGGTCTGGGGCGCCCATTCGGCGGGCATGTAGAAGCCATCGGCGCGGGGGGTGCTGTGCAGGGTGGTCATGGCGTTCAGGACTCCGAATGGGGTGAAGGCCGACTTTATAACGGATAAAAATCGGCTTTAAAAGCGATCTGCGATCATAGTGGATAAATATGACAATAAATAGCCGATAACAATCGACTACCTATACAAGCTCATCCAGCACCTTCGACAGCATATCGACGAAGAAATCCACGCTGCGGCGGGAGGTGACCATCGGCGGCTTGATCTTGAGGATGTTCAAGTTATCACCGGTAGGCTGCATGAAAATCCCCAGCTCGCGCAGGCGCTCGCAGAGCAGCGCGGTTTCTTCGGTGGCGGGTTCCAGGGTGTGGCGGTCGCGCACCAGCTCCAGGCCCAGGTAGAAACCCGAGCCGTGAACGGCGCCGACCAACGGGTGACGGTCGATCAATGCTTCCAAACGCGCCTTGAAATGCCCGCCGACCACTTGGGCATTTTCCCACAGCTTTTCTTCCTCCATCACATCCAGCACTGCCATGCCGATGCGGCAACTGACCGGGCTGCCACCGGAGGATGAGAAGAAATAGCCCTCAGCCTCCAGCGCCTCGGCGATTTCGCGGCGGGTGATCACCGCCCCCAGCGGCTGGCCATTGCCCATGCCTTTGGCCATGGTGATGATGTCCGGCACCACGCCCTGCTCTTCAAAGCCCCAGAAAAAGTGGCCCATGCGGCCATAACCGACCTGCACTTCATCGGCGATGCACACGCCGCCCTGAGCGCGCACCAATGCATACACCTGCTGGAGATAACCAGGCGGCAGCGAGATGCCACCGGCATTGCCGTACACCGGCTCGCAGATGAAACCCGCCAATTGACGTTTGCTCGCGGCGATTTTCGCCAGGTTGTGTTCCACGCTTCGTACATAGTCCGGCGCGCTGTCCTGCCCGCGGAACTCGCCGCGATAGGTATTGGGCGCGGTCACCGGGTGCACCCACTCCGGGCGGCTGCTCAAGGCCTGGGGGTTGTCGGCAATCGAAGTCGAGACCGCATCCGCTGCCACCGACCAGCCGTGGTACGCCTCCAGCACGCTGAGCATGTCGCGCCCGCCGCTGTAGGCCCAGGCCAGGCGGATCGCCAGGTCGTTGGCTTCGGTGCCGCTGTTGACCAGGAAGACCCGGTCCATGCTCGCCGGCGCCAGCGCCAGCAAGCGCTCGGAAAACTCGGCAATTGCCGCGTAATGGAAGCGCGAGTTGGTGTTGAGCAGCGACCACTGGCGCGCCGCCACCTCGGCCATGCGCGGATGGCCGTGGCCGAGCACCGCCACGTTGTTGAGCATGTCCAGGTAGGAGCGACCCTGCATGTCGATCAGGTGGTTGCGCCAGCCGCGCTCGATACGCGGCGGATCGGCGTAATAGTGTTTCTGCGAGCGGGCGAAGCTGGCATCGCGGCGCGCCAGCAGGGCCTCGGGGTCCAGCTCGGGCTCGGCATCGCAAGCCAGCCCCAGCAGCGCGGCCGGCGAGGGGCACAGCACCTGCCACGCCTGCGCGCGCGAGGGCGTGCAGAACAACGGCGCCGACAGCTCGGTGCGGCACAGTTGCACGGTGAGCGGGCCTTCGACTTCGCCGATAACCTGGCCCTTGAGCACCGCAGCGCCCGGCCGCAGCGACGCCTTGACACCCCACAACCGCACGTTGGCTTCACCGCTGTGCACACGCAGTTCGCCGTTGGCGCCCAGGTGCACAGTGCCCGCAAACGGCGCTTCGACGGAGGTACCCTGGGGCACGTGCAGCTCGACGTGCAATGGGAACGTCTGCGGCTCATGGGCACTGTCGGGCTGAGTCCGTGACAAACGGTACTGCCCATAACGACTGGCCGCCAGGCCATGCACGGCGGCCGCGTCCTGCAGCAAACGCTGATCGGCGCCGGCAGGTTCCCAGTTGCCCGCCTCGAAATGCGCGCTGAGCACGCCCAGATCGATCAGCGCAAATTCGCGCCCCACCAGCCCTGGCAACAACGGCGCGAAGCCTTGGCTGACCAGCGCTGCAGGCGCCTGCCCGACGCTGCTGAGAATCGCCGCTTCCATCAACTCAAACGGCACCGATATCGCCACATGGAAGATTTCCCACTCGTGCTCGGCGTTTTTCAACAGGTAACTGTTATCCGGATCCAGGCGTTGCTGCTGCTCGCTGCTGAGTACCAGCACGGCCGCGCGGGCGACGATCAACGGCCACAGCACCTGCAATTCTTCGAGCTGCAGCGGTGTCACGGCATGGCAAGCCTGGATCGCCGGCAAGATCGCAAACGGGTCGCCCTCGGCATGGTGCAACAGGGCGGCGCAGGTCACGGACAGGTCAGCTATGCGCCAGGTGTGGACCAGGTCGCCGAAATCGATCACGCCCTGGACTTGCCAACGGCGCTGGGTATCGCGTTGCCAGACCACGTTGTCGTCGGTGATATCCATGTGCACCGCTTGCCACGGCAAGCGCTCGGCCAAGGGCCGGATGCGTTGCTCGACCTGCTCGGCCACCTGCTCCAGGGCCGCGCGATGCGGCAGGTTTTCCAGGCTGGCCAGCAGGTGGGTGATCAGTTCCCGTGCATGGCGCGGGTCCCATTGCAGGGTGCGTTCCAGGCCCGGGTGGGCAAAAGACGCGAGGGCCAGGCTCATACGGCCGCACAGGTCGCCGAAGCCCGCGATCACCTCACGCCCCAGGTGAGGCAGGTGGGTCAACGGCTGCCCGTCGATATAATCCAGCAGACGCACATGCAGGGTTTGCCCGTCGAGGTTGACGCTCAGCAGTTCGTCGCCGCTCAAGGCCGGGATGACCTTGGGTACACGCAGGCCGGCTTGCGCCTGCAAGCTGTTGAAGGCCGCGTGCTGGGCGTGCAATTCCACAGCGGCGTAGTCGCCCCGGCAGATTTTCAGAACAAAGCGCCCGCGCGGGCTGTCGACCTTGTAGTTGAGGTCCTGTTGGCTGCCCAGTGACTGCAATGTGCCCGCGAGGCCGTAATGTTGCTCAAGCAACTGCGCCGCCTGATCGGGGCCTACTTGCGGGCAGGGTAGACTGGCGCGATGAATCAACGTGGCGAGCAACATGGGGTGGCCTCGGTTTTTTTTCAGGGGTGTATATCGCCATTGTTCAGGGGGCTTACGCAACCCCCGGACACATACCGCCCTGTCCAGCGCCACAACACAGGCTATGCTCCATTCGCTAATCGTCCGTCTAAGGAAAAGGGCCCCCGACATGCGCATTCTCATTACCGGTGGCGCCGGTTTTATCGGTTCTGCTTTGGTACGTCACCTGATTCAGCACACCGAGCACGAAGTGCTCAACCTGGACAAACTCACCTACGCCGGCAACCTGGAGTCGCTGACCAGTATCGCGTCCAACAGCCGCTATGAGTTCGTTCAGGCCGACATCATCGACCAGGCCACCGTCAGCGCCGTATTGGCGCGCTTCGAGCCCCAGGCGATCATGCACTTGGCCGCCGAGTCGCATGTCGACCGTTCGATTGACGGTCCATCGGACTTTATCCAGACCAACATCGTCGGCACCTACAGCCTGCTGGAGGCCGCCCGGGGCTACTGGCAAACACTCGAGACCGCAGACAAAAGCGCGTTTCGCTTCCACCACATTTCCACTGACGAAGTGTACGGCGACCTGCATGGCGTGGACGACCTGTTCACCGAAACCACCCCCTATGCGCCGAGTTCGCCTTACTCCGCCAGTAAAGCGGCTTCGGACCACCTGGTGCGCGCCTGGCAGCGCACCTACGGCCTGCCGGTATTGCTGACCAACTGCTCGAACAATTACGGCCCGTTCCATTTCCCCGAGAAGTTGATCCCGCTGGTGATCCTCAACGCGCTCGCGGGCAAGCCATTGCCGGTCTATGGTGATGGTTTGCAGGTGCGCGACTGGCTGTTCGTCGAAGACCACGCACGGGCGCTGCTCAAGGTGGTCACCGAAGGCGCCGTCGGCGAGACCTACAACATCGGCGGGCACAACGAGCAGCAGAACATCAGCGTGGTTCGCAGCATCTGCGCCCTGTTGGAAGAGCTGGCGCCGCAGCACCCGGACGGCGTCGAGCAATACGCCGACCTGATCACATTCGTAAAGGACCGCCCAGGGCACGATCAACGCTACGCCATTGATGCCAGCAAGATCGAACGCGAATTGGACTGGGTGCCTTTGGAAACCTTTGAAACCGGTCTACGCAAAACCGTGCAGTGGTACCTGGATAATCTGGAATGGTGCCGCAGGGTCCAGGACGGCAGTTATCAGGGTCAACGATTGGGCAACACCGACATGAGGGATCTAATCGCATGATGAAAGGAATCGTATTGGCCGGCGGCTCCGGCACGCGCCTGCACCCCATCACCCTGGGTGTGTCCAAGCAATTGCTACCGGTGTATGACAAGCCGATGATCTATTACCCGATCTCGGTGCTGATGCTTGCAGGGATCAAGGAAATCCTGGTGATTTCCACCCCGGCGGACCTGCCGCAGTACCGCAATCTGCTGGGTGACGGCAGCCAGTTCGGCGTGACATTCAGCTACGCCGAACAGCCGACCCCGGATGGCCTGGCGCAAGCCTTCCTGATTGGCGAGCAGTTCATAGGCAGCGACCCGGTGTGCTTGATCCTGGGTGACAACATTTTCCATGGTCAGCGCTTCAGCGAGCAGCTGCACGCGGCCGTCAAACGCGGCAAGGGCGCCACGGTGTTCGGCTATTGGGTCAAAGACCCGGAGCGCTTTGGCGTGATCGACTTCGACAGCGAAGGCCGTGCCCTGTCCATCGAAGAAAAGCCGGCGGTACCGAAATCCAGTTACGCCGTCACCGGCCTGTATTTCTACGATAACGATGTGGTCAATATCGCCAAGGCGGTGAAGCCCTCCGCTCGCGGCGAATTGGAGATCACCGACGTCAACAACGCCTACCTGCACCGGGGTGACTTGCAAGTGGAACGTTTCGGCCGAGGCTTCGCCTGGCTCGACACGGGCACCCACGACAGCCTGCTCGACGCCTCGCAGTACGTGCAGACCATCGAGCGCCGCCAGGGCCTGAAAGTCGCCTGCCTCGAAGAGATTGCCTACGGCAACGGCTGGATCGATCGCGACCACCTGCTCGAACGCGCCAAATACTTTGGCAAGACCGGCTACGGCCAATACCTTTACTCACTGGCCGGAGACAACCAGTGAACGTCATTGAAACCTCATTGCCAGGCGTGCTGATCATCGAACCCAAAGTGTTCGGTGATGAGCGCGGTTTTTTCTACGAAAGCTTCAACGCCCGGGCTTTTGAACACGCCACCGGGCTGCAGCGCAACTTTGTCCAGGACAACCATTCACGCTCACAAAAAGGCGTGCTGCGCGGCCTGCACTATCAACTCGAACACACCCAGGGCAAGCTGGTGCGCGTGACCGCCGGTGAAGTATTGGACGTGGCCGTCGATATTCGCCGCAGCTCGCCGAACTTCGGCCAGTGGGTGGGGGTTCGGTTGTCGGCGCAGAACAATCGCCAGCTGTGGATACCGGAAGGCTTCGCCCATGGGTTTGTGGTACTCAGCGATTACGCCGAATTTCTGTACAAGACCACCGACTATTACCAGCCGAGCGCCGAGCGCAGCATCCTGTGGAATGACCCGGCGCTGGCCATCGACTGGGAACTCACTGCACCGCCGCAACTGTCTGCCAAGGACCAGGCAGGCAAACGACTGATGGAAGCCGACCTGTTCCCATGAAAATCCTCATCACCGGCCAACACGGCCAAGTCTCCCTGGCGCTGCAACAGCGGCTGCAGGATCTCGGCGAACTCATCGTGCTGGGCCGCGATCAGCTCGACCTGGCTGACGTCGACCAGATCCGCCAGCAGGTCCGTGCCCAGCGCCCCGACCTGATCATCAATGCCGCGGCCCACACTGCGGTCGATCAAGCCGAAAGCGAAGCAGACATTGCCTTCGCCATCAACGCGATTGCCCCCGGCGTCCTCGCCGAGGAAGCCGAGGCCTTGGGCATCCCGTTGATCCACTACTCCACCGACTACGTGTTTGACGGCAACAAACCCGCGCCCTACACCGAAGCCGACACACCGAACCCCCTGGGCGTCTACGGCCAGAGCAAGCTGGCGGGTGAGCAGGCGATTGCCGCCGTGGGGGGTGAGTACCTGATCCTGCGCACCAGTTGGGTCTACTCCAACCACGGCAAGAATTTCCTGCTGACCATGCAACGCCTGCTGCAGGAAAAACCGCACTTGCGTATCGTCGCCGACCAGATCGGTGCGCCGACCTGGGCCGGCACGATCGCCAACAGCACCCGTGCCTTGATCGATCGCTGGCAGGCCGGCAAGGCCGGTGAATGGGGGGTCTACCACCTGACCGCCCAGGGCGAGACCTCTTGGTTCGGCTTCGCCGCGGCGATCGCCGAGCAGCTGCGCGCCGGCGGCACAGCCTGTGCCGAGCTGGAGGCGATTCCCTCCAGCGCCTACCCGACGCCCGCCAAGCGCCCGCTGAACTCACGCCTGGATTGCAGTCGCCTGCAGCAACAATGGCAGGTCAGCCAGCCACAATGGCAAGACGCATTGCGCGAGTGTCTTGCAAGGCAGCACTAGGCATAATGCGCCTGTACCCACAGGCGCACGACTCCCATGAACCCACCCCTTCCGCGAAGACCCCGCTGGCGCAGCCTCGCCCTGTTGGCGTTGTGCCTGGCGCCGCTGCTGTGGCCGCTGGAGCACTTGGCCGAGCGCTATTACCGCAGTGAACTGGCCGGGCAGAACCGCCAGACCCTAGACCTGTACGTGGCCAACCTGCTCGGCACGCTGCATCGCTATGAAGTGCTGCCGCAGATTCTCGGTGACTTGCCGGCCCTGCGCACGGCCCTGGATGCGCCGCAGGTGAGCACCAACCTGGTCAACGCCAACCTGCTGCTCAAGGACGTCGCGGCCCAGGCCGGGGTGGAAGTGATGTACCTGATGGACACCACCGGCAAGACCCTCGCCGCGTCCAACTGGGACAAACAAGACAGTTTCGTCGGCCGCAATTTCTCTTTCCGCCCCTACTTCAGCGAAGCCATGGCCGGGCGCCTGGGGCGCTTCTTCGGCCTGGGCACCACTTCGGCCAAACGCGGTTACTTCTTCGCCGCCGCCGTACGCGATGGCGCCACCATCATCGGCGTGCTGGTGGTCAAGGTCGACCTGGACCACACCGAGAGCCTGTGGGGCAACACCCCGGAACAACTGCTGGTCACCGACCACAATGGCGTGGTGATCCTGACCTCGCGCCCGCAATGGCGCTTCCGTGCCACTCGGCCACTGACCGCCGAAGAACGCCAGGCCATCATCGCCATCCAGCCCTACCCGACCCGCGACCCGCAGCCATTGGCACTGAGTTCCACGGCGTGGCTGCGCCAATCCACAGCCATCGCCGAGACCGGCTGGAACGTGGAGATCCTGGCGCCGCGCTCGCTGATCAACCGCCCGGTGCGCACAGTGGTTGCGGTGGGGGGCGCCACGCTGCTGGTGTTGATGCTGTTGCTCGGCCTGATGATGCAGCGCCGCCGCCACTATCTGGACCGCATCGCCTTCGAAGCCAAGGCCCGTCGTGAGCTGGAAATGCGCGTGGTCGAGCGGACCAGCGACCTCGAAGGCCTAAACCGCCGCTTGAAGCAGGAAGTGCTCGAACGCGAGCACGCCCAGCAGGAACTGGTGCGCGCCCAGGATGACCTGGTGCAGGCCGGCAAACTGTCGGCTTTGGGCACCATGTCGGCGAGCATCAGCCACGAACTCAATCAGCCCCTGGCGGCGATCCGCAGCTACGCGGAAAACGCCGAGATCCTGCTCGACCACGAGCGCACCAGTGATGCGCGGGGCAACCTCAAGCTGATCAGCGAGCTGACCGGGCGCATGGCCTCGATCATCGCGCACCTGCGCGCCTTTGCCCGCCGCGACCGCCATGCGCCGGAAAGCGTGGCGCTGCAGCCGGCACTGGACGACGCGCTGGCCTTGCTGGCCAAGCGGCGGCGGTCGATGGAAGTCGAGTTGATCCGCGATTTGCCGGAAGCGACCCTGTGGGTGCAGGCCGGCGAAACCCGCTTGCGCCAGGTACTGGGCAACCTGCTGGCCAATGCCCTCGACGCCCTTACCGAAAAAGGCCCGCCGCGCAAGCTCTGGCTGAGTGCCCAAACCACCGAACAGGGCGTCAACCTGTACATTCGCGACAACGGCCCGGGCTTTTGCATGGAAGCCCTGGGCCGCGCCAGCGAGCCGTTCTACACCACCAAGACGCGCACTCAAGGCCTGGGGCTGGGGCTGGCAATCTGTGACACCCTGATGCGTGCCTTTGGCGGCGAGCTGCTGTTCGCCAACCACAAGGAAGGCGGCGCGCTGTTAACCTTGAAATTGCGTGCCGGCTCGCCGGGCGTCAGTCTGCAACCGTCCGAGGACCGTAGTGTATGAGTATCGATAACCAGATTCAGGTGGTGTTGATCGACGACGATCCACACTTGCGTCAGGCCCTGTGCCAGACCCTGGACCTGGCCGGGCTGAAAGTCCTGACACTGGGCGAAGCCACCGGCCTTACCGCACGCCTGTCCCGCGATTGGCCAGGCGTGGTGGTCAGCGACATCCGCATGCCCGGCATGGATGGCCTGGAGCTGCTGGCCGAACTGCACGGCCAGGACGCGGAGCTGCCGGTATTGCTGATCACCGGCCACGGCGACGTGCCGCTGGCGGTGCAGGCCATGCGCGCCGGCGCCTATGACTTCCTGGAAAAACCCTTCGCCAGCGACGCCCTGCTCGACAGCGTGCGGCGCGCCCTGGCCCTGCGCCGGCTGGTGCTGGACAATCGCAGCCTGCGCCTGGCCTTGAGTGACCGCCAGCAATTGAGCACGCGGCTGGTCGGCCACTCCCCGCAAATGCTGCGCCTGCGCGAGCAGATCGGTGCATTGGCGGCGACCAAGGCCGATGTGCTGATCCTCGGTGAAACCGGCGCCGGCAAGGAAGTGGTCGCGCGCGCCTTGCATGACTTGTCGAGCCGACGCAGCGGGCCGTTTGTGGCGATCAACGCCGGCGCCCTGGCTGAGTCGGTGGTCGAAAGCGAGCTGTTCGGCCATGAACCGGGCGCCTTTACCGGCGCGCAGAAGCGGCGTATCGGCAAGTTCGAATTCGCCAACGGCGGCACGCTGTTCCTCGACGAAATCGAAAGCATGAGCCTGGATGTACAGGTCAAGCTGCTGCGCCTGTTGCAGGAGCGTGTGGTCGAGCGCCTGGGCGGCAATCAGCTGATTCCACTGGATATCCGCATCATCGCCGCCACCAAGGAAGACCTGCGCCAGTCCGCCGACCAGGGCCGCTTCCGGGCCGACTTGTACTACCGCCTCAACGTCGCGCCGTTGCGCATCCCGCCGCTGCGCGAGCGCGGTGAAGATGCGCTGATGCTGTTCCAGCACTTTGCCGACGAAGCCAGCAGCCGCCACGGCCTGCCGCTGCACGAGCTGCAACCGGGCCAACGCGCGCTGCTGCTGCGCCACAGCTGGCCGGGCAATGTCCGCGAACTGCAGAACGCTGCCGAGCGCTTTGCCCTGGGCCTGGAGCTGGCGCTGGACAACACGCCGGACAATCCGGCGGCCGGTGTACTGACCTCCACTCCTGGAGGCTTGAGCGAGCAAGTCGAACAGTTCGAGAAGAGCCTGATCGCAGCCGAACTCACACGCCCCCACAGCTCCCTGCGCAGCCTCGCCGAAGCCCTGGGTGTGCCGCGCAAGACCCTGCACGACAAGCTGCGTAAACACGGCCTGAACTTCGCCGACAGCGGCAACCACAGTACCGACGACGAATGACCCCGCCCACCCATCAAGAGGCACCCATGAGCCGCGACAGCCGTTACCTGGAATCCATCCTTCACCACGACATTCCCCTCACCCGGGAAATGGGCCTCAAGGTGCTCGACTGGCAACACGGCCAATTGCAGCTGCACCTGCCCCTGCAGGCCAATATCAACCACAAGAGCACCATGTTCGGCGGCAGCCTGTATTGCGGCGCGGTGTTGGCGGGTTGGGGTTGGCTGCACCTGCAGCTGCGCGAGGAAGGCATTGAAGACGGGCATATCGTGATCCAGGAAGGGCAGATCAGCTATCCGCTGCCGGTGACGCAGGATGCGACAGTGATGTGCGCAGCGCCGGAAGAAAAGGTGTGGAAGCGCTTTCTCGCCACCTATAAGCGTTATGGCCGAGCGCGTTTGACCCTGGAGACATGGATTGTGAATGAGGGCAGTGAGGCGCGCGCGGTGGTATTTACCGGCCAGTACGTCCTGCACCGCTAAAAGCATCAGCGTGGAAGCGGCTAGCCTGCATCCCGCGCCCGACGCAGTTCCCATGTGGGAGCGGGCATGCTCGCGAAAGCGGTGGATCAGCCAACATGTTCGGTGACTGGCATACCGCCTTCGCGGGCAAGCCCGCTCCCACATTGGGATGCGTCGTCCATTGCTGCGGCGCAAGGCCCGGCAATTTCCACCGCACAGCCAAACGCGAAGCTTCACACCGATCAAAAATGTGGGAGCGGGCTTGCCCGCAAAGGCGGTGGATCAGCCAACATGTTCGGTGACTGGCATACCGCTTTCGCGGGCAAGCCCGGTCCCACATTGGGGGATGCGTCGTCCGCTCTTGCGGTGCAACCCGGCAATTCCAACCGCACAGCCAAACGCGAAGCTTCACACCGATCAAAAATGTGGGAGCGGGCTTGCCCGCGAAGGCGGTGGATCAGAACCGGCTAAGCTGGCTGACCCACCGCCAGCGCCTCCAAGGTGGCGCCGTTCGAATGTGGGAGCCAGCTCCCACATTGAATCCCCGACCGACTCAGGAACGCGCCAGGGTGAGCAGGCGGTCCCGCCAGGCGGCCTTGGCTGGCAATGCCAGGAAGAATGGGTTCAACAATGAGGCCCGCGCCGGGTAGCTGAACGGCTCGCCGCTCAACTCCAGTACCTCACCGCCCGCCCCTTCGAGCACGCCCTGGGCGGCTGCGGTATCCCACTGCGACGTTGGCGCCAGGCGCGGATAGCAATCGGCGCTGCCCTCGGCCAACAGGCAGAACTTCAACGAGCTGCCGATATTGGCCAGCTTCAAGGCGCCCAAGCCTTCGCTCAAGCCGTCCAGCAAACGCTCCTGCTCGGGGCTGGTATGCCGACGGCTGGCCACGACGGTGAAGGACTCGCCCACGGCCGGCGACTCACGCACCTGGATCTGCTTGGGGGCTTCGTTGACATCCGAGCGCCAGGCACCGAGGCCCGCGCCACCAAAGTAGCAACGGCCACTGGTGGGCATGGACACTACGCCAAACACCACGCGGCCCTGTTCGATCAACGCCACGTTGACGGTAAATTCCTCGCTGCCGGCGATAAACTCCTTGGTGCCATCCAACGGATCCACCAGCCACCAGCGCTGCCAACCAGCGCGCACGCTCTGGTCAATATCGGCATCCTCTTCGGACAGCACCGGGATGCTCGGGTCCAAGGCCGTGAGGCCGGCGAGGATCAGGTGATGGGCGGCCAGGTCTGCCGCCGTCACCGGCGAATCATCGGCCTTGGACGTCACCGCCACATCCGCGCGCCAATACGGCAGGATCACTTCACCCGCCTGGCGAGCCAGCTCAATCACCGGGGCGATAAACGGGTGGCCTAAAAACAGTTCGCTCATGCGATAAACGCTCCACGCTGAATCAACAAATCTCGTACCAGATACAGCGCGGCCAGGGCGCGGCCTTCGCTGAATTGCTCGTTCTGCGCCAGTTGCGACAGCTCGTGCAGGTTGACCCTGTCCACGCGCATTGGTTCGGGCTCATCGCCCTCCAGGCGTTCTTCGTAGAGATCAGTGGCCAGCACCACCTGGATCTTCTGGCTCATATAGCCAGGCGACAGCGACAGCTCGGTCAGATGCTCCAGCTGACGTGCACCGTAGCCCGCTTCTTCCTTGAGCTCGCGGTCCGCCGCCGCCAGCACATCCTCACCGGGCTCGATCAAGCCCTTGGGCAACGACAATTCATACTCGTCCGTGCCGCCGCAGTACTCTTCCACCAGCAACGCGTGCTCGTCGTCGATCATCGCCACGATCATCACCGCGCCGTAACCGGCGCCGCGGCCTACCAGGCGCTCGTAGGTCCGTTCCACGCCATTGGAAAAGCGCAATTGCACTTCCTCCACGCGGAACAAACGGCTACTGGCGACTATTTCGCGGGCGAGGACGGTGGGTTTCTGGCGCATAAGCGGCTCCTTGGCGTGATCGGGTTACTATACCGTGGCTTTTCCGATTGTCTGTGTCGGATATCTTTACTTACATGAGACCACTCCATGCCCTCTCTGCCCTGGCACGCCATCGACACCGTCCTGCTGGACATGGACGGCACGCTGCTCGACCTGCATTTCGACAACCACTTCTGGATGGAACACCTGCCCCAGCGTTACGCCGAGCTGCACGGGGTGAGCCGGGCCATGGCCGAGATGGAATTGCAGCCGCTGTTCGAGCGTAACGCCGGACAGTTGCAATGGTATTGCCTGGATTTCTGGAGCACCGAGCTGAATATCCCGGTGCGCGAGCTCAAGCTGGAAACCGCCCACCTGATCGCCCTGCGTCCGGATGCCGACACGTTCCTGGCGGCGATCAAACAGGCCGGCAAGCGGGTGATCCTGATCACCAATGCTCATCGTGACTCGCTGTCGTTGAAGCTGGAACGCATTGAACTGGCGCCGTATTTCGAGCGATTGATCAGCTCCCACGACTACGGCTTCGCCAAGGAAAACCCGCAGTTCTGGGACGCCCTGCAAGCCGACATTGCCTTCGACCCGGCGCGCAGCCTGTTTATCGACGACACCTTGCCGATCCTGCGCAGCGCCCGCGCGTTTGGCGTGGGGCATTTACTGGCAGTGAAGGAGCCGGATAGCCAGAAGGGGCCGAAGGACACGGCTGAATTTGCAGCAGTCGGTGATTACCGCGATCTCATTGTCGGACTCTGAACCATGTGGGAGGGGGCTTGCCCCCGATAGCGGTGGATCAGTCACCTTGATATCGACTGACACTCCGCTATCGGGGGCAAGCCCCCTCTCACATTTTTACGTCGTGTATTACTCAGGAATACGCAGTGTCTGCCCTGGGTAGATTTTGTCCGGATGCGACAACAGCGGCTTGTTGGCCTCGAAAATCTTGTTGTACTGGTTGGCGTTGCCATACACCGCCAAGGAAATCGCGCTGAGGGTGTCGCCTTTTTTCACCACGACGAAACGGGCGGCCGCCACGGCAGGACCGGAAACTGTAATCTGGTCCTCGACGCTGGCAACACCGGCGATATTGCCCGCTGCCAGGATGATTTTTTCTTTCTCCTCCTGCGTCGCTACCTCGCCGGAAATCGTGACCTTGTCACCCTCGACGGTAGCGTGAACGTTAGGGTTACCCAACCCGACATCCTCGATATGCTTTTTCAAATCTTCACCAGCGTTGGCATTGCCTGGTGTCAGCAGCTTGACCAGCTTCTCGCCGGCCTCCTTAACAAAGCTAAAAAGACTCATGGTGCGCTCTCCTTGGTAGTTGATGTCCAGATGCTCAAGACTAGACCAGTCCGACGGATTTGGGTTCCGGCCCGGCCACAGACCCAAACGCGCTAGAATCCCCCCGCCATTGGAATAAGCCCTGGAGCGAAGATGGACATCAAGCAACTCAAATTCCTCATCGCCCTCGACGAGACCCGTCACTTCGGCCAGGCGGCCGCGCGCTGCCACATCACGCAGCCGACCTTGTCGATGCGCCTGCGCAGCCTGGAAGAAGAGCTGGATTTGCCACTGGTCAATCGCGGCCAGCGCTTCGAAGGCTTTACCGCGCCTGGCGAACGCGTGTTGGCGTGGGCACGTACGGTGCTGGCGGCCTACGACGGCTTGCAGGCCGAAGCCGCGGCCTGTCGCGGCAACCTCGTCGGTACGTTGCGCCTGGGTGTGGTGCCGCTGTCGAGCTTCGATCCCCTGGCCTTGATGCAACAATTGCACAAGGAGCACCCGAGCCTGCGCTTCGAACTCTCGGCGCTCAGTTCCGAACAGATCCTCGAACAGCTGGCGAGCAATCGCCTGGACCTTGGCGTGTCGTACCTGGAGCGCCTCGACACCGAGCGCTTCGACTCCTTTGCCCTCGGTGAAACCCGCATGGGCCTGCTCTACGACCAGCGCTATTTCAGCTTCGGCGACACGCCGTTGAGCTGGGAGGCCCTGACCGAGCTGCCCCTGGGCATGCTCACCAGTGGCATGCATTTTCGTCAGTCCATCGACCATAACTTCCACAGCCGAAACCTGAACCCGCAGCCGCTGCTGCAGACCGACGCCGTCCACCAATTGTTACAAGCTGTGCACGGCGGCCTGTGTTGCGCCGTAATGCCACTGGACGGCGGCCTGGACGCACTCACCGAGCATCTACGCCTGCAACCGATCGAAGACGCTCACACCCTGGCACACCTGGGGCTGATCATGCGCCGCAGCGCGCCACGCTCAGCGCTGGCGGAAGCGTGTTTCGCACTGTATCAGAAATCGCAAACAACGCCTTGATCGACGTCATCTATCGGTAGATCAGTACTGGCAATTAGACGCGACGCTTTGTCGCGCCTAGTCTAAACACTGATCAATCCGTCGGTGGTACAGCCCCATGAACGCCAAGCGCCCAGTCTGCGCGGCGCCCGCTCTTGAAACACCCGCGCCCGCCGCCAGCCAGAGCTATCAGTTTTGCAACCTCGAACACACTGAAGTCGCCCGCACAGCGTTGGCGGAAGAAGTGGCGTTGGCGATTGCCTATAACGACATCAGCCAGGCGGTCATGCTGGTCACGCCGACGGATTTGGAAGACTTTATTGTCGGATTCAGTATCGGCAGCGGAATTATCGCCGACGTTAGCGACATTTATGACCTAAAACTCAGCGGTTCGGGTTCAGCCCAATACGCCCAGGTGCAAATCTCCAGCCGCGCCTTCTGGAACCTCAAGCAGCAGCGCCGCCAATTGGCCGGCACCAGCGGCTGCGGCCTGTGCGGCGTAGAAGCGGTAGAACAGGCACTGCCAGACCTGCAAGTGCTGCCAGGCGCGCCCTTGCCGCCTGCCGAATGGCTCGACGGCCTGCGCCAACGCATCAGTGCGTTCCAGCCGCTGGGCCAATACAGCGGCGCCGTGCACGCGGCAGTGTTCATGAACAACCAGGGCGAACTGCTGATGGGCCGCGAGGACATCGGCCGGCATAACGCCCTCGACAAGTTGATCGGCGCACTGATCCGCCAAAAAA
Organism: Pseudomonas sp. GW821-FHT05D12; assembly: GCF_059419825.1. NCBI lineage: Bacteria > Pseudomonadati > Pseudomonadota > Gammaproteobacteria > Pseudomonadales > Pseudomonadaceae > Pseudomonas > Pseudomonas sp. GW821-FHT05D12. Next base: position 154,899 of record NZ_JBWKSN010000003.1, on the reverse strand, counting down.
TTCCGACTGACGGTGGACTGGCGATTGTCACCAGCCGTTGCAGTCTCGAACTGATCCAGAAAGTCCTGCGCGCGGGCATCCAGACCCTCGTCAGCTTGTCATCGCCCACCGGCCTCGCCCTGCAATGGGCGCGCCGGCACAACCTCAATCTCATCCACCTGCCGCAGAAAAGCGCGCCGCGGGTCTATAGCCCTGCGATGGAGTACCAGCCATGAGCAATCATCACCAAGCCGACCAAACCCCGACCCCGCGCTACAAGCCTTACAAAGGCCCGGCTGGCGGCTGGGGTGCATTGATCAGCGTGGCGCAGGCGTGGCTGACCAGCGACAACGCGCTGAAAAACATCCGCATGATGCTCAAGACCAACCAGAACGGTGGCTTTGACTGCCCGGGCTGCGCCTGGGGCGACTCGCCGGAAAGCGGTATGGTCAAGTTCTGCGAAAACGGCGCCAAGGCGGTGAACTGGGAAGCCACCAAGCGCCGCGTCGACGCTGCATTCTTCGCCAAGCACAGCGTGACTGCGCTGCTGGAGCAGAGCGACTACTGGCTGGAATATCAAGGCCGCCTGACCGAGCCGGTGAGCTATGACGCCGAGACCGACCGCTACAAGCCCATCAGTTGGGAGGCGGCATTCGACCTGATCGGCAAGCATCTCAATGCGCTGCCCAGCCCGGACATGGCCGAGTTCTACACCTCGGGCCGCGCCAGCAACGAAGCGGCGTATTTGTACCAGCTGTTCGTGCGCGCCTACGGCACCAACAACTTCCCGGATTGCTCCAACATGTGCCATGAGGCCAGCGGCGTGGCCCTGGCGCAAAGTGTGGGCGTCGGCAAAGGCACCGTGACCTTTGACGACTTCGAACATGCCGATGCGATTTTCGTCTGGGGCCAGAACCCCGGCACCAACCACCCGCGCATGCTTGAACCGCTGCGCGAAGCGGTTAAGCGCGGCGCACAGGTGGTGTGTATCAACCCACTCAAAGAGCGCGGCCTGGAACGCTTCCAGCACCCGCAACACCCGCTGGAAATGCTCACCAACGGTGACAAGCCGACCAACACCGCCTACTTCCGCCCGGCGCTGGGGGGCGACATGGCCATCCTGCGCGGCATGGCCAAGTTCCTGCTGCTGTGGGAACGCCAGGCCCAGGCCGAAGGCAAGGAAGCGGTGTTCGACCACGACTTCCTCAACGAACACACGGCCAACGTGCTCGACTACCTCGGCCAGATCGACGACACCTCCTGGGATGAAATCGTCGCGCAGTCTGGCCTGACGCTGGTCGAGATCGAGCAAGCGGCGCGCATGTACGCCAAGGGCAAGAACGTGATCATGTGCTGGGCGATGGGCATCACCCAACATCGCCACTCAGTCCCGACCATCCAGGAAATCGCCAACCTGATGCTGCTGCGCGGCAACATTGGCCGCCCTGGCGCCGGCCTGTGCCCGGTACGTGGGCACAGCAACGTGCAGGGCGACCGCACCATGGGCATCAACGAACGCCCACCGGTGGCATTCCTCGATTCCCTGGAGCGCCGCTTCCAGTTCCAGGTGCCGCGCACCAACGGCCACAACGTGGTGGAAGCGATTCACGCGATGCTCGAGGGTCGCTCCAAGGTGTTTATCGGCCTGGGCGGTAACTTCGCCCAAGCCACGCCGGACAGCCCGCGCACCTTCGAGGCCCTGCGCAATTGCGACCTGACCGTGCAGATCAGCACCAAGCTCAACCGCAGCCACCTGACCCACGGTAAAGACGCACTGATCCTGCCGTGCCTGGGCCGCACCGACATCGACATCCAGGCCGAAGGCCCGCAGGCGGTGACGGTGGAAGACTCGTTCAGCATGGTCCACGACTCCAACGGCCAGTTGCAGCCGCTGTCGAAGCTGATGAAGTCGGAACCGGCCATCCTCGCCGGTATCGCCGCCGCGACGCTGGGCAGCAAACCGGTAGACTGGAATTGGCTGGTGGCGGACTACAGCCGTATTCGCGACCTGATCGCCGACACCATCCCGGGCTTCAAGGATTTCAACGAACGCCTGAAACACCCGGGTGGTTTCTACCTGGGCAACTCCGCCGGTGCACGCCGCTGGAACACCCCGTCGGGCCGCGCCAACTTCCGCCCGAATATCCTGCCCAAAGACCTGATCCACGAACGCACCCACGCCACAGGCCGCGTGCCGGACCTGATCATGCAGTCGATGCGCTCCCACGATCAGTACAACACCACCATTTATGGCCTGGACGACCGCTATCGCGGGGTGAAGGGCCAGCGTGACGTGTTGTTCGTCAACGAAGCCGACATCATCCGCCTGGGCTTCAAGCCGGGGCAGAAGGCCGACATCGTGTCGCTGTGGGAAGACGGCCGCGAGCGCCGCGTGAAAGGCTTCACCCTGCTGGCGTTCGATATCCCCGCTGGGCAGGCAGCGGCCTACTATCCAGAAGTGAACCCACTGGTGCCGCTGGAAAGCACCGGCGATGGCAGCCACACGCCAACCTCGAAATTCGTGGCGATTTGCCTGGAAGCGGCGAGCGACAGTGGCTTGATCATGGCCCGCTCGGCCTGACACACGGCGCAAGCCCGCGTGCTGTGACAGGACACCATGCTGTGTCCTGCCGGCTTGTTGCTGTGTCCAGCTGACCTGTTGCTATCTCTAGCCGGCTCACCACTGTGGCGAGCGAGCTTGTTATTGTGGCGAGCGGGCTTGCCCCGCGTTGGGCTGCGCAGCAGCCCCAATAACAGCAACGCACAGTTCCAGTCAGCCCCCAGTCGCCTGGTTTCGGGACCGCTTCACAACCCAACACGGGACAAGCCCGCCCACCCCATTACAAAGCACTCTAGAGCCCAAATCGCGGGCATAAAAAAGGCCGCTTTTGCACAAAAGCAGCCGTTCCGAAGTAACTAGAGACTCGAAAAAATTACTTAAGTTCCCCATACAAAACAGCAACTTAGCAAATTGTATACAACCCATACCACTGGTCGGTTTTCGATTGTCAGTGCCTCGATACAACCTCAGGATCGCGCCGTCATCCTCTTGAGGTCTCTCTATGAAGTTCTCCTCGATTCTCTTGTTGTCCCTTGGCCTGGTCAGTGGCGCAGCCATGGCCGGTGGCACCACCGAAGCCGGTGTGGGCGGCGCATTGGGCGGGGTACTCGGTTCAGTTGTAGGCCAGCAGATCGGCGGTAACACCGGTTCGGCCATCGGCGCAGCCCTCGGCGGTGCGGGCGGCAGTGCGGTCGGTGCCGACAAACGCAGCCGTGGCGAAGCCGCCATTGGCGGCGCCTTGGGCGCAGCCGGCGGTAACGTCGTGGGCCGCAGCATGGGCGGCAACACCGGCAGCCTGATCGGCGCAGCCGCCGGCGGTGGCGCAGGTGGCGCACTGGGTAACTACATGGGCAACAAGAGCGATGATGACGATCGTCGCTCCCGTGGGCGTGATAACCGTCGTTATGACCGTGATGACCATCGCGGCCGTGGCCATGCGTACGGGCATCGCAAGAACAAACATCACTACCGTCATCGGTAATTCAGCGACCTGAAGGACTCACCAGTCCACTGCGGGAGCTGGCTTGCCTGCGATAGCGTTGGACCAGGCTGACCGCCTGGCACCCAACCATCACGGGCAAGCCGGCGACGACATAAACGGCGTCACACCACCAACCGCTGCAGCGCCTCGCGCAGCGTCCCCGGAATGGCCACCGGCTGGTTCGTCCCGCGATCGACAAACACATGCACAAAGCGCCCCGCTGCGCAGGCGTCTTCTTCGCCAGCCTTGAACACCGCCAACTCGTACTGCACTGAGCTGTTGCCCAACTTGCCCACGCGCAGGCCAATGTCGATACGGTCCGGAAAGGCAATCGAGGCAAAGTAATCGCACGCCGAACTCACCACAAACCCCACGACCTCACCCTCATGAATATCCAACCCGCCCTGCTCGATCAGGTAGGTATTCACCGCGGTGTCGAAGAAGCTGTAGTAGGTCACGTTGTTCACATGGCCATACACATCGTTGTCGTGCCAGCGCGTGATGATCGGCTGGAAGTGACGGTAATCAGCGCGCTGTGGCATTGACTCAGGCATGGGCAGGTCTCACTGAAAGTAGGTTTACAAGTCATTCAGATGGGCTTGGGCCCACTCACGCACATCGGCGTAGGGGTAGTCCTCCAGCGCAGCAAAACCGGGAATGCCCCGCGCCTTCAGCTTGGTAAACAGCGGCACGCTGATGCCCCCCAGGAACCGCGTCAGCCGCTCGGCACCGGGCAGTTGGCCGGTATGTTCATGATGCCTGTGGATAAAGTCACCGCACAGGCCCATGAAGTTTTTATCCACAAGCGGCGGCAGACTGGGCGGTGCTGGCAGATGCGCCACGTCACCGTGGCAGACCGAACAATGTCCGCAACGCTGGGGCGCTTGTTCATCCCCGAAATACTGCGCCAGGCGCTGGCCGAGGCACTGTTCGGTGGCGAACAGATCAAGCATGGCGTGAATCCGCGCCACCTCTCCCACCTCATGCTGCTTGAAGCCTGTGTATAACTCGGCGCTCAGCGCCTGTGGGTCAAAATCGATATTGAGCAGGCTGTAGACCTCGGTCATCTGCTTGCTTTCCAGCTCGATCAGACCTTGTTCCTGGAAGTAATCCAGCGCCTTCACCACCCGATTGCGCTCGGCATTGTGCTGTTGATAAAGCGCGTCAAAATCCACGGTAGCCCAGGTTTTCGCGCGCTTGCACACCTGGACAATCGCCGCGACAAACTGCTGCCGCTCGCCGGAAAATCGTGCGAGCAACGCCTCAGGTTCAATCAGGTACTTGAAGCGGTACTCGGCATAAAACGCATAGCGCGGCGCGATCACGCCCCTGAGCTCCAATTGCACCAGCAGGGTCTTCAGGGGCAGCTCGCGGATATTGCTGTGGTCCGACAATGAGCGCAGCAGGAACTCCCATTGCCCCTCGCTGCGCGCGGCCTGCAACTCCTCCAGTACACGGCGAATACCGTCCTGCTCGGGGGTATCGCCGTACACGAAGTTCTCCAGCACGTTGAGGCTGTCGCGGTTGGCCAGCACCAGGCAGTCGGAGGGCTGCCCATCACGCCCGGCACGACCGATTTCCTGGCTGTAGTTCTCGATGGATTTGGGTAGGTCGAAGTGCACCACATTGCGGATATCACTCTTGTCGATGCCCATGCCAAACGCGATGGTGGCGACAATGCAATTGGAGCGCCCACTCATGAATCGCTGCTGGATACCTTCGCGTTTATCGTTGGGTAAACCGGCGTGGTACGCCTCGGCCTGGATGCCATTGCGATTCAGATGCTCGGCGATCTGCTCGGCGGTTTTCTGCAAGGTCACGTAGACGATGCTCGGCTGATCGGCGCGCTCGGCCATCCACTGCACCAGCCGCCGACGCTTGTCGGCGCCGGCTACCGGCTCAACCAGCAGGTTGAGGTTGGGCCGGTAGAAGCCCGTGGTGACCACATCCTGCGGCGCGATGGCGAACTTGGCCTGCATGTCGGCAATCACCTTGGGCGTGGCCGTCGCAGTCAGCAACAGCGCCTGTGGGATATTGAACTGACGCTGGTAGTCCGGCAGCTTGAGGTAGTCCGGACGGAAGTTATGGCCCCACTCGGAAATACAGTGCGCTTCATCCACCACCAGCAGCGAGATCTGCACGCTCTGCAGGAAGTTGCGAAAACGCTCGTTCTTCAGGCGCTCCACGGAAATCATCAGGATTTTCAACTCGCCCGAACGCGCGCGTGCCATCACATCATTGGCGTCATCGCGGCTTTGCGCCGAGTCGATGCTGCCCGCGCAAATACCGTGGCGCTGCAGGAAACCCAGTTGGTCCTGCATCAACGCCAACAACGGCGACACTACCAGCGTCAGGTGCGGCAGCAGTACCGCAGGCAGCTGGTAACACAGGGACTTGCCCGACCCGGTAGGGAAGATGGCTGCGGCCGAACGGCCGGCCAGTACGGCGCTGACCGTTTGTTCCTGGCCTAAACGAAACTGTGGATAACCAAAGACCTGCTGGAGGGTGTCGTGCATTCGCTGTCACTCCATTGACCGCTGAGTTGGCTCAAAAACATAGCCCGAAAAATTCAGCGAATCGAGAAAGGTCGCATGGAAAAAAGAGACAGGATGATACACAGGCTGAGGGATGGCCTAGGGCCGAAGTGGGAATTTTCGCGGGGTTTCGTAAGAACATCACAAACCAAAAGTGGGAGTTAGCTTGCCCGCGAAGGCGGTGTGTCAGTCGATAGAGTACTGACTGATAAACCGCCTTCGCGAGCAAGCCCGCTCCCACATTTTTAGCGCTGTATTACGCCTGAATCAGCGGTTCTGCACGCGCTCGATCGCCGTGTCGTACACCGGGTTGGCCTTCTGCTCCTTGGCCAACTGGTAGTGACGCAACGCATCCGGGAACTGCCCCGCCGCTTCGTAGATCCGCGCGATGTTGTAGTAAGCACCGGCACGCACGGTGGCGGCATTCGCGCCGGTCGCCAGGGCGATGGCCTTGCGGTTGGCCCAGATCGACTCGGCGGTGTTGCCAGCCTTCTGATACGCCAGGCCCAGGTTGCCGTAGGCCTTGCCGAAGCCGTTGTCCAATTCGATAGCCTGGCGGAACAGGTCAATGGCCTCGTCCAGCTTGCCAGCCTGGTAGGCCGCTTCACCTTGCACGTTCAGACGCTTCGCATCGGTCTGTGCGGAAGAGCTGACAGCCACTGCCGTGACCGCCACGCTGTCATCCAGCAGGGGTTTGACTTCATTGAGCACGTTCGCGGCATTCACTGTGACACCGCTGAAGGTGTTGATGTCCTGGAAGTCGCCGCTGCCGGTCATGCGGAAGACTGTCCACAGGTTGCCACTGCGGTTTTGCGGCACGTAGTAAGTGCGCACCAGCGATTGGCCCATGTACACGAACACCTTGGCTTCGCTGTTGGACAACTGGCGCGAACCTGGATTGCCGCGGTTGGTGAAGTCATGCACAGCGTAGACGTAACTTTCGCCGTAGTGCTTTTTCTGCAGGGTGATGGTTTCCGGGCCATAACTGTCGACGTCATCCACGTCCAGCTCGGCGTCGGTGCCCGTCTTGTTCTCGAAGTAAATATTGTTGCCGGGGAAGATCATGTGGGAGTCGAGGACTTCCGGATTTTTGCCCCAGGTCAGCACGACGCGCAGGCCGTCGAGGTTTTCCATCACGGGGCTAATGGCGTAGGTCATGCCTGCGCATGGGCACTTGACCACCAGGTTGGAGTAGCCGGGCTTCTTGATGATCAGCAGGTTGCTGGCATCGTCAGCGGCTTCGCTGGTCAGCGTCACCTGGCCCTGGGCGTTGGTGCGGCCCACGACGTTCTGTGCGCCGTTGCGCTGCAACAGCACTTCGGCATCGGCGATTTTCTGGTCCTTGACGACCGCGCTGAGCACCTCGATCGGCAACTGCGCAGCCTGGATGGAAAAGGCCACTGCACACAAAGACATCGCCGAGGCGACACGAAGCAAACCCATGCTTAACTCCCTTTAAGTAGTGGGCGGAATTGCCCTACAAGATTTTGCGGTGAAACATACGCTGAATTCAGCCCGCCGGAGGATTTTTTGTACAGAATGTGACGTGGTTTATATCCCGCCTGGCGACGCAAGCATTGCGCTACAATCAAACCTTGCTACCCAGGAGTACGCTGCGATGAGCGAACTGACGTTTGAGCAAAAACAGGATCATTACCACAAGATCCGCCGTTCCAATTACTTGGCCAGCCTGCGTCTGGAAGGGTTTGACACCCAACCGACCGACGTCGACAAGCCCCTGCCGACCCGCGAGGCCGTGCTCGCCAAGTACCGCAATAATTCGCGCTGATGCTCGACAAATACGGGGTGGGCCAGGATCCTTACTGCTATCCCGGTAGCAGCGTCCTGCGCAACCGCCTCGATTTGCTCGACGAAGCTGACCTGCACCAGGCCGAGCGCGAACTGTCCGAAATCGCCGTAGGCAACCTCCCCCTCTTTCCCCCGCCCTACGACCTCGAACGCTTACAACACATCCACCGCACGCTGTTCAGTGACCTCTACGAGTGGGCTGGCGAGCTGCGCAGCGTCAATCTCCAGAAAGGCGACACCCTGTTCTGCACCCCGGAACGCATTCCACCGGAAGCCGCGAAAATCATCCGGCATATGGAGGACGCGAACTGGTTCGTCGGCGTGAGCCAGGCTGAGCTGGTGAGCAAGATCGCCGAGGCCTATGGCGACCTCAACGTTATCCACCCCTTCCGTGAGGGCAACGGCCGGGCGCAGCGGATTCTGTTTGAACAGATCATCGTGAATGCGGGATTTTCGGTGAATTGGTGGCTGGTGAAACACGCGGCGTGGGTACCGGCGAATATTGACGCAGTGGCGTGTGATTATCGGGGGCTGGAGGCGATTTTTGAGCGGTGTATCAATCGGCCTGGCAGTGCTTGAGCGAACCGCGCACACTTAAACTATCTGTTTATTGTCGAAAACCAACTCAGTTCTAAGGTTCGCGGTGTCGCCGCCAAATCAGCGACTGGGTTTGGTCACCCGAAAAACAGCACACATAAGTTTACTTACTATTCGAACGTCTTTCGTCTCGTATAGCAGTGCTATGGCGGTTGTGGGGGGACGCTTTCGGACGTGCCGGAGTGCTGTTTCCGGCTGGCCAACCCGCGCGCAGTCCGCCGCCCATCAACGCATTCGCGCTGCCACCGACTTGCTGGAAACCTTCTCCCGCCGGACATTCGAACACGCCGACCTCAACGGCATTTCCCACATCACCAATGTCCTGTAGCTGCTAGTCCAGGACGGCTGTGATTTGCTGGAAGCACGTAGCATGTTCAACTGCAACCTCAACAGCCATACACCTCAGCTGTAACCTTTTGTAGGAGCGAGCTTGCTGGCGAAGATCGTCAAAAGTCACGCGGTGTATCTGGAATTACGCGGCGTACCCGAGCTCTTCGCTAGCAAGTTCACTGCAACAACTGAACGTTCTAACAATGGAAAATCTCTGCCGAGCTAAAAATCTCGGAAAGCCCTGTAAGAAACCTCCAAATGTCGTGCCATCCCCTTCCGAAACTGCTTAAAACTCCTGCCCGCCCCCCTACAAAACTCACCTTTCTCTGACTGAAACTAACGCCCTTTCAACAGCTCCCGGCATATATCCGTGAATATCGAAAGGACTCAATACAATGGCCACTACGGCGTCACCTTCACGGTGCTGCGTCTTATCGTCTCGCCTTCCAATCACCTTGCAATGGCAAACCTCTGCTTGCTGGAAGCAGGTATTTCTGCAAACGAGGTGCGCCGAAGACTCGTAGATCTCTACAGAAAAATGCTCGCTCGCGATTTGCCTTGCAGGATGACTGTGGCCATCTCCAAACCGCTGACCCGGCAACAGGCTGAATTACTCAACATTCGTGGGGAGATCGTTGCAGGATTAATCAGCGGCGCCGTGTCAGCACCAATGAGCCTGGCATCGCCTGCGGCGGGGCTCGCCGCTGGAGCCGCTGCAGGCCTGACGATTAAAGGGATCATTCGTAGCTATCACGCTGGTGATGTGGTTATCGGCCTCGACGCACAGGTAAACGGCGGAATTGGTCCTCAGCGATCACTGTCGGCCATGGTCCGGCAATTCCAGGGTGGCTAATGCAATGAATGAATACATTCAGTGGATCAACCTGCTTCTCCTTCTCGTACTGGCTGGAATTGTCGACAGAACAATAAAGCGCCCCTTACTCAGAAGATGGCTTGGATTCTACTTCCTGGTAGCCGGCCCAGCGCTCTTACTGTATGCCACCTCTTGGATCAGAGAGGCACAGCTTGAAAGCCTACCGATAATCGCCTTCGTGACAGGCATCGGGTTATTGAGCACCCAAAATATATATTGCAGGGCTAAAACCCATCACCCTTTATTCATCGCCCCAACCTTGAACCTTGCGCCAGACTTCCCTGATGACCCGCTCATGCTCCATCTCCTGCAAATTTTGCATGAAGGCATTGGCCTGCCCAAACACAAAACCGTCACCCTCGACACATCAGTCAACCATGACCTCGGGTGTAACAGTGCCGAAGCCAAGCAATTGATGGCACTACTGAAGCTTGAGTTCGGCATGAGGCTAGGGGACTACAACGACAAACGCTACTTCAAGCGTCGAGGCTTTGACGCGTATTTGCGATATGTGGAAAAAGGCAGCGAGGGAAAGCGCCCTTTAACCATTGGCATGCTCTACCACGCTGTTAAAGCCAAGTCCTGGGATACCCAGGCACTCGAGACGAAGGGGTATCAGAAACCGTGAATGTCTACCTGCAAGCAATGTGCTTCCTCGGTTTCTACCTGGTACTTCACTATCAAATTAACGACCGCACCCTCAGAAAGCGCTTCGCACTCACATTCCTCACAGCAGGCCTTCTTTTGACGCTCCTTCTACCCTATGTGCAAGTGATCCTCAGATTGCCCTTTCTACCTGTCTTCCTATTCTTGATAGGCTTGGCACTCTTTATCACCCGAAACACACACCGCTCCCAACGCGACCATTCCCCTCACCCATTCCTGCGTGCTCCCACCATGAACCTCGCGCCCAACTTCCCCGAAGATCCCGTCATGCGGCAACTCCTGCAACTGCTGCATGAGGAGATCGGACTGCCGAAACACAAGACCCTTCGCCTGCAGACCTCACTCAACTTCGACCTGGGCTGCGACGGCAGTGAGGCCAAGCAACTCATGGAAGCACTGGAGCAGGAATTTGCCCTCGACCTGGGCGACTACGACACTTATCGTTACTTCAACCCGCCGGTGTTTGATGTGTTTCTCAAGCGTCGGGCCAAGGGCCGTGGTGAGAAAGTGCCGCTGACCATCGGCATGCTCTACCTGGCCATCAAAACCAACAGCTGGGACACGCAGACCCTGGAAAACCTGAGCTAGTCCCAAGAGCACCGAACATCAAATGTGGGAGCGGGCTTGCTCGCGAATGCGCTGGGTCAGGTAGAGTATTTCTCACGGATACCCCCCCATTCGCGAGCAAGCCCATTCCCACATTTGGTTATGCGCTAACCTGGTGAACTGCCTACATACCAAGGACCTTACATGGACGTAATGATGGGCCTGCTGGCCGCCCTGCTCTGGGGCGGCACGGATTTTCTGGTGGGCCTCAATGCCCGCGCCGTGGGCGTTAAACGCGCGGTGTATTTCGGCCAGGCCCTGGGCTTTTTGATCATGACCCTGCTGCTGGTCATCTTCCCCGCCTTGCTGCTCAAATCCCTGGATGCCTCATTGAGCGTCTGGCTGCTGGGCATTACAGCCGCGCTGTTCACGGTCTCCGGCGCGCTTGCGTTGTCCAAGGCCTTTGCGCTGGGCAAAGCCGCCATTGTGGCGCCGCTGGTGACGTCCTACGGTGTGGTCACCACCCTGCTGTCGTGGGCGACCGGTGAACACATCAGCCTGGTCCAACTCGGTTGCATCGGCCTGTGCGTGATCGGCGTAGTCCTCTCCAGCATCCACAAGGACAACGGCGTTCCTCACAACAGCTCTAGCCACTCCATCGCCTACGCCATGCTCGCCGCAACGCTGTACGGCACCAGCTTCTGGCTGCAAGGCCGCTACACACTGCCTGCGTTGGGGCCTATCACTATGCTCTGGCTGGGCTATCTGGTCGGCCTCTGCGTTCTGGTGGTGATGGTGCTGAAGATCAAGGATGGCCTTAAGATTCCGCCGCTGAAAAACTGCGCGACATTGACCGGCGCGAGCTTGATGAACCTGGGCGGGTTCTCGGCATTTTCGTGGGGGGCGATGGAAGGGTCGGTGTCTGTAGTGACGGTGATCAGTACATTGTCAGGTGGGATTGCGGCGATTCTGGGGTTCGTGTTTTTCAAGGAGCGGCTGTCAGCAGTGCAGGTGCTCGGGGTTGTGCTGGTGCTGGTCGGCGCGGTGGTTTTGCATATCGCGCACTGACCCAACGCCCACAAAAAAGCCGCCCACGAGGGGCGGCTTTTTTACAGCGACCGAATCTTACAACTTCGGACCCGCAGCCTTGATCGCATCGCTCACTTCAAACTTCTTGAAGTTCTCGATGAACAGACCGGCCAGCGCTTTCGCTGCTTCGTCGTAGGCAGCCTTGTCAGCCCAGGTGTTACGTGGGTTCAGCAGGCCGGTTTCAACGCCCGGTACGGCCAGTGGCACGTCGAGGTTGATGGTGTCGAGGTGTTCGGTTTGCGCACCAATCAACGCGCCGCTCTGGATCGCTGCGATCACGCCGCGAGTAGTCGGGATGTTGAAGCGCTTGCCGACGCCGTAGCCGCCGCCAGTCCAGCCGGTGTTGACCAGGTAGACCTTGGAGCCGAAGCCACGGATACGCTTGATCAACAGCTCAGCGTATTCACCGGCCGGACGTGGGAAGAACGGCGCGCCGAAGCAGGTGGAGAAGGTCGACTTGATGCCGGCGCCCGAACCCATTTCGGTCGAACCCACCAGTGCGGTGTAGCCGGACAGGAAGTGGTAGGCCGCTTGCTCTTCGCTGAGGATCGACACTGGAGGCAGTACGCCAGTCAGGTCGCAGGTCAGGAAGATCACAGCATTTGGCTCGCCGCCCAGGTTCTGCTCGGAACGCTTGGCAACGTGCTCCAGCGGGTAGGCAGCGCGGCTGTTCTGGGTCAGGCTGACATCGGCGTAGTCGGCGTGCTTGGCATCGTCGATCACCACGTTTTCCAGCACGGCGCCGTGCTTGATGGCTTTCCAGATGACCGGCTCGTTCTTCTCGGACAGGTCGATGCACTTGGCATAGCAACCGCCTTCGATGTTGAACACCACGCCCTCGCCCCAGCCGTGTTCGTCGTCACCGATCAGGTAACGGCTTTCGTCTGCGGACAGGGTGGTCTTGCCGGTGCCGGACAGGCCGAAGAACAAGGTCACGTCGCCGGCTTCGCCAATGTTGGCGGCGCAGTGCATCGGCAGTACGTCGGAAGCTGGCAGCAGGTAGTTCTGCACCGAGAACATGGCTTTTTTCATTTCACCGGCGTAGCGCATGCCGGCGATCAGGACTTTTTTCTGGGCGAAGTTGAGGATCACGCAACCGTCGGAGTTGGTGCCGTCACGCTCAGGCACGCACTCGAAGTTGGCCACGTTGAGCACTTGCCACTCTTCACGACGGGCTGGGTTGTACTGGGCCGGGTTGATGAACAGGCAACGACCGAACAGGTTCTGCCAGGCAGTCTGGGTGGTCATTTTGACGGCCAGGTAGTGGTCTTCTGCAGCCCCTACGTGAACGTGGGAAACGAAATGCTCTTGCGCGTTGTTGAATGCCTCGACGCGAGCCCACAGGGCATCGAACTTGTCGGCCGGGAACTTGCGGTTGATCGGGCCCCAGGCGATGGAATCCTGGGTGGAAGGCTCTTCAACGATGAAACGATCGACTGGCGAACGACCGGTACGGTGACCGGTTTCTACAACCAGCGCGCCAGTATCGGCAAGCACGCCTTCACCGCGCTGCAGGGCTTCTTTGACCAGATCGTCAACACTCAGATCGGTGTATACGGCGTTATTGGCTTGCGTCATGAGGTTCCCCGTCGGCCTATGGCCGAGTGCTCCAAACGTTTTGTAGTAGAAAGTTGCGCACTACTACCGCGAAAAAAGTGGGCCGGATTATGCCAGAAAAGCCCAAAAAGAGTAGGGCCCTCCCGTCAGAACAGCGCTAATCCGGCATTCGTCAGGTGATTTACCTGTGCTTAAACGTTTTAGTGGCGGGTGTCGGAAGGGGTGTCGATACCTGCACCGGCAAACAACTGAGCAACATCGGCGGCATCGAACAGGTAGCGCTGGTTGCAGAACTGGCAGTCGATCTCGATATGGCCACCGTGCTCCACCACCAGATTCTGCGCATCTTCCAGGCCCAGGCTCACCAAGGCATTGGCCGAACGCTCGCGCGAGCAGCTGCAATGGAAGCGCAGGGTCTGTGCGTCGAACAGGCGCACGGCCTCTTCGTGGTACAGGCGATGCAGGATGGTTTCGTTGTCCAGGGCGAGCAATTCTTCAGCTGTCAGGGTGCCGGCCAGGGCGGTGAGTTTGCGCCAGCTATCGGTACGCTCATCGTCATCCTTGATGCGGTCAGCCGGCAATTGCTGCAACAGCAGGCCACGGGCGCGCTTGCCGTCGGCGTTGAGCCAGAACTTGGTGCCGACTTGCTGGGACATCACGAAATAGTTGGTGAAGCAGTCCGACAGGGTTTCGCCGTCGAGGTCGACGATGCCCTGGTAGCGCTGGCCTTCAGTCGGATCGACGGTGATCGCCAGTACGCCGTTGGCCATCAGGTCGGAAAGCGTGGCGTTTGGAGTAATCAAGTCGGCGTCGTAACGGGCCAGGCCGCGGATTTCGCGCTCGCTGGAGCACTCGATCATCAGCATCGGGACCGGGCCTTCGGAGCGGGCCTGCAGGATCAGCAAACCATCGAATTTCATCGTGCCGACCAGCAGCGCAGCTGCCGCCATCAACTCACCGAGCAGTTGCGCGACCGGCTCCGGATAGGGGTGCTTGGCAAGGACTTCGGCATAGCTGCGCTCCAGCGAGACCAGTTCGCCGCGGGCGTCGTTCTCGTCGAAGATAAAGCGTTGGGTGAAGTCGGTATCCGGTAGATCAGTCATAGGTCTGGGTATCTGAATTGATGACAAATTGATTACAAGGTTTATAAAATTAAACGCTTTAGCACCATCTTGGTGCGGCTTTCTCCTGGAAACAGAGAGCTTAATTGAGCGAGAGGGACAGTTTATGAACAATCCGGGTTTGTTCCAAGCCAAGTGGAACCTCCGGCGATGGGCTCTTTGCAATCTACTCGCTATCGGGCTGCTGTGTTTTTGGCTGTGGCCCACGGGCCAGATGCTGTGTGTGATTTTCGACGAGTGGCTGTTTCATCTGCTCAATGATCCGCTGGCGAGCAACTCAACGTGGCTGCATGTGTGGGCCGTGGCCAGTTTGCGGCCATTTGATGCAGTGGTCGGGGTGATTCTGCTGACGCTGCTGATTCGCGGTGAGTGGGTATTCAAGGCCGTACAAGTGCGCCAGGCAGTGTTAGGTTTTGTCGGCATTCTGCTGCTGTTGCTGTTTATCCGCATGCTGTTTTCCAAACTCGCGGCACAGATGGGCTGGCAACACAGCAGCCCGTCGATGGTCATCAGCGGCGCGATTCATATGAGTGACTATTTCCCGGGGCTGGAGAAGACTTGGGAATTGAAGGACCGCTCCAGCCAGAGCTTCCCGGGGGATCATGCCTCGGTGTTGTTGATCTGGGCGATGTTCATGACGGTGTTCGCCAAGCGCATCGGCCAGATCCTGGTGATCTGGGGCCTGGCGCTGTTGTTCATGATGCCGCGCCTGGTAGCAGGCGCGCATTGGGGGCAGGATGATTACATCGGCGGTGTACTGCTGGCGCTGTTGGCACTGGGCTGGGGCTATTACACGCCGTTTGCGGCGAAGGTGTCGAATGGGTTGCTGCGGCTGACAGCGCCGGTGTTCGGGCTGTTTCAGCGGGTGCCGCTGATCGGCCGACTGAGCATCATGAACTCGCCGCAATAACCGACTGTAGCGAGCGGGCTTGTCCCGCGTTGGGCGGCGAAGCAGCCCTGGAAACAGACGCCTCACTGGGGGTGGGATGGGGCTGCTGCGCAGCCCGACGCGGGGCAAGCCCGCTCGCCACAACGAGTCCGCTGCAGCACCGGGACAGATAGGGGTCGCCGGCGGAGCTAGTCGTCATTGCCACTGCCGCGAAACTTGAACAGATCGCGGCGTTGCTTCTTGCTCGGCTTGCCATCGGTGGTCATGCCGGTAGCGCCCGCCTTGCGCATGGCCGCCGCGTTTTCGCGCTTGGCGATACTCGCTTCAGTCTCGGTGTACAACGCCTGCGCTTCGGGCGCACCACGGCGCACAATCGAAAGCGCCTGGACCACTACGGTCTTCTCGTCAAAGCCTATACGAATCTGCAACTCATCACCGACACGTGGCTCTTTGCCCGGCTTGCAGCGCTCGCCGCGATGATGCACCTTGCCGCTCTCGATGGCAGCCTTGGCCAGGGCACGTGTTTTGTAGAAACGCGCGGCCCACAACCACTTGTCCAGACGGACCTTTTCTTCCTCTTCCTGCTTTTGAGCCACTTGAATTCCCCGCTCTGAAAAATGTCGCAACTTTACCGTTGAAACCCTTCGACGCATAAACCCCAAGGCTCACCTAAGATACGCCAGGTAGCACCCTGATTTCGCGAGGATTCACCGTGACCGACTTTCCCATTTCACTCACCTCGCCTAACCAACGGTGCGTGGGGTGCCAGCAAAGCGAGCCCTTGGGTTTCGACTTTGCCTTTGCCTACCAACCTATCGTAGACCTGCGAGACCATACGATTTTTGCCAACGAAGCCTTGGTGCGCGGTATCAATGGCGAAGGCGCGATGTCGGTACTGGAGCAGGTCAACGACAGCAACCGCTACCGTTTCGACCAGCGCTGCCGGACCCAGGCAATTGCCCAGGCCAGCGCACTGGGCATGCAAACCCACCTTTCCATCAATTTCATGCCCAACGCCGTGTACCGTCCGGAGCTGTGCATCCGCAGCACCCTGGAGGCGGCTCGCGCGCACAATTTTCCGCTGGACCAACTGATTTTCGAGACACTGGAAAGCGAGCATGTAGATAACTATCGCCATTTGACCAATATTCTGCGTGAATATCGTGAATTCGGCTTCAAGACCGCCATCGACGATTTCGGCGCGGGCTATTCGGGGCTGAATCTGCTGGCCGATTTCCAACCTGACTTGATCAAACTCGACATGGCGCTGATCCGCGATGTCGACCAGGACCGTGTCCGTCAGGTGATCGTCCAGGGGATTGTCACAATCTGTGAGCAGTTGGGGGTTACTGTCATCGCCGAAGGCATCGAAAGTGCCGGCGAGCGCGATTTCCTGTCCGACTGCGGAATATTTCTGATGCAGGGTTATTGGTTCGCCAAGCCCGCATTCAAAGCCCTGGCCGAGGTTTCCCCGCGCGCCTGGGCGAATTGACCGGTTACCCATATTGAAGACATTTGACCATTTGACCGTTGTGGGTCTGCGTGAGTGGGTGGCACTTCCCGACCTGGGAGTGGCAGGCCTGCGTGCGAAGATCGACACCGGTGCCAGCACCTCCAGCCTGCACGCCACCGATATCGAGCCGTTTGAGCGCGACGGTGAGAAGTGGGTGCGCTTCACCGCCCACCTGGGCAGCGTGGTGCAACTGCGTCACCGCCGCTGCGAAGCGCCCCTGGTGACGATGAAAACCATCAAGAGCTCCAACGGCCATGCGCAGGTGCGCTATGTGATCAGCACCACCCTGGCGATGGGGGATCGGGTATGGCGGGTGGAGTTCACCCTGGCCTGCCGCAAGGCCATGCGTTACCGCCTGTTGCTGGGTTCCAAGGCGCTGATTGACGGCCACCTGGTGGTCAATCCCGGCGTCAAGTACGTTCAAGACAAGCCGGTGTTCCCGGTCTCTACTATTTCTGCCCCAGGTGCTGCATGAAGATTGCTGTGCTGTCGCGAAACCCGCGTCTGTATTCCACCCGCCGCCTGGTCGAGGCCGGCACCGAACGTGGCCACGAAATGGTGGTGATCGACACGTTGCGTGCCTACATGAACATTGCCAGCCACAAGCCGCAGATCCACTACCGGGGCAAGCCGCTGGAAGGGTTTGATGCAGTGATCCCGCGGATCGGCGCCTCGGTGACGTTCTATGGCTGCGCAGTGTTGCGCCAGTTTGAAATGATGGGGGTGTTCCCCCTCAATGAATCGGTGGCCATCGCCCGTTCGCGGGACAAGCTGCGCTCGCTGCAATTGCTCTCGCGTCGCGGCATTGGCCTGCCGGTCACCGGCTTTGCCCACTCGCCCGATGACATCCCTGACCTGATCGAGATGGTCAACGGCGCGCCGTTGGTGATCAAGGTACTGGAAGGCACCCAGGGCATCGGTGTGGTGCTGTGTGAAACCGCGACCGCCGCCGAGTCGGTGATCGAGGCGTTCATGGGGCTCAAGCAGAACATCATGGTGCAGGAATACATCAAGGAAGCCGGTGGCGCGGATATCCGCTGCTTCGTGGTGGGTGACAAGGTGATTGCCGCCATGAAGCGCCAGGCCAAGCCCGGTGAGTTCCGCTCCAACCTGCACCGTGGCGGCAGCGCCAGCCTGATCAAGATCACCCCTGAAGAACGCATGACCGCGCTGCGTGCAGCCAAGGTAATGGGGTTGAGCGTGGCGGGTGTGGATATCCTGCGATCCAACCATGGCCCGCTGGTGATGGAAGTGAACTCATCACCGGGCCTGGAAGGCATCGAGACCACCACCGGCAAGGACGTGGCGGGGATCATCATCCAGCACCTGGAGAAAAATGGCGGGCCGAACATGACCAGGACCAAGGGCAAAGGCTAGTCTCAAGCTGTAAGCTGCAAGCCTCAAGCTGCAAGAAAGAGCAAATCGGCTTGCCTTGCTCTTGCAGCTTATAGCTTGAAGCTTGAAGCTTGAAGCTGGACCTGCCCCTACACCGCGTCGCGGGGCAACATCAGGCCGAGCGGCAGCCGTACGCGCGCTTCCAGGCCGCCCCCTTCGCGGTTGCGCAGTTCGACATTGCCGCCGTGCATCGAGGCGATCCGGCGGACGATTGCCAACCCCAGACCGGTGCCCTTGCCACCCCGCGCACGATCGCCACGGGTGAACGGGTTGAATATGCCTTCCAGCTCGGCCGGGTCAATGCCGGTGCCACGGTCCATCACACTCAGCACCACATAAGGTGCCGCGCTGTCGCCGGACACATACGCCGCCACTTCCACATCCGAGCCGGCATGGTGCAAGGCGTTGCCAATGAGGTTGTTCAACAAACGCTTCATGGACACCCGGCGCAGCGCAAACGGCTGGATCGGTTCCAGGCGCATGCGCACCTGTTCGCCGTTCTGGTTGTAAGGCGCTACCACCTCACGCACCAGGTCTGTCAGGTCGACCTCCTCCACCACCTCGTCACGACCATCGCGGATAAACGCCAGGAACTGGTCGAGAATCGCGTCCATGTCCTCGATATCGCGAACCATGTCATCGGTCAGGTCGGAATGATTGCCCATCAGTTCCAGAGAAAGCCGCAAGCGCGTCAACGGTGTGCGCAGGTCATGGGACACGCCCGCCAGCATCAGCTCGCGTTCGCGCCCGGCCTGTTCGACGTCCTCCGCCATCTGGTTGAACGCGCCATACACCTCGGTCATCTCACTGGGCGTATCGCTGACCGGCAAGCGCACGCTGCGACCCTGCCCCAGCTGGCGCGCAGCAAAGACCAGGCGCTTGAGTGGCTGGTTGAGCTGGCGCACGAAAATCCACGCCGAGGCGGTTGAGAGCAGCCCGATCGCCAGGAACCAGCCCAGCACGTTCCAGATCTTCTGTCCCCGCAGCGGATGCGGGTACAGCGGCACCTTGATCCAGGCATCCCCCAGGCTCGGCGCCCTCACCCACAATGCGGGTGAGACATGCATGCGCAACCGAACTTCGGTGTCCTCGCCCAGCTCGGCCTGCATCTGGCGCTGGTAGATCTCGCTGTAAGGCCAATGCTGCTCGCCTTCCGGCACGCCGGCCCCGTCAACCCGAATCAATGTCGACGCCTTGGCGATTTTTTCACGACTCTCGGGATCGGCTGCCCAATAGCCACGTAATGTCAGGGCGACACCGTGGCTGTACTGCCGATCCACCAGCACGTCTTCGTTCATCAACAGATAAACCAGCGTGAGCGCCTTGGAAAACAGAACGACGATCAGCACCAGCCAAAGGGTGCGGGAGAAAAAACTTTGCGGGAACCAAAGAGGGGTTTTCATAGAAGACAGCTGGACACCTGGCAGGAACGAGCGGCGCTCGCAGAATTGCAGACGCCGGGCATCCCGTCGACCCTCATGGAATCAAACGTTGGAATGCCCGCCCTGCAAATCATTGGTCACTTTGTTGCGGTGCCATCCGGCACAAACACATAGCCCACGCCCCATACCGTCTGGATGTACCGTGGTTTGGACGGATCCGGCTCGATCATCCGGCGCAGACGGGAGATCTGCACATCGATGGAGCGCTCCAGGGCGTCCCACTCCCGGCCACGGGCCAGGTTCATCAGCTTGTCGCGGGTCAGCGGCTGGCGCGCGTTCATCACCAGCGCCTTGAGCACGGCGAATTCGCCGGTGGTGAGCATGTGCACTTCATCGCCGCGCTTGAGCTCACGAGTGGCCAGCGACAGTTCGTAGTCGCCAAATGTGACGCTCTCGTCTTCGCTGCCCGGGGCACCGGGTACCGGAGCGGCCTGGCGACGCAGCACGGCCTTGACCCTGGCCATCAGCTCGTCAGGGTTGAACGGCTTGGCCAGGTAGTCATCAGCGCCCAGCTCGAGGCCCTTGATGCGGCTCAACTCATCACCCTTGGCGGTGAGCATGATGATCGGAATCTGGTTGTTCGCGCTGCGCAGGCGCTTGCAGGCGGTGAGGCCGTCTTCGCCGGGCAACATCAGGTCGAGCACGACCAGGTTGAACACTTCACGCCCCAACAGGCGGTCCATTTGCTCGGTGTTCGGCACCGCGCGGGCACGATAGCCCTTGGAGTTGAAGAAACGCTCCAGCAGGCTGCTCAGCCCCGGATCGTCATCAACGATGAGAATTTTTTCGCCTTCAGCAGTTTGTGCAGTGCTGCTCATTGGATGCTCCTCTTATCTCGGCGCGCATTATGGCGTAGCTGCCGTTATACGCACCGTGTGCATTGTTAGCAGATTTTTCCTCTACCGCCAGCGAACCCGCGTCCCACAACCACGGGCGCAGTACCCCCCAAGGACAGAACGCTGGTTATAATGCGGCGCCGTCGTGCAGGGCAACGTCAGATCGTTACCGTTTACTGCCGGGCTTTTTTTCACCCGCTTGTCGTGATTTTTTCGATTTCGAGGGTCAATAGGCAGCCTCTTGACCCAGGCAGCGGCGCCAGTCGGGCCGCTCAACCAGCCGCGCAAGGCCTTGTTTTCCGGGCCTGCGGGCTGCTTCTAAGAATTTCAGGTGGTTTTATGGACAGCATCAACAGCCGCATCGCCGAGGAACTCGGTGTACGCCCACAACAGGTCGAAGCGGCCGTCGCTCTACTGGATGAAGGCTCCACGGTGCCCTTCATCGCCCGTTACCGTAAAGAAGTGACCGGCAGCCTCGACGACACCCAACTACGACACCTGGAAGAGCGCCTGCGCTACCTGCGAGAACTCGACGAACGGCGTATCAGCATCCTCGCCAGCATCGAGGAGCAGGGCAAGCTGACCCCGCAACTGGAACGCGACATCAAGCTCGCCGACACCAAGACCCGTCTCGAAGACCTGTACCTGCCGTACAAACAGAAGCGCCGCACCAAGGGCCAGATTGCCCTGGAAGCCGGCCTCGGCGAGTTGGCTGACGGCCTGTTCAACGACCCGTCGCTGACCCCGGAAACCGAAGCCGCGCGCTTTATCGACGCCGAAAAAGGTGTCGCCGACGTCAAGGCCGCCCTCGAGGGCGCCAAATACATCCTCATGGAGCGTTTTGCCGAAAACGCCAGCCTGCTGGAAAAACTGCGCACCTACCTCAAGCAGGAAGCCACCCTCAGCGCCCGCGTCATCGCCGGCAAAGAGGAAGAAGGCGCCAAGTTCCGCGATTATTTCGAACACGATGAACCGCTGAAAAGTATGCCGTCCCACCGCGCGCTCGCGATTTTCCGTGGCCGCAACGAAGGCATTCTCAGCTCCGCGCTGAAAGTCGGCGACGAGCTGCCGGGCACCATGCACCCGTGCGAAGGCATGATCGGTCAACAATTCGGCATTCAAAATCAGAACCGTCCTGCAGATAAATGGCTGGGCGAAGTGGTGCGCTGGACCTGGAAGGTCAAGCTCTACACCCACCTGGAAACCGACCTGCTGGGCGAGTTGCGCGACGGTGCCGAAACCGAAGCGATCAACGTCTTCGCCCACAACCTGCACGACCTGCTGCTGGCCGCCCCGGCCGGCCCGCGTGCGACCCTGGGCCTCGACCCGGGCCTGCGTACCGGCTGCAAGGTCGCCGTGGTCGATGCCACCGGCAAGCTGCTGGACCACGCGACTGTGTACCCGCACGTGCCACACAACAAGTGGGACCAGACCCTGGCGATCCTGGCGGCCCTGTGCGCCAAGCACGCCGTGGACCTGATCGCCATCGGCAACGGCACCGCCAGCCGTGAAACCGACAAGCTGGCCGCCGAGCTGATCAAAAAATACCCAGCCATGAAGATGACCAAGGTCATGGTCTCCGAGGCCGGCGCTTCGGTGTATTCGGCGTCGGAGCTCGCGTCCAAGGAATTCCCGGACCTCGACGTGTCGATCCGTGGTGCGGTGTCCATCGCCCGTCGCCTGCAGGATCCGCTGGCCGAACTGGTGAAAATCGACCCTAAATCCATTGGTGTCGGCCAGTACCAGCACGACGTGTCGCAGCTGAAACTGGCGCGCGGCCTGGACGCGGTCGTGGAAGACTGCGTAAACGCCGTGGGCGTGGACGTGAACACCGCCTCCGTGGCGCTGCTGGCGCGAATCTCCGGCCTGAATTCGACCCTGGCGCAGAACATCGTCACCCACCGTGACGAGAACGGCGCGTTTAAAACCCGCGCCGCGCTGAAAAAAGTCGCACGCCTGGGTGAAAAAACCTTCGAACAGGCCGCCGGTTTCCTGCGCGTGATGAATGGCGACAACCCGCTGGACGCCTCGGCGGTTCACCCGGAAGCCTATCCGCTGGTGCAGCGCATTGCGGCCGAGACCGACCGCGACATCCGCTCGCTGATCGGCGACGCCGCGTTCCTCAAGCGCCTGGATCCGAAAAAGTACACCGATGAAACCTTCGGTGTGCCGACCATCACCGACATCCTGCAAGAGCTGGAAAAACCCGGCCGTGACCCGCGTCCCGAGTTCAAGACCGCCGAGTTCCAGGACGGCGTCGAAGACCTCAAGGACCTGCAACTGGGCATGATCCTCGAAGGTGTGGTGACCAACGTGACCAACTTCGGTGCCTTTGTGGACATCGGCGTGCATCAGGACGGTTTGGTGCACATCTCTGCGCTTTCGGAGAAGTTCATCAAGGACCCACGTGAAGCGGTGAAAGCCGGTGACGTGGTCAAGGTCAAGGTCATGGAAGTCGACATCCCGCGCAAACGCGTCGGCCTGTCGATGCGCATGAGCGACACCCCTGGCGAGAAAATCGACGGGGCTCGCGGTGCCCGCCCAGGCTCGGCGCCGCGCCAGTCGCAGAACAATGCGCCGCGCAAGGAAACCGCGACCGCCGCGCCGTCCAATAACGCCATGGCCTCGCTGTTCGCCAACGCCAAACAGTTGAAGAAACGCTGATGGAAATCCCAGCCGGCTTGACCCAGAGCGCCTTCAGCGAACTGATCGGCTGCCGCCTGCAACGCCTGGACGAAGGCGTTGCCGAGGTGGCCCTGACCCTGGAGCCGCAACTGCGCAACCGCGCAGGCAAGCTCCATGGCGGGGCAATTTTCAGCCTCGTGGACATCACCATGGGGCTGGCCTGTTCCAGCTCCCATGGCTTCGACCAGCAGAGCGCGACCATCGAATGCAAGATCAATTACATTCGCGCGGTCTCCGACGGTGACGTGTTATGCACCAGCCGCGTGATTCACGCCGGTCGACGCACCCTGGTGGTCGAGGCCGAGGTGTACCAGGACGAAAAACTGGTCGCAAAAGCACAAGGCACCTTCGCTGTCCTATAGCTCCCCGCCCTCGATTTGAGTTAATTTCGGCGCTGCGACAACAGCGTCGGAATTTTCTTGCTGCGCTATAGCCCAATTCAAGGAGTGAAGTAGGCTTTTCCAAAGCGAGTCAAATCGACTCAAAACCAGGCGATAACGCCAGTTTTAACTTCACCCTTGTAGACCGTCTTGCCCACCCCCATATTGGGGCGACTGACGCGTGAAGGAATCTAACTTGAGCGAACTTCTCAACCGCCGCCTGGCCCTGCTCGGCAAGCGCGAACACCTCTCCCTGCTAGAGCAATGCTTGCACGGCATCGAGCGTGAATGCCTACGTGTCACCGGTGAGGGTCGCCTGGCGCAAACGCCGCACCCCGAAGCCCTGGGCGCCGCGTTGACCCATGAACAGATCACCACCGACTACTCGGAATCGCTGCTGGAGTTCATCACCCCAGCCCTGCCCAACCCGGCCGATACCCTGAGCAGCCTGGACAAGATCCATCGCTTTGCCTACACCAAGCTCGGCAGCGAATACCTGTGGAGCCCTTCGATGCCGTGCCCGTTGCCGGCCGAGGAAGACATTCCGATTGCCTACTACGGCACCTCCAATATCGGACAGCTCAAGTACGTGTACCGCAAGGGCCTGGCCCTGCGTTACGGCAAGACCATGCAGTGCATCGCCGGTATCCACTACAACTTCTCGCTGCCGGAACAGTTGTGGCCGCTGCTCAAGGAGACGGAAGGGTTTGTCGGCACCGACCGCGACTACCAGTCCACTGCCTATATCGCGCTGATCCGCAACTTCCGCCGCTACAGCTGGCTGTTGATGTACCTGTTCGGGGCCTCGCCGGCACTGGACGCGGGCTTCCTGCGCGGTCGCTCGCATCAATTGGAAGTGCTCGACGCCGACACCCTGTACCTGCCGTACGCCACCAGCCTGCGCATGAGCGACCTGGGTTACCAGAGCAACGCCCAGGCTGGCCTGACGCCGTGCTACAACGATCTGGCCAGCTACACCGACAGCCTGCGCGAAGCGGTGGCAACGCCCTACGCGCCCTACGTCGAAGTCGGCACGCACAAGGACGGTGAATGGGTACAACTCAACACCAACATCCTGCAGATCGAAAACGAGTACTACTCCAACATCCGCCCCAAGCGCGTGACCTACACCGGCGAACGGCCGATCCAGGCGCTGATGGCGCGTGGCATCCAGTACATCGAAGTACGCTGCCTGGACATCAACCCGTTCCTGCCGATGGGTATCGACCTGCCGGAGTCGCGCTTCCTCGACGCGTTCCTGCTGTACTGCGCGCTGAACGACAGCCCGCTGTTCGCCAATAACGAATGCGGCAACGCCACGTCCAACTTCCTCAGCGTGGTCAAGGAAGGCCGGCGTCCGGGCCTGCAATTGCAGCGCCAGGGCCAGGCAGTGGACATGAAGGAATGGGCCACCGAATTGCTCGAGCAGATTGCGCCGCTGGCGGCCCTGCTGGATGCGAGCCACGGCATCAGCGAACACAGCGAGGCGCTGGACGCCCAACTGGCCAAGGTCAAGGACCCGTCCCTGACGCCATCGGCCCAAGTGCTGGCGGCAATGGCCGAGCGCAAAGAGAGTTTTGCGCAGTTCTCCCTGCATCAGAGCGAGGTCCACGCCGAGCATTTTCGCCGCGAGCCGTTGCCAGCCGAAGAGCAGGCGCGCTTTGAAGAGCTGGCGCGCACGTCGCTGGCACAGCAGGCGGAGCTGGAACAGAACGAAGTGGGCGATTTTGACGTGTTTGTCGGGTCGTACCAGGCCAGTATCCTGGCGATCAGTAACTAAGGCATCACGCCACCCCGTGTGGGCGCTGGCTTGCCTGCGATAGCATCAACCCGGTAGATCTGAACTACCGAGTCGTGAGCATCGCAGGCAAGCCAGCTCGCACATTTGGCCAATGCGCCCTCAACACCCGCATTCACTCTTCTCCTCATAAGCTAATTCGAAAATGTTATTTATTTTCGGATTCTTAGATCATTTAGTCTCCTCACACGCCGACCCTCGGCCGCCTGATTGAGGAGCTTCCCTTTGAAACTTTTGACCCCACTGCGCCTCCTGGCGGCGTTGTCCTTGGCCGGTGCCAGTCTGTTTGCCCACGCGACGGATGTAACCATCGCCTACCAGACCACCGTGGACCCGGCGAAAGTCGCCCAGGCCGACGGTGCTTATGAAAAAGCCACCAACGCCAAGATCGACTGGCGCAAATTCGACAACGGCGCCGACATCATCGCCGCCATCGCTTCCGGCGACGTGCAGATCGGCTACCTCGGATCCAGCCCGCTGACCGCAGCGATCACGCGCAAAGTGCCGGTGGAAACCTTCCTCGTTGCTACCCAGATCGGCGGTGCCGAAGCCCTGGTGGCGCGCAACGGTTCGGGGATCAACAGCCCGCACGACCTGGTCGGCAAGAAAGTCGCGGTACCGTTCGTGTCCACCGGTCACTACAGCCTGCTCGCCGCGCTGAAGCACTGGAACATCGACCCCTCGAAAGTGACCATCCTCAACCTCGCCCCGCCGGCAATCATCGCCGCCTGGAAGCGCGGTGACATCGATGCCACTTACGTATGGGACCCCGCCCTGGGCGTGGCCAAGGAAAACGGCAAGGTGCTGATCACCTCCGGCGAACTGGCCAAGTTCGGCGCGCCGACCTTCGATGCGTGGATCGTACGTAAGGATTTTGCCGAGAAGCACCCGGAAATTGTCACGGCCTTCGCCAAGGTCACCCTGGACGCCTACGCCGCGTACCGCAAAGACCCACAAGCCTGGATCGCTGACAAAGGTAACGTCGACAAACTGGTGAAGCTCTCCGGCGCCAAGGCCAGTGATATCCCGCTGCTGCTGCAAGGCAACGTCTATCCATTGGCGGCTGACCAGGTAACCCTGCTGGGCGCCCCGACCACCAAGGCGGTGACCGACACTGCAGCGTTCTTGAAGGAGCAAGGCAAGGTCGACGCCGTGCTGCCGGACTACGCCCCTTACGTCAGCGCCAAGTTCATCACTAACTGATTCAGGAGTTCATCGCGATGGCCTTGCTACAACTGGAGCGCATCAGCGCACAGTACCCAGGCGCCACAGAACCGGTACTGTCTGATATTTCATTGGAGCTCGGGCCCCAGCAATTGCTGGTAGCCCTCGGCCCGTCCGGCAGTGGCAAGACTTCGCTGTTGAATCTGATTGCCGGCTTTGTCGAACCGTCCGCCGGGCGCATCACCCTTGATGGCGTGCCGGTCAAAGGCCCGAGCGCCGAACGTGGCGTGGTGTTCCAGGACGACGCCCTGCTGCCCTGGCAGGACGTGCTCGCCAACGTCGGCTTCGGCCTCGAACTGGCCGGAGTGGCCAAGGCACAACGCGAAGTGCGCGCCCGGGAAATGCTCGCACTGGTGGACCTCGCCGGTTTCGACAACCGCCGCATCTGGCAGCTCTCCGGCGGCCAGAAACAGCGCGTCGGCCTGGCCCGCGCCTTGGCAGCAGACCCGCGCGTGTTGCTGATGGACGAACCCTTCGGCGCCCTCGATGCCTTCACCCGCGAGCAGATGCAGGAGCTGTTGCTGCAAGTCTGGCGGCGCACGGCCAAGCCGGTATTCCTGATCACCCATGACATCGAAGAGGCGGTATTTCTCGCCACTGACTTGATCCTGCTGGCGCCCAACCCCGGCCAGATCGTCGAACGCCTGCACCTGGACTTTGGCCAACGCTACGCCGCCGGTGAGTCGGCGCGGGCGATCAAATCCGACCCGCGTTTTATCGAAACCCGCGAACACGTGCTGGGCAAAGTGTTCTCGCAACGGCAGGTGTCCGCATGAGCAGCTACGAACTTCCCGCCACCGCGACCAAGTCGGTGCCGCACGCCGTTATCCCCGTGCGCCGCAGCCTGAGCACGCGCTGGATCAGCCTGCTGACCCTGGTGGCCTTGCTGGCCATCTGGTGGGCCGTGACCGCCACCGGTCTGATCGAGCCGCTGTTCCTGCCGCCGCCGTCTGCCGTGCTGCAAAAAGGCTGGCTGCTGGCGACCACGGGCTACATGGATTCCACCCTATGGCAGCACTTGGGCGCGAGCCTCAGCCGTATCGGCCTGGGCCTGGGCTTTGCAGTGCTGACCGCCGTGCCGGTGGGCATTGCCATCGGCGCCAACCGTATTGCGCGTGGCATTCTCGACCCGCTGATCGAGTTCTACCGGCCGATTCCGCCGTTGGCGTATCTGCCGCTGATCGTGATCTGGTGCGGCATCGGCGAGCTGTCCAAGGTGCTGCTGATTTACCTGGCGATCTTTGCCCCGATTGCCATCGCCACCGCGACCGGCGTGCGCACCGTCGACCCGGCCAAACTGCGCGCGGCACAGTCGCTGGGTGCGACCCGCGCCCAGTTGATTCGCCATGTGATCCTGCCGAGCGCCCTGCCCGACATCCTCACCGGCGTGCGCATCGGCCTGGGGGTGGGCTGGTCGACATTGGTTGCTGCCGAGCTGATCGCGGCCACCAGTGGCCTGGGGTTCATGGTGCAGTCGGCGGCGCAGTTCCTGGTCACCGATGTGGTGGTACTAGGGATCCTGGTGATCGCGCTGATTGCCTTCGCCATGGAAATGGGCCTGCGCGCCCTGCAGCGCAAATTGGTGCCTTGGCATGGCCAGGCACACTAAGCACTTATTGACGAGAACCGCATGAGCAGCCTGACCGTTACGCCATTAAGCACCGCCCTGGGCGCCCAGATCAGTGGCGTCGATATCACCCAGCCGCTGAACGTCGAACAGCGCGACGCCATCGAACAGGCGTTGCTCACGCACTCGGTGCTGTTCTTCCGTGGCCAGCCGATCACCCCGCAGCAACAGGCGCGGTTCGCGGCGAATTTCGGCGACCTGCACATCCACCCGATCTACCCCAATGTGCCGGAACAGCCCGAAGTGCTGATCCTCGACACCGCCGTCACCGACGTGCGTGACAACGCCGTGTGGCACACCGACGTGACCTTCCTGCCCACCCCGGCGCTTGGCGCGGTGCTCAGCGCCAAACTGCTGCCGGCGTTTGGTGGCGACACGTTGTGGGCCAGTGGCATCGCGGCGTATGAGGCGCTGTCCGAGCCGTTGAAGCGCTTGCTCGACGGGCTTACCGCCACCCACGACTTCACCAAATCCTTCCCGCTGGAACGCTTCGGCAACACCGCCGAAGACCTGGCGCGCTGGGAAGAAACCCGCAAGAAAAACCCGCCGCTGTCGCATCCGGTGGTGCGCACGCATCCGGTGAGTGGGCGTAAATCGTTGTTTGTGAGCGATGGGTTTACCACCAGGATCAATGAGCTCGAACCTGCCGAAAGCGAAGCGATCCTGAAGCTGCTGTTCGCTCACGCGACCCGCCCGGAGTTCACCATTCGCTGGCGTTGGCAGGAAAATGACGTGGCGTTCTGGGACAACCGCGTGACCCAGCATTACGCGGTAGATGACTACCGGCCGCAACGGCGCGTGATGCACCGGGCGACGATTCTTGGGGACGTGCCGTTCTAGATCACACAGAAGATCGAGGGTGGGAGCTGGCTTGCCTGCGAAAGCGGTGGATCAGCCAACATCTTCATCGACTGACACACCACCCTCACAGGCAAGCCCGGCTCCCACCGTGACCGAGTCGGGCCAAGGAAATTCGCCCCACTGAAAATCAACTGTGGGAGCTGGCTTGCCTGCGAAAGCGGTAGCCCAGCCAACACCTCCATCGACTGACCCACCACCCTCACCGGCAAGCCCAGCTCCCACAGTGACCGAGCCCGGCCAAGGAAATTCGCCCCACTGAAAATCAACTGTGGGAGCTGGCTTGCCTGCGATAGCGGTAGCCCAGCCAACACCATCATCGACTGACCCACCGCCATCACCGGCAAGCCCGGCTCCCACAGTGACCGAGCCGGACCAAGGAAATTCGCCCCACTGAAGATCAACTGTGGGAGCTGGCTTGCCTGCGAAAACGGTGGATCAGCCAACACCTTCATCGACTGACCCACCACCCTCACAGGCAAGCCCGGCACAGTGACCGACTACTGCAGATTACTCAGCAGTAGACGGCTTCTCCCACAAGTTGATCCCGCCTTCCTGCGCGAACCGATCGATCTCCGCCAGTTCTTCGGCACTGAAGCTCAGGTTCTTCAACGCCCCGACGTTTTCAATGATCTGCTCCGGCCGGCTCGCACCGATCAGCGCACTGGTCACCCGTGGGTCGCGCAAGGTCCAGGCCAGGGCCAGTTGCGCCAGACTCTGGCCACGGCGCTGGGCGATTTCATTCAGCGCACGCACATGGGCGATGTTGGCTTCGGACAGGTGCTTGGCCTGCAACGAACCGCCACCCGGACGATTCACTCGTGCATCGGCCGGCACGCCGTTGAGGTACTTGTCGGTCAGCAGCCCTTGAGCCAGCGGTGTGAACGCAATCACCCCGGCGCCGAGTTCTTCGGTGGTGTCCAGCAGGTCTTTTTCCACCCAACGGTTGAGCAGGTTGTAGGCCGGTTGATGAATCAGCAGCGGCACTTTCCACTCTTTGAGCAGCGCGGCGATTTCGCGGGTTTTTACCCCGGAGTAGGAAGAGATGCCGATGTACAACGCCTTGCCCTGTTGCACGGCGGTGGCGAGGGCGCTGGCGGTTTCTTCCAGTGGGGTGTCGGCATCAAACCGGTGCGAGTAGAAAATATCCACATAGTCGACGCCCAGGCGTTGCAGGCTCTGGTCGAGGCTGGCCAGCACGTATTTGCGCGAACCGCCGCCCTGGCCGTAGGGGCCGGGCCACATGTCCCAGCCGGCCTTGCTGGAGATGATCAATTCGTCGCGGTAGTGCTTGAAGTCTTCGCGCAGCAAACGGCCGAAGTTGATCTCGGCGCTGCCGTACGGCGGGCCATAGTTGTTGGCCAGGTCGAAGTGGTTGATCCCCAGGTCGAACGCGGTGCGCAACAGGGCGCGCTGGGTGTCGATCGGGGTGCTGTCGCCAAAGTTGTGCCACAGCCCCAGGGACAGTGCCGGCAGCACCAGTCCACTGCGGCCTACGCGGCGATACGGAATAGATTCATAGCGGTTTTCGGCAGCAATGTAAGTCATCGAATCCTCTCTTGGACGTAGGCAAATAAGGCCTGGGAATAAGGTTATTCCCAGGCCTTTTAACCAGCTGAATCGCTTAAGTCTGCCTTTCCGTTTTACAGCAATTGCCTACCAGAGTGGAACGACATAGCTGACATAAAAGCGGTTTTCATCTTGCACGGTGGCACCGCTGATGTCCGGGCTGGCGTGGGCATTTTTCCAGGTCACACCGAGCCCTTTGAGCGTGCCGGTGGGGACTTGATACGCCACGGCAACGTTACGTTCCCATTCGCTGGTGGTGCCTTGTGCGGTGCGGATGTCATCGCCGTGGGCATACGCCGCGGAGAACGTCAGGCCGGTGAGGCCGAGTTTGCCGAAGTCATATTTGTACTGCGCCAGCCAGGTGCGCTCGCCGGCATGCTGGAATTTGTTCAGTTGCATGTTGGTCAAGGCCGGAGTGTCGGCACCTGAACCTGGGCCCTGGCGGTTGTCGCCGCTGTTCAAGCCGGAATCCAGATAGGGAAAGTCGCTGTCGCCGCTGTTTTTCTGGATACCCAGGCCGACGGTATGGCCGTCCAGGCTGTAGCTCTCAAGCAAGCTGGCGGTGGTCTGGTTGATGCGCCCCTTGTTCACGCCGTCACCGTAGAGACCCGCCGCCGCGAAGTCCTTGTCACCGTCGGCGTTGCCGCCCACGCCCAGGCTGCGGAACACCCGCACATCGGTGTCGATCGCGCCGACCGACAGGGCGTCATGGCGCTTGGCACCGAGGAAGAACTGCTGGTAGTAGTCCTCAAGGTTGGAGTACCACAGGCTGACGGTGGTGTTCTGGATGCCGGTGTAGTCCGCACCGCCGAACAGGAAGCGATCGCTTTCCTTGGTGCCGCCGGCGGTGATCATGCCCTGGTCGCCGGTCTCGTTACGGATCTTGGTCTTGAGGATATCGCCGCCGGTGAAGGTGAAGTCGGTAAGGTCCTTGGACACCAGTTGCACGCCGGTATTGGTCTGCTGGTACAGGCGCCCGTCGGTGTTGGCCAGGACCGGGTTGTTGCCGTACAGCGTGCCGACGCGCAGCTCGTCCTGGGCGAAGCGCATCTTGAACGTCGGGCTGAGCACGCCGAACTGGTCGGCGGACTTGCCGTTGTCCAGCGGGAACATGCTGCCGGGGTAGCGGCCCTGGTGATCCTTGTCGTTGAGGTCGCCACCGGAATCCAGTTTCAGCCCGTAGAACGCCTGCAGATCCAAGCCGAAACCTACCGGCCCCTCGGTGTATCCCGACTTGAAGTTGAACTCGAAACCCTGGCCCCAATCGCGAATGCTGTGGGCCTTGGCGTTGCTGTTGACCACATCACGCCCCTGCTGGTTGAGATAGCGATTGAGCAGGGTCACGTCGGCGTGGCTGTCATCGATAAAATCGGCATGGGCGGACAGCATAAAGCTCGCCATGGCGGCACCCACCATAGGGCTTAATAACGTCTTCATTGTTACCGGTCTCCGTCACTGTTTTGAAATGAAAGCGTCAAACGCTTCACACAATTACGCAGTGGCCAGATGACAGTTGCGCGTCAAACCGAGGGTTTGACGAATGAAATTAAATTTAAGAAAGCCCCGTAGAACGGGGCTTTGCAGGGAGTTACAGGTCAGCGCACCAGGTGCAGGAACTGCAGGTGGCGCTCGTACTGGTCGAGGATGTCGTTGATGATCTGCTCCTTGGTGTACCCCACCAGATCGTAGTCCTGGCTGCCCTCACTCAGGTGCACTTCCGCGCGGTAATAGCGACGGTTGTTGATCTCCTTGGACCCCATGCCACCCCGGGCGAACGACGGCGTGAAGTAGCCGCGCATCTGCACCTGGTAGATGAATGGATGCTCCTCGCCATGCCCGATTTCGAGGCTGACGCTGTCGTTGGCCGGGTCCGGCTGAGTGACCACGCTCAGGCCCTTCTCGACGAACACCGCCGTCACTTCTTCGATCGCCGGGCGCACCGTCGATTCGAGGAAGCGGTACACCTCATCGCGTGACGGGAAATGCACGGCCTGGCTCAAGCGCTGGCGCCAGCCGCCACGGCCCTTGCGGGAAGCCGAGATCGGCGCCAACGAGTGCAACTGCGCGATCTGCTTTTGCGACTCGAGGTAGAAGGCCTTGTGCAGGCCCCACATCATCAGCAGCAAGATCATCGAGAACGGCAACGAAGTCAGCACCACGGCTGATTTCAACGAGTCGATGCTGCCGGCAAACAGCAGCGCACTGGTGACCAGCGCCGTCATCGCGCCCCAGAACACCCGCAGCCATTTCGGCCCGTCTTCATCGGCGTTGCCGCCCTTGGACGACAGCGTCGAGAGCACCACGGTGCCGGAGTCGGCCGAGGTCACGAAGAACACGAAGCTGATAAACACGGTGACCGCAATGACCGTCTTGCTCCACGGGTAGGTTTCCAACAGCAGGTACAGGCTCATCGACGGGTCATCGATGGCCGACTGACCGAGGGCCGTCAGCCCGTGATTGAGCACCTGGTCGATGGCGCTGTTGCCGAAGATCGACATCCACGCCAGGGTGAAGCCCAGCGGGATCAGCAGCACGCCGAAGACGAACTCACGGATGGTCCGGCCACGGGAAATCCGCGCGATAAACAGGCCCACAAACGGCGACCACGCGATCCACCAGGCCCAGTAGAACACCGTCCAGCCGCCGAGCCAGTCGCTCGGCTTGTCGTAGGCGTACACGTCAAAACTCTTGGTCGGCAACGCGCCAAGGTAGTCGCCGATATTCTGGATCAGCGTGTTGAGCAGGTGCTGGGTGGGACCTGCGAACAACACGAACAGCAGCAGCGCACAGGCCAACAGCATGTTGATGTCGGACATCACTCGCACGCCCTTGTCGACGCCGGCCACCGCGACCAGAATCGCCGCGCCCATCATCAGGGTGATCAATCCGACCTGGATCCACTGGGTATGGGCAATGCCAAACAGGTAGTCGAGACCGGAGTTGAGGTGCAGCACACCAAAGCCCATGTCGGCCCCCAGGCCGAACACCGTGGCGATAATGCCGAAGCCATCCACCGCATAGCCGATGGGGCCGTTGATGCGCTTGCCGATCAGCGGGTACAGCGCCGAACGCAGCGCCAGCGGCAGGTTATGCCGGTAGGCGAAGTACGCCAGGGCCATGCCGACAAAGGCGAACACGCCCCAGCCATGCAGGCCCCAGTGCAGAAACAGGATCTGCATGGCCTGGCGCGCGGCGTCGGCATTCATCGGTGCGCCCTGGGGTGGTTGCACCAGGTGCGTCAGCGGCTCGGAGACGCAGAAGAAGAACAGCGTGATGCTGATCCCGGCGGCGAACAACATGCCGGCCCAGGACAGGTAACTGAATTCGGGCTCGTCGTGGTCGGCACCGAGTTTTATCTTGCCGTAGCCCGATAGCGCGGTGACCACCACGAAGACCAGATACAGGGTCATCGCCAGCATGTAGTACCAGCCGACCGTATTGGCCGCCCAGTTTTGCGCGGCCAGCAGCCAGGCGCCGGCCTGTTGCGGGATAGCGATGACAGTGATGCCGAACAGCAAGATGAAGGTTGCAGCAAAGTAGAAGACGGGCGCATTCATGCGCACCAGGCCGCTGGCTGGGGTCGACGATGCACTCATGAACGATGCACCCCTCGGGCGGGAGATGTGGCTGTAAAAAACGGACTCAGCAAAGGTAAGCCTCCTGTTGTGAGCGGGCAGCGAACCACCGGTTTAACTTGAACGAACATTCAAGTTAAACATGGATAGGCGGTCTGGGACTAATCGCAGGGCTGAGTGGTAGATAATTCCTACACTAGCTCAAGGACTGGTATGACGGGTGCGGGAGGTAAAACGTTCAGCGATTTTCGGGAGAAATCCGCTCAGGTCTGGAATGCATTCCAACTGTGGGAGCGGGCTTGCTCGCGAATGCGCTGGGTCAGCCGATGATTCATTGACAGATACTCCGCATTCGCGAGCAAGCCCGCTCCCACAGGGGATGTGTGCAGTTTTTTTTACTTCTGCGCCCCATCATCATGCTGCAGATTCGCCTGGGTGATATTCGCCCCCGCCGGCACGCTGCGGGTCAGCCACACATTGCCGCCAATTGTTGAGCCCTTGCCGATGGTGATCCGCCCCAGGATCGTTGCCCCGGCGTAGATCACCACGTCATCCTCGACAATCGGGTGACGCGGGTGGCCCTTCTGCAGCTGCCCATCCTCATCCGCCGGGAAGCGCTTGGCGCCCAGGGTCACGGCCTGGTAGATACGCACCCGCTCGCCGATGATCGCGGTTTCGCCAATCACCACGCCGGTCCCGTGGTCGATAAAGAAACTCGGGCCGATCTGCGCACCCGGGTGGATATCGATACCGGTGGCCGAGTGGGCGATTTCGGCGCTGATCCGCGCCAGCAGCGGCAAACCGGCGCGATACAGATGGTGCGCCAGGCGATGGTGAATCACCGCGAGGATTCCCGGATAGCACAGCAGCACCTCATCCACACTGCGCGCGGCCGGGTCGCCGTGGTAGGCGGCCAGCACGTCGGTGTCCAGCAGGCTGCGCAGGGACGGCAAGGCCAGGGCAAAATCCTGGATCAGGCGGATGGCCAGGGCGTCGACCGCGCTGTCATCCTGGCCGCCCTGGCGCGCGGCGTAGCGCAGCTCCAGGCGCGCCTGTGCCAGCAAGGCATTCAGGGCGACGTCGAGGGTATGGCCGACGTAGAAATCTTCACTTTCTTCACGCAGGTCCACCGGCCCCAGGCGCATGGGGAACAGCGCACCGCACAGTGCTTCGAGAATCTGCGCGACGGCCTCGCGGGACGGCAACTCGCGGCCGCCATGCTCGCCGCTCAAGCGGCCATTGCGCGTTCGCCACTGGTCCCGGGCACCGCGCAGTTGGCTGGCGATGGTCTGTAATTGCCAATGACTGGAACGCTCACTCACGGTCTTCACTCCTGACGAAATGGCCATCACTTTACGGTATGCACCCTGGCCGCCCTTAAGAACCAATGGTGCGATGCTAAGAACTTCACGGAATAAGCGATTGGCGGTTGCCCGATGAAAAGTGCCTGCCTATAGTCGGCCAATCATTCAGTCACCGTGCGTAGCCATGATCAAACAACAGCTCGACCGTTTTAACCGCCTGGAACTGCTGGGCGGTGCCACTGCCCTGGAAAAACTCGAGCGGCTGTCGGCCTGGTTGGGCAGGGACATCTACGTCAAGCGCGACGACACCACGCCGCTGGCCATGGGCGGCAACAAACTGCGCAAACTCGAATACCTGGCGGCCGATGCCCTCGCCCAGGGTGCCGACACCCTGGTGACCGCCGGCGCGATCCAGTCCAACCACGTGCGCCAGACCGCCGCCCTCGCCGCCAAGCTTGGCCTGGGTTGCGTAGCGTTGCTGGAAAACCCCACCGGCACCGAAGACCCCAACTACCTGGGCAACGGCAACCGCCTGCTGCTGGACCTCTTCGACGCCAAGGTCGAATTGGTGGAAAACCTCGACAATGTCGACGACCAACTGAATGCCCTCGCCGACCGCCTGCGCAGCAACGGCAAGAAGCCGTACCTGGTGCCGATCGGCGGCTCGAACGCCCTCGGCGCCTTGGGTTACGTGCGCGCCGGCCTTGAGCTGGCGGCGCAAATTGAAGACAGCGGCATCGAGTTTTCCGCCGTGGTGCTGGCGTCCGGCAGTGCGGGCACCCACAGTGGCCTCGCCCTGGCCTTGAGCGACGTGCTGCCGAACCTGCCGGTGGTTGGCGTGACCGTGTCGCGCACCGAAGAAGCACAGTTTCCGAAAGTGCAGGGCCTGGCCGAACGCACCGCCGAGTTGCTGGGCGTAACGGTGCCCGAGGCGTTCAAGGTGATTCTCTGGGACGAATACTTCGGCCCCCGTTATGGCGAGCCGAACGCCGGTACGCTGGCGGCCATCAAGCTGCTCGCCAGCCAGGAAGGCCTGCTGCTGGACCCGGTCTACACTGGCAAGGCCATGGCCGGCTTGTTGGATGGGATCAGGCGTCAGCGTTTTGAGGAGGGTCCGATCATTTTCCTGCATACCGGCGGGGCGCCGGCGTTGTTTGCCTACAACTCGGTATTCAATTGAATAAACGCGGACTCAAAAATGTGGGAGCAGGCTTGCCTGCGATGGCGCTCTGTCAGCTACCGATGTGCTGACCTTTGCACCGCTATCGCAGGCAAGCCAGCTCCCACATTAAATAGCTCGTATATTCGATAATCGAATATCAATTTAGATTTATATTATTTTCAAGTCTTAAAAACCCGCTCTATCATCGCGCCGTAGGCGAAGACGCGCTACGCGCTTTAAGGCAGGATACGACTACTGCGTCACCTGCTTCGCTCAACATAAAAAACACAGGGGCTCTTCATGACTATTTCTGTATTGCGTCGCACGTTGTTGGTTGGCACTTTGGGCCTGGCACTCGGGGCTGGCCTGCTCGGCCAGGCAGTGGCCGGCGAGCAGTTGAACAGCATCAAGAAAGCCGGCGAGATCAAGATCGGTCTCGAAGGCACCTACCCACCGTTCAGCTTTGTCGACGAAAGCGGCAAGCTCAGCGGTTTCGAAGTCGAGCTGTCCGAGGCGCTGGCCAAAGAGCTGGGCGTGAAGGTCAAACTGCAAGCCACGCCATGGGACGGTATCCTCGCCGCCCTGGAATCCAAGCGCCTGGACGCCGTGGTCAACCAGGTGACCATCTCTGAAGAGCGCAAGAAGAAATACGATTTTTCCAAGCCTTACACCGTCTCCGGTATTCAAGCGCTGGTGCTGAAGAAGAATGTCGACAGCATCAAGACCGCCGACGACCTGGCCGGCAAGAAAGTCGGTGTGGGCCTGGGCACCAACTACGAGCAATGGCTCAAGGACAACCAGCCTAAAGCCATCATCAAGACTTACAACGATGACCCTACCAAGTTCCAGGACCTGCGCATCGGCCGCATCGACGCCATTCTGATCGACCGCCTGGCCGCTCTGGAATACGCCAAGAAAGCCCCGGACACCGCCACCGCCGGCGATGCCTTCTCCCGCCAGGAAGCCGGTATTGCCCTGCGCAAAGGCGAGCCTGAACTGCTCGACGCGGTGAACAAGGCCCTCGACAAGCTGCGCGCCGACGGCACCTTGAAGAAGCTGTCCGTGAAGTACTTCAACGCTGACGTCACTCAATAATGGAAGCAGGTTTCCAACTCGCGCTGGACTCCGCGCCCTTTCTACTCAAGGGCGCGTACTACACGGTGATTCTTAGCCTTGGCGGGATGTTTTTCGGCTTGCTGCTGGGCTTCGGCCTGGCCTTGATGCGCCTGTCGCGCTTCAAGTCAGTGAGCTTGCTTGCCCGCGTCTACGTGTCGTTCTTTCGCGGCACGCCCTTGCTGGTGCAGCTGTTCCTGATCTACTACGGC
The DNA here is from genome assembly GCF_059419825.1 of Pseudomonas sp. GW821-FHT05D12. NCBI lineage: Bacteria > Pseudomonadati > Pseudomonadota > Gammaproteobacteria > Pseudomonadales > Pseudomonadaceae > Pseudomonas > Pseudomonas sp. GW821-FHT05D12. The sequence continues at coordinate 116,673 of NZ_JBWKSN010000003.1, read as the reverse complement.
TTGCCGCAAGTGGGCATCGAGCTGGATCCGATCCCGGCGGCCCTGATCGGCTTCTCGCTGAACATGGCCGCCTACGCCTGTGAAATCCTGCGCGCGGCCATCAGCTCCATCGAGCGTGGCCAGTGGGAAGCCGCGGCCAGTATCGGCATGACCCGTGCGCAGACCCTGCGCCGGGCCATCCTGCCGCAGGCAATGCGCACGGCTTTGCCGCCCTTGGGCAACAGCTTTATTTCGCTGGTCAAGGACACCGCGCTGGCGGCCACCATCCAGGTGCCCGAGCTGTTTCGCCAGGCGCAACTGGTGTCGGCGCGCACCTTCGAAATCTTCACCATGTATCTCTCTGCAGCCCTGATCTACTGGATCCTGGCGAGCATCCTGGCGCATTTTCAAAATCGTCTGGAAGACCGGGTCAACCGGCATGACCTGGAGTCCTGAAGCATGATCGTGGTTGAAAAACTGACCAAACAATTCAAGGGTCAGGTGGTACTCAACGGCATCGACCTTGAGGTCAAGGAAGGCGAAGTCGTCGCCATCATCGGCCCCAGCGGTTCCGGCAAGACCACCTTCCTGCGCTGCCTGAATTTCCTCGAGCAACCCACCAGCGGCCGCATCAAGGTCGGGGACATCGAGATCGACAGCAGCAAGCCGATCAACCAGCAGCAAACCCTGGTGCGACGCCTGCGCCAGCACGTCGGCTTTGTGTTCCAGAACTTCAACCTGTTCCCCCATCGCACCGCGCTGGAAAACGTCATCGAAGGGCCGACCGTGGTCAAGAAGATGCCGCGCGAAGCCGCTGAGGCCCTGGGGCGCAAGCTGCTGGCCAGGGTTGGCCTGGCGGGCAAGGAAGACGCCTACCCTCGGCGTCTGTCCGGTGGCCAGCAACAGCGCGTGGCGATTGCCCGCGCGTTGGCCATGGAGCCGGAAGTGATCCTGTTCGACGAACCGACCTCGGCGCTCGACCCGGAGTTGGTCGGCGAAGTACTGGCAACCATCCGCAGCCTCGCCGAGGAAAACCGTACCATGGTGATCGTCACCCACGAGATGAGTTTTGCCCGTGACGTGGCCAACCGGGTGATCTTCTTCGACAAGGGGGTGATCGTGGAACAAGGCGAAGCCAAGGCGTTGTTCGCCAACCCCAGGGAAGAACGCACGAAGCAGTTCCTGAGCAAATTCCTCGCCCACTGACACCCTTCCGGGCTTGTGTGCGAGCTGGCTTGCCGGCGATAGCATCACTGCGGTGCGGCGGATACACCGAGGTGCCTGCATCGCGGGCAAGCCCTGCTCCCACCTGAGTGCGTTCCTACGCGAAGTCCTCGTTTCAAGGAGTAAAACGCCCCGCCACACACCCGCTGAAATCCCCCTCACAGTCAGACCCTTCTGAATCTGCAGCAACCCGCCGTTTAGCCCTTTGCCGCCATTGACGCCCCTTGGCCAACCCTCTTATCTAGCACTCAGAGGATTGGATCCTATCCCGGCTATTTTCTGAATCGTTCATTTCGACCCCGTGCGCACCCGCGCCAAGGGGTCGGAACGATTGCTGCTGGCTGCATCAAGGAGATTACTTATGACGCGCACCGCCACCCCGGCCATGCTCAACGCCCCGACGTTGCCCCAGGCACTTCGCAACGGCATCAATGCCCTCGCCGCCACTCAGCTGCAGGTCGATATCGCACCGTACCCCGGCATGGATGAAGGCGACCTGATCGAGCTGTTCTGGAACAACTGCTTTGCGGCTTCACGGCGAGTCACGGCCGGCAAGGTCGGCACGTCGACGCGCCTGCGCGTACCAGAAAGTTTTGTGCAGGACGGCCCGGCGCAGGTGCACTATCAGGTCATGCAGATCGGCCATGGCCCTGCACGCTCGGCGACCACGCAGGTGCGCGTCAAGACCCAATGCCCGGGCGGGCAGCCTGCACAGCTGTACAGCGACGAAAACCACAACCTCGCCCCCGTCGGCCTGCCCGAGACGATCCGCCGCTACGGCGTCAACAGCAGCCAGGTGCGGCGCGGCATTCCCCTGACCATCGAACCCTACCAGCACATGACCACCGGCGATGCCATCACCCTGCGCTGGGGCGATGTGCGCATGGACCTGCCAAGCATCCAGGCCAAGGCCGTCGGCCTGGCCGTGCAGGTCTGGGTGCCGTCGACGGTGATTGTCGAAGCCGGCGACGACTGCCGGCTGGAGGTGACGTACTGCATTCTGGACCGCGTCGGCAACAATTCCCGCTGGGCGCCCGCCCGCACGTTGAGGATCGCCGCCTGGGTACCCGCCAGCCCCGGCGGGGCCGCGCAGAGCTATCAGCCACGCCCCCTCGGTTCACCCTGCGAACCTGGGTGACAGACCTTCTATGCATATTCCCAAAAGTTAGTTTATTTAAATATTTAACACGCTTAGGGTATATGCACCGGACCACCGGACATTCCTGATTTTCCTGTTGTCATTTCATTGAATGCGAGGTCGGTATGGTCAGAATTACCCCGGTGCATAACGCCAGGGCATTACGTGCAGCCAAGGAGCGGCGCTGATGTCTAACTTGGCTCTAACACCCCCCCAGAGTGATCTGGACGTAGCCCCTCTGTTGTTGCCGGCCGTCGTGCTACGCGACGATGCAGAGGCGCTGAACGCCGCCCATGAGCTGGCCCAGGCTGCGCGCCTGCAAGCCGCCAAGCGCGACCAGCAACGCAAGTTGCCGTGGGCACAGATCGAGCAGTTCACCCGCAGTGGGCTGGGCAGTATTTCCATTCCCCGCGAATACGGCGGCCCACAGGTGTCATTCACCACCCTGGCCGACGTGTTCGCGATCATCAGCGCGGCCGACCCGGCCCTCGGACAGATTCCGCAGAACCATTTCGGCATCCTCCACGTGCTGCAGGGCGCCGCCACCGAACGCCAGAAAAAACAACTGTTCCAGAGCGTGCTCGACGGCTGGCGCATCGGCAACGCCGGCCCGGAGCGCGGCACCAAGAACACCCTGGAACTCAAGGCCCGCATCACCGCAGAGGGTGACGGCTACGTGATCAGCGGCCAGAAGTTCTACTCCACCGGCGCGCTGTTTGCGCATTGGGTTGCAGTGAAGGCGCTCAACGATGACGGCAAGCAGGTCATGGCGTTCGTGCGCCGTGGAACCGAGGGGCTGCGCATCGTTGACGACTGGTCCGGTTTTGGCCAACGCACCACCGCCAGCGGCACCGTGCTGCTGGACCGGGTGCCGGTGGACGCCGAGCTGGTGGTCGAGAACTGGCGCCTCGGCGAAACCCCGACCATCCAGGGCGCCGTGTCGCAACTGATCCAGGCCGCCATCGATGCCGGCATCGCCCGTGGCGCGCTGGATGACACCATTGCCTTCGTGCGTGAGCGCTCGCGCCCGTGGATCGACGCCAAGGTCGAACGGGCCAGCGATGACCTGTACGTGATCGCCGATATCGGCAAGCTGAAAATCGAACTGCACGCCGCCGAAGCGCTGCTGCGCAAGGCCGGCCAGGTGCTGGACCAGGTCAGTGCCGCGCCGATCACCGCGCAATCCGCCGCCCGTGCGTCGATTGCCGTCGCCGAAGCCAAGGTGCTGACCACTGAAGTGTCGCTGCTGGTCAGCGAAAAGCTCTTCGAACTGGCCGGCAGCCGCGCCACCCTCGCCGAATTCAACCTCGACCGTCACTGGCGCAATGCCCGCGTGCATACGCTGCACGACCCGGTGCGCTGGAAGTATCACGCGGTGGGCGCTTATCGCCTGAACGGCACCTTGCCGGCTCGTCACTCCTGGATTTAACCGACCAGACCTCTGGAGAATACGCATGACCCTTTCTCATCACGTCGCGGTTATCACCAGCGACGAACAAGCCCTTATTGTCGCCAGCGACCTGGCCGAAGACTTCCGCCGCGACAGCGCCCAGCGCGACCGCGAGCGCCGCCTGCCGCTGCCTGAGCTGGACGTGTTTTCGCGCTCCGGCCTGTGGGGCATCAGCGTGCCCAAGGAATACGGCGGCGCCGGTGTGTCCAACGTCACGCTGGCCAAGGTCATCGCACTGATCGCCCAGGCCGATGCCTCGCTGGGCCAGATTCCGCAAAACCATTTCTATGCCCTGGAAGTGCTGCGCGTAAACGGCACGCCGGCGCAGCAACGCCGCCTGTACGCCGAAGTGCTCGCGGGCCAGCGTTTCGGCAATGCCCTGGCGGAACTGGGCACCAAGACCGCCCATGACCGCGTCACCAGAATTACCCGCGACGGCGACGGCTTTCGCATCACCGGCCGCAAGTTCTACTCCACCGGCGCGATCTACGCCCAGCGCATCCCTACCTCAGTGGTGGATGAACACGGCGTGCAGCAACTGGCGTTCGTCCCCCGCGACAGCGAAGGCCTGAACGTGATCGACGACTGGAGCGGCTTCGGCCAGCGTACCACCGGCAGCGGTTCGGTGGTGTTCGATAACGTCTGGGTCGCCGCGCAAGACGTGATCCCGTTCCAGAGCGCCTTCGAGCGCCCGACCACCGTCGGCCCGCTGGCGCAGATCCTCCACGCCGCCATCGACACCGGCATCGCCCGCGCCGCCTTCGAGGACGCGCTGCACTTTGTGCGCACCAAGACCCGCCCGTGGATCGACTCCGGTAACGACAAGGCCACCGAAGACCCGCTGACCCTCAAGAGCTTCGGCCACCTGAGTATTCGCCTGCACGCCACCGAGGCATTGCTGGAGCGCTCCGGCGAATTCCTCGACCGCGCCCAGGCCGACAGCAACGCCGAGACCGTGGCGGCAGCCTCCATCGCCGTCGCTGAAGTGCGCGCCCTGAGCACCGAGATTTCCCTGGCCGCTGGCAGCACGCTGTTCGAACTCGCCGGCAGCCAGGCCACTCTCGCCGAGCATGGCCTCGACCGGCACTGGCGCAACGCCCGCGTGCACACCCTGCACGATCCGGTGCGCTGGAAGTACCACGCGGTCGGCAACTACTACCTCAACGATGAAAACCCGCCACTGCGGGGGACCATCTGATGGCGAAGAAAAAGATCCTGCTCAATGCCTTCAACATGAACTGCATCGGGCATATCAACCACGGCCTGTGGACCCATCCACGGGACACCTCGACCCAATACAAAACCGTCGAGTACTGGACCGACCTCGCGCAAATCCTGGAGCGCGGGCTGTTCGACGGTTTGTTCATCGCCGACATCGTCGGCGTGTACGACGTTTACCAAAACTCCATCGATGTGCCGCTCCAGGAGTCGATCCAACTGCCGGTGAATGACCCGCTGTTGCTGGTCTCGGCGATGGCGGCGGTCACCCGGAACCTCGGTTTCGGCCTGACCGCCAACCTCACCTACGAGCCGCCGTATCTGTTCGCCCGGCGCATGTCCACCCTCGACCACCTGAGCCGTGGCCGGGTCGGCTGGAACATCGTCACCGGCTACCTCGACAGCGCCGCCAAGGCCATGGGCCTTACCGAGCAGGTCGAGCATGACCGGCGCTACGACCAGGCCGATGAGTACCTGGAGGTGCTCTACAAACTCTGGGAAGGCAGTTGGGAAGACGACGCGGTGCTCAACGACCCACAGGCGCGGGTGTATGCGCAGCCGGGCAAGGTGCACAAGGTTGAGCACCATGGCGAGTTCTACCAAGTGGAGGGTTATCACCTCTGCGAGCCGTCGCCACAACGCACGCCGGTGCTGTTCCAGGCCGGCAGTTCGGAGCGCGGCTTGCTGTTCGCCGGGCGCCACGCCGAGTGCGTGTTCATCAGCGGGCAGAACAAGGCCGCGACCAAGGTCCAGGTGGACAAGGTGCGCGCCAGCGCGGTCGAGGCCGGGCGCGACCCGGACGCCATCAAGGTATTCATGGGCCTCAATGTGATCGTGGGCGCGACCGAAGAACTCGCCTGGAAGAAGCACGCCGAGTACCTGAGCTACGCCAGCCCGGAGGCGGGCGTGGCGCACTTCTCGGCGTCCACCGCGATTGATTTTGCCCAATACGAACTCGACGAACCGATCCAGTACGTGAAGAGCAACGCGATCCAATCCGCCACCAAGAATCTGCAAAACAACGACTGGACCCGGCGCAAATTGCTTGAGCAACACGCCTTGGGCGGTCGCTACATCACTCTGGTCGGCTCGCCCGAACAAGTCGCCGACGAGCTGGAGTCGTGGATCAGCGAAACCGGCCTGGATGGGTTCAACCTCACGCGCATCGTCACCCCGGAAAGCTACGTCGACTTCATCGACCTGGTGGTGCCCGAGTTGCAGAAGCGCGGGTCGTACAAAACCGAATATGCACAAGGGACGCTGCGGGAAAAAGTCTTCCACGGCACTGCGCGCCTGCCCGAACAGCACACCGGCTCCACCTACCGCCACTGAACCCTGGAGGAGCCGGCTCCTACAGTTGATCGCGTTATTAACATCGACACCTTATGACTGGAAAACCACTATGAAAAAGACGCTCCTCACTCACCCAGTCAAAGCACTGGTCCTGGCCTTCGGCTTGTTCAGCTCGGCGGTGTTCGCGGCCGATGCGCCGCTGAAAATCGGCACTACCGCCGCCTTCGCGATTCCGCTCGAAGCCGCCGTGGCCGAAGCCGGCAAGCAAGGCCTCAAAGTCGAACTGGTGGAGTTCACCGACTGGATCGCGCCCAACGTCAGCCTGGCCGCCGGCGACATCGACGTGAACTACTTCCAGCACATCCCCTTCCTGGAAAACGCCAAGGCCGCCGCCGGTTTTGACCTGGTGCCGTACGCGCCGGGCATCATCAACAACGTCGGGCTGTATTCGAAGAAGTACAAAAGCATCAACGACCTGCCCCAGGGCGCCAGCGTGGCGATTGCCAACGACCCGATCAACAGCGGTCGCGGCCTGCAACTGCTGGCCAAGGCCGGCTTGATCACGCTCAAGCCGGGCGTGGGCTACAAGGCCACTGAAGAAGATATCGTCGCCAACCCGAAGAAGATCAAGATCCTGCAAGTCGAGGCCGTGCAACTGGTGCGCGCCTATGACGATGCCGACCTGGTGCAGGGCTACCCGGCGTATATCCGCCTGTCCAAGACCTTCGATGCCGAGTCGGCGCTGCTGTTCGACGGCCTAGACCACCCGGAATACGTGATCCAGTTCGTGATCCAGCCCAAGAGCAAAACCGACCCGCGTGTGATCAAGTTCGTCGACATCTACCAGCACTCGCCGGTGGTGCGCGCCGCGTTGGATAAATCCCTTGGCAAGCTCTACCAAGTGGGCTGGGAAGATAAAAAATGACCGCCGCCCACTCTCAACTGCGCGACCTGGGCTTGCCGCCCAGGGACGCCGAGCAGACAGAACTGCACCCTGACCTGAACCGCGCGCACGTGCGCTTTATCAACCTGGGCAAGACCTATGACGGCAACGTGCATGCCCTGCAAGGCATCGACCTGGCGATCCAGCGCGGTGAAGTGTTCGGCATCATCGGCCGCAGCGGCGCCGGTAAATCCTCGCTGATCCGCACCATCAATCGCCTGGAGCAACCGAGCAGCGGGCGGGTGCTGATCGATCAGGTGGACATCGGCGACTTCGACGAGGACCGCCTGGTGGCGCTGCGGCGGCGCATCGGCATGATTTTCCAGCACTTCAACCTGATGTCGGCCAAGACCGTGTGGCAGAACGTCGAACTGCCCCTCAAGGTCGCCGGCGTGCCCAAGCCCCAGCGTGAGCAGAAGGTGCGGGAGCTGCTCGAACTGGTCGGCCTGCAGGACAAACACAAGGCCTACCCGGCGCAGCTTTCCGGCGGGCAGAAACAGCGCGTGGGCATCGCCCGTTCGCTGGTGCACGACCCCGAGGTCCTGCTGTGCGACGAGGCCACTTCGGCCCTCGATCCGGAGACCACCCAGTCGATCCTCGGCCTGCTGCGCGAGATCAACCAGCGCCTGGGCCTGACCATCGTATTGATCACCCATGAGATGGCGGTGATCCGCGAAATCTGCGACCGCGTGGTGGTGCTCGAGTACGGGCACATCGTCGAGCAAGGCCCGGTCTGGGAAGTGTTTGGCAACCCGCAGCATGAGGTCAGCAAGACCCTGCTGGCGCCGCTGCAACACGGGCTGCCGCAAGAGCTGCAAAACCGTCTGCAACCCACGCCCGGCCAGGCAGACGCGGCGGTCGTGCTGCGCTTGCAGTTCACCGGCAACGACACCGACGAGCCGGACCTGGCCGCCTTGTTCGCGGCCCTCGGCGGGCGCGTGCGCTTGCTGCAGGGCGGTGTGGAACGCATCCAGGGCCACGCGCTGGGGCAATTGCTGCTGGCGGTGAACGGTTCACCGCACGACGCCGACGTGCTGCGCAGCCGCGCCGGTAACTGGGCACAACAGGTGGAGGTGCTGGGTTATGTGGTTTGATCGTTTAGTACAAGGCGCCATCGACACCCTGTTGATGGTCGGCGTGTCTTCGTTGATCGCGTTGCTGGTGGGGATTCCGCTGGCGGTATTCCTGGTCACCAGCGACAAGGGCGGGATCTATCAGGCCCCGGCGCTGAACCGCGTGCTGGGGGCGTTCGTCAATCTGTTCCGCTCGATTCCGTTCCTGATCCTGATGGTGGCGCTGATCCCGTTCACCCGGCTGATCGTCGGCACCACCTATGGCGTGTGGGCAGCGGTCGTGCCGCTGACCATCGCCGCTACGCCGTTCTTTGCGCGCATCGCCGAGGTGAGCCTGCGTGAGGTCGACCACGGCCTGATCGAAGCGGCGCAGGCCATGGGCTGCCGGCGCTGGCACATCATCTGGCATGTGCTGTTGCCGGAGGCGCTGCCGGGGATTGTCGGCGGTTTCACGATTACCCTGGTGACCATGATCAACTCGTCGGCCATGGCGGGCGCGATTGGTGCGGGTGGCCTGGGTGACATTGCGTACCGCTATGGTTACCAGCGCTTTGACACGCAGATCATGCTCACGGTCATCGTGCTGCTGGTGATTCTGGTGGCGGTGATTCAGTTGGGTGGCGACCGGCTGGCGCGGGTGCTGAACAAGCGCTGAGGGTTGGGGGCTGCTCGGGGCAAGCCCGCTCGCCACAGGGTGGGGCGGTCGATTGGGGTATAGTCGGGCCCTCTCAGTGCCCGGTATTGCTCACCATGCCTCTCAAGCCCGACGACCTCGACCAGATCACGTCCACCACCCTCGGCCACTACAACAGCGTGGCCGAGTCTTTCCGCGAAGGCACCCGCGACCACGATGTGAGCCAGAACATCGACGCGCTGCTGCGGCATATCCAGGGTACGGCGCCGTTCACCGTGCTGGATTTCGGCTGCGGGCCGGGCCGGGATTTGCAGACGTTTACCCGCCTGGGTCACATCGCTGTCGGCCTCGACGGCTCCGAGCGCTTTGCGCAGATGGCGCGCGAGGACAGTGGTTGTGAGGTGTTGCAGCAGGACTTCCTCAAGCTGGACCTGCCGGTCGGGCGCTTCGACGGGATATTCGCCAATGCGGTGCTGTTTCATATTCCCAAGCAGGAATTGCCGCGCGTGCTCAAACAGCTGCATGGCGCGCTGAAGCCTGGCGGAGTGTTGTTCAGCTCCAATCCCCGCGGTGAAAATCGCGAGGGCTGGAATGGGCCGCGCTATGGGTCTTATCACGACCTGCAAGCGTGGCAGGCCTTGCTGACGGCGGCAGGGTTCGTGGAGTTGGAGCATTACTACCGGCCGGCCGGGTTGCCTCGGGAGCAACAACCGTGGCTGGCGAGTGTGTGGCGCAAAATCTGAAAGCAGCGTGGCACTGCATTCCAAATGTGGGAGCGGGCTTGCTCGCGAAGGCGGCGGATCAGTCGACACCCCTATGACTGTCACACCGCTTTCGCGAGCAAGCCCGCTGCCACATTTTCAACCGCGTTTTTCCTGTTGCTCTGGCTTCGGCTCGCGAATCTTGTACCAAGCCACATACAACGCCGGCAGGAACAACAGTGTCAGCAACGTGGCGATGATGATCCCGCCGATCATCGCGTAGGCCATCGGGCCCCAGAACACTTCGCGGGCGATGGGGATCATGCCCAGGCTGGCCGCCGCCGCCGTCAGCAGGATCGGCCGGCGCCGGTGTTCGGTGGCTTCCACCACGGCGTCCCACGGCGTGTAGCCGTCGCGCTCGTAGGCATCGATCTGGGTCACCAGGATCACCGAGTTGCGGATGATGATGCCGATCAGCGCCAGAATCCCGAGGATCGCCACAAAGCCCATCGGCGTGCCCGTGGGAATCAGCGCCAGCACCACGCCGATCAGCCCCAGCGGCGCGACACTCGCCACCAGGAACATCTTCTGCACGCTGTGCAGTTGGATCATCAGGAAGGTGGCCATCAAGAACAACATCAGCGGCACCACGCTGGCAATCGGGCCCTGGGCCTTGCCGCTTTCTTCCACGGTACCGCCGGTGGCGACCTTGTAGCCCACCGGCAGGCCGGCGCTGAACTTGTCGATCTCGGGCTTGAGTTGCTTGACCAGGTCGGTCGGCTGCATCTCATCGCGCACCGACGCTTTGATCGTGATGGTCGGCTTGCGGTCGCGGCGCCACACCAGCGGCTGTTCAAGTTCGTAACGCACGGTGGCAAACGCCAGCAGCGGAATCGAGGTGCCGTTAGGCGTGACGATCTGCAGGTTCTGCAGGGTTTCCGGGGTGCCGCGCTCGGCATCTTCGGCGCGGCCGACCACGTTGATCAGGTAGATATCATCATGCACCTGGGTCACCGAGGCACCACTGACCACGCTGTTCATCAACTGCGCGACGTCTTCCGACGACAGCCCCAATTGCCGCGCCTTGTCCTGGGCGATGTCCACCCGCAGGACTTTGCCCGGCTCGTTCCAGTCGTAGATGATCTCGCCCAGGTGGGTGTTTTTATCCAGCAGGGTCGCCAGCTCGATGGCGTGCTTGCGTACCTGGTCGGTGTCTTTGCCCGACACCCGATACTGGATCGGGCGTCCCACCGGCGGGCCCATCTCCAGCGGCTGTACAAAGCTGCCGACGCCGACAAAGTCATCACGCAGGCGTTTTTGCAGGCGCGCAATCAACGCCCCGCGCTCTTCCAGGCCCTTGCTGACGATCACCAACTGCGCGTAGTAGGGGTTTTCCAGTTGCTGGTCCAGCGGCAGGTAGAAACGGATCGCGCCCTGGCCGATGTAGGTGCTCCAACGCGCGATGTCCGGGTCGTCCTTGATGATCGCTTCGAGGCGGTCGACGGCCTTGCGGGTCTCGTTGATCGAGGCGTTTTGCGGCAGGTTGAGGTCGACGAGGATTTCCGGGCGGTCCGACGACGGGAAGAACTGGTTCTGCACAAACTGCATGGAGAACACCGACGCCACAAACAGGCCCACGGTAATGCCAATGGCCCACCAGCGGTTGCGCATGGCCCACAGCATGCCGTAATTGAAGCCGCGCCCGATTCGCCCTGGCTCGTTGCTGTGGGGCTTCACGTTGGCGCTGAGGATATGCACGCCGATCACCGGTGCAAACAGCACCGCCACCACCCAGGACACCAGCATCGCCACGGCAATCACCGCGAACAGCGTGAAGGTGTACTCGCCCGCCGAACTGGCGTTGAGGCCGATCGGTACAAAACCGGCGACGGTAACCAGCGTACCGGTCAACATCGGGAACGCCGTGGAGGTGTAGGCGTAGGTCGCCGCCTGCTCCTTGGTCTCGCCTTTTTCCAGGCGCGTGATCATCATCTCGACGGTGATCATCGCGTCGTCCACCAGCAGGCCGAGGGCGATGATCAACGCGCCCAGCGACACGCGCTGCATGGTAATGCCGCTGTATTCCATGAACACGAACACCAGCGCCAGCACCAGCGGAATCGAGCACGCCACCACCAGCCCGGCGCGCATGCCGAGGCTGATAAAGCTCACCACCAGCACGATGATCACCGCTTCGAACAGCGCGCTGGTGAAGCCGCCCACGGCCTCTTCCACCACTTCCGCCTGGTCCGACACCTTGTGCACGCCGACGCCCACCGGCAGGTCGGCGGTCAGCTCATCCATGCGTGTGTGCAAGGCCTTGCCGAACGACTGGATATTGCCGCCCTTCTGCATGGCGATGGCCAGGCCAATCGCCGGCTTGCCGTTGAAGCGGAACATGGGCCGCGCTGGGTCGACGTAGCCACGGCTGATGTCGGCAATGTCCGCCAGACGATAGAAACGGTCATTGAGCCGCAGGTTGACGTTGGCCAGGTCCTTTTCCGAGGCGAATTGCCCCGAAGTGCGCACCGAGATCCGCTCCGGCCCGGCTTCGATCACCCCGGCCGGCGTCACCGCGTTCTGCGACTGCAGGCTCTGCACCACCTGGCGCTGATCAATGCCCAGCGCCGCAAGTTTGCGCGTGGAGAAGTTCAGGTAAATCACTTCGTCCTGCTGGCCGATCATCTCGACCTTGCCCAAGCCCGGCACCGAACGGATCTCGGCACGCACCTGTTCCACGTAGTCGCGCAGTTGGCGCATCGACAGGCCATCGCCGGTAAAGGCGTACACCGAGCCGAACACGTCACCGAACTCATCGTTGAACGACGGTCCCTGCAGGCCCTGGGGGAAGGTGCCGCGAATGTCGTCGATTTTCTTGCGGACCTGGTACCAGATCTCCGGGATGGCCTTGGCGCTGGTGGTGTCCTTGAGGAATACGAATACCGTGGACTCGCCCGGCCGGGTGTAGCTCTTCACGTAGTCGAGGGAGTCGAGTTCCTCGAGTTTCTTCTCGATGCGGTCGGTGACCTGCTTGAGGGTTTCTTCCTGGGTCGCGCCCGGCCAGCGGGTCTGGATCACCATGGTCTTGATGGTGAACGACGGGTCTTCCTCGCGGCCCAGGTTCATGTAGGAGAACACGCCCATCAAAAGCGCGACGAACATCAGGTACCAGACGAAGGACTGATGCTTGAGGGCCCAGTCGGATAAGTTGAAGCTCCCTTTCATCGCGGGCTGTCCTCGTCGATTTTGACTTTCTGCCCGGGTTTCAGGCTGTTCACGCCGGCAGTGACCACACGCTCACCGGGTTTGACGCCGCCGCTGAGCAAGGCGCTGCTGGCGTCACGGCTGATGACCGTGACGTCACGCGGTTGCACGGTCTGGCTCTGGGTGTCGAGCAGCCAGATGCGGGTCTTGCCGTCGACTTCCTGCAAGGCGCTGATGGGCAATTCGATACGCGGTGCGATGGTTGAACTCAAGGTCACGCTGATCGCGGTGCCAAGACGAAACGCGGGCGGCGTCTCGGCCAGGGTCAGGCGCGCGCGACGGGTGCGCGTGGCGCTCTGGGCCTGGGGTTCGATCTCACGCACGACGGCGGTGGTGTGCACGCTGGGGTCGAGTTGCCCGGCCACCAGGAACACCACATCCGGCGGCAGGCGCTCGGCCAGGCCGGCGGGCAGGTCGATCACCGCCTCCTTGATGTCCGGGCGAGCCAGGGTCACCACTTGCTGGCCGGCGCTGACCACCTGGCCGGCCTCGGCGTTCCAGGCGGTGACGATGCCGGCGTGGTCGGTGCGCAGTTCGGCGTAGTTGAGTTGGTCCTTGGCCTGGTTGACCGAGGCCTGGGCCTGGTCGAGGGAAGCCTGGGTGGTCTTCAGGTCGGTCTGGGCCACGTCCAGCTGGGCCTGGGCACCGACGCCACGGTTGAACAGCTCCTGCTGGCGCCGCGCATTGGCCTGGGCGTTGATGAACTGCGCCTGCACGCGGGCAAGGTCGCCCTGGGCGGCGCGCAACTGGTTTTGCTGGTCGGTGGGGTCAAGCACGGCGAGCAAGGCGCCCTTCTCCACTTCGGCGCCGACGTCCACGGCGCGGCGGGCGATGCGACCGGGCACACGGAAACCCAGGTTGCTCTCGTAGCGGGCCTGGATGGTGCCGGCGAAGCGACCGAGGTTTTCCTGGTCTTCGGACTTCACTTCCATCGACAGCACCGGGCGCAGTGGCTCGGGCGGCGGTTCTTCCTTGGAGCAGGCCATCAGCAACAAGCTGGCAGCGAGTACCACCGTCAACTGCTTCATGGTTGCACTCCTTGCGCCTGGGCCTGATCCGGCGGCTGGGCGATTTCCACCACCATGCCCGGATGCAGCAACTGCCCGCCGGCCACCACGACTTTTTCGCCGCCCTTGAGGCCGTCGCTGATGATGACTTTGCCGGTGAGATAACGTGCCACGGTGACCTTGTGCAGTTGCGCCTTGCCGTCGCCGTCGATCAGCCACACGGCGGGTTCGCTGAGGTCCTTGGTCAGCGCCGCCCACGGCAGTTCGATGCTGGCCTTGGCCGGGCCATTGGCGGTGGCGCTCACCACCGAGCCCAACTGCATGCCTTTGGGCAACGCCTGCAGGGCGATCTTCACTTGCACGGTGCCGGTGTTGGCCGCCACGGCCGGGGTGACTTCGCGGACCTTGCCCACCGCCTTGATGCTCGGATTGTCGAGCAGGCTCACGGTGATCGGTGCATCGGGCGGCGGCTCGACCAGCAGCGATTCATACACGTTGAACACCGCATCGCGCTCGCCATCGCGGGCCAGGCTGAAGATCGGCACAGTGGCCTGCACCACCTGGCCGACTTCAGCCTGGCGCGCGGTGATGATCCCCGGTGCATCGGCAATCAGCGCGGTGTAGCCGAGCTGCTCGCGGGCGTTGGCCAGTTGGGCCTGTGCGGCGGCCAGGGCGCTTTGGCTGCTGCGCAACGCGGCCTGGGCAGAATCGTATTCACTGCGGCTGGTGTAGCCCTTGGGCAACAGTTTTTCCTGGCGCACGAACGCGGCGGCGGTCTGCTTGACCCGCGCCTGCTCGGCCACGACCTGGGCCTGGGCGGAATCGACGTTGGTCTGCAAGTCCTTGGGGTCGAGCCTGGCCAGCACTTGCCTGGCGCTGACGCGGTCACCGACATCCACCGTACGCTGGATGATCTTGCCGCCGACGCGGAACGACAAATCGGTCTGCACGCGCGCCTGGATGTCCCCGGTGAGCGTGACCGCCGCGGCGAAATCCGCCGGCTGTACGGTCTGCACAAACACCCGGGAATGCTGCTTGGGCTCGGCTTTGTCCTGGCCACAGCCGCTCAGCAGCGCCAGGAGGCCAAGGCTCAGAATAATGTTTGCAGTGCGACCGCCCATGCAGGCTCCTTTTGCGTGATGCCGACTTGCCAGTGTGTATGCGACTGTGAGCTTAGATCAGGGTTCCTTATCTGCATGGAGGCTCCCATACTCCAATGGTTCCCAAGCCGACTGAATGCCCATGCTCAAGACCCTCGCGGTGGCCAATTACCGCTCGATCAACAAATTGGTGGTGCCGCTGGACCGGCTGAACCTGATCACCGGGCCCAACGGCAGCGGCAAGTCCAACCTGTACCGCGCCTTGCGCCTGCTGGCCGAAACCGCTCAGGGCGGAGTGATCAATGCACTGGCCCGTGAGGGCGGGCTGGACTCGACCTTCTGGGCCGGCCCCGAGACCATCAGCCGACGCATGCACAACGGCGAGGTGCCGGTGGAAGCGGTCGTGCGCCAGGGTGTGAAGCGTCTGCGCCTGGGGTTTGCCGCCGAGGATTTCAGCTACGCGATTTCCCTCGGCTTGCCGGAGAAGACCCTGTCGTATTTTTCCCTGGACCCGGAGGTGAAGAAGGAATGCATCTGGGCCGGCCACGTCTACCGCCCGGCCAGCCTGCTGGTGCAGCGCTCCGGGCCGATGGTGCGCGCTCGCGAAGGCCGCGCCTGGGATGTGCTGGCCCAGCACACGCCGAACTACCACAGCCTGTTCGACCAGGTCGGCAGCCTGCGCGGCTCACCGGAAGTGTTGCTGTTGCGCGAAAGCATTCGTGGCTGGCGTTTTTATGATCACTTTCGCAGCGATGCCGATGCCCCCGTGCGCCAACCGCAACTGGGCACGCGCACACCGGTGCTGCACCACGACGGTCGCGACCTGGCGGCCGCGTTGCAGACTATTCGCGAGATTGGCGACCCCGAAGCCTTGCAGCGCGCGGTCAGCGATGCATTTCCCGGTGCACGCCTGAATATCCAGCCGTTGCAGGGCGGGCGCTTCGCCCTTGAGTTTTATCAGGAGGGGTTGCTGCGGCCACTCTCGGCGGCGGAGTTGTCGGACGGCACCTTGCGTTACCTGCTGCTGATCGCGGCGCTGCTGACACCTCGGCCGCCGACCATGATGGTGCTGAACGAGCCGGAAACCAGCTTGCATCCGGACCTGCTGCCGGCCTTGGCGCGCCTGATTATCCAAGCGTCACAGCAGTGCCAGGTGTGGGTGGTGTCGCATGCCAGTCGGCTGATTGCGGCGTTGCAGCAAGATGAAGGGTGCAATTCGATTGTGCTGGAGAAGGTGCTGGGGGAGACGCGGATTGTGGGACAGGGGATTCTGGATGCACCGGCTTGGCATTGGCCGGAATAAGAGGGGCCTGGAACGGCCTCTTCGCGAGCAAGCCCGCGCCCACATTTGTCCGCATTCCAAAGGTGGAACTCGGTCGATGTGGGAGCGGGCTTGCTCGCGAAGACGGTAGATCAGTCAGCCAACAGCTGACAGATCAACCCTGCCACTTGCCGCCTTCAACAATCACGCTCTCAGGCTTGGTGTCATCGCTCAGCTCTTTACGCACGTACTGGTCGTACAGCTTGAGCAGGAATTTCTCCTCACCCAACTTCGCCAGCTCGGCATTCACCCAGTCGCGCAGCTCGATGTTGCCTTTCTTCACCGCCGGCGCAATCGGCGCTTCGTCACCGAGTTTTTCTTCCAGCACGCGGTAGCCCGGGTTCTGCTTGGCCCAGCTGAACAGCACCAGGTTGTCCTGCGCGTACGCATCACCACGGCCGGCCGACAGTGCTTGCAGCGACTCGGAGTTTTTCTCGAACTTGAGCAGTTTCCAGTCCGGGTGGTTCTTGGTCAGCCAGATATCGGCGGTGGTGCCGGTGGTAACGATGGTGGTGCGGGTGGCCAGGTCATCCAGGCTTTTCACCGCGCTGTCGTTAGGCACCAGGGCCTGCACCGCGACTTTCAGGTTGGGGTTGGTGAAGTCCACCGCTTCCTTGCGTTCCGGGGTCACGGTCATGTTGGCGAGGATCAGATCGACCTTGTCGCTTTGCAGGAACGGAATACGGCTGGCCGGCTCGACGGCGACGAACTCAACCTTGTTTTCATCGCCCAGCAGGTCCTTGGCGAATTGGCGGCCGATGTCGGTATCGAAGCCCACATAGCGCCCGGCTTCGTTGACGAAGCCGAACGGCGGTTTGTCAGTGAATACGCCGACAATCAGCTTGTCGCGCGCCTTGATCTTGTCCAGCGAACTCACGGCGGCAGCCGCTGGTTTTGCAGGCTCTTCGGCCTTTTTGTCGCAGCCGGCGAGTAATGCGACGGCAATCAGGGGCAGTAGTAACTTTTTCATATCAGCTCCAGTTCCTGGTTCTTCTTGGGCAGTGTTGAAACAAAGGAAAACTTCTCCAGGAACTGCTGCGCGCGTGCGGTTTGCGGGTTCGTAAAGAATTCTTCGGGGGTGTTGTGTTCGAGGATGCGACCGGCCTCCATGAAGACGACGCGGTCGGCGACGGCGCGGGCGAAGGCCATTTCATGGGTGACGATCAGCAGGGTCATGCCATCGCGGGCCAGGCCCTGGATCACTTCCAGCACTTCCTTGACCATCTCCGGGTCAAGGGCGGCGGTGACTTCGTCAAACAGCATGACCTGCGGGTTCATGCACAACGAGCGGACGATCGCGATACGTTGCTGCTGGCCCCCGGACAACTGTCGCGGGAAGGCGTCGCGCTTGTCGGCCAGGCCGACGCGCTCGAGCAGTTTTTCCGCCTGTTCGCGGGCTTCGCGAGGGTCGCGTTTTTGCACTTTCAGCGGGCCGAGCAGGATGTTGTCGAGCACGCTCATGTGCGGGAACAGGTGGTAGCTCTGGAACACCATGCCCACGTCCTGGCGCACCTGGCGCCAGTCGGTGGCTTTGTCCAACAGTTCGTTGCCGGCGAATCGCAGGCTGCCGCTGTGCGCCACTTCCAGGCCGTTGAGGCAGCGCAGCAAGGTGCTTTTGCCGCAGCCGCTGGGGCCCAGGATCACCACCACTTCGCCGCTTTGCACGCTCAAGTCGATGCCCTTGAGCACCTGCTGCTCGCCGAAGAATTTGTTGAAACCCTTAAACTCGATCAATGCGCTCATGCTTGGGCCCAGCGCCGTTCCAGCACCTTGGAGGCGGCCGACAACGGGTAGCAGATAAAGAAGAAAAACAGGAACAGCACGCCATAGATCAATACCGACTCGTAGGTGCGTTCGATGATTTGCTGGCCGACCTTGATCACGTCCACCACGCCGATCAGCACCGCCAGCGAGCTGGTCTTGATGATGCGCGTGTACACGTTGATGGTCGGCGGCGTCATGCGCTTGAGGGCCTGAGGCAGCAGCACATAGCCGTACAGCTGCGGGTCGGACAGGCCAATCGACAAGCCGGCTTCACGCTGGCCACGGGGCAGTGAATGCAACGCGCCACGCACCACCTCGCCCACCTCACTGGCGCCCCACAGCGACAGCACCAGCACGGCGCACCAGAAGCTCGGAATGCTCAGGCCGAAGAAAATCGGCAGTCCGAAAAACAGCAGGTACAACCAGACCAGCACCGGGATCGCGCGAAACAGCTCCAGGTACACCCGCAGGACCGCGTTGATCAGTGTGTTGTTCAAGGTCCGCAGCACGCCATACAACACGCCACCGACGGTGCTGAAGGCGATGCTCAGAAACGAAATCGACAGGGTTTGTGCGGCGCCCTTGCCCAGTTGCGGCAACGACACCCACAACAACTCAAGACCCGAACTGGCCATGCTGGAGCCTCCTTTCCAGGCGGCTGAGCAGCAGCGACAACGGCAAAAACAGCAGTACGCAAATCAGCGTCAGCACGGCGAGCATTTCGTAAGTCTTGTAGTAGAGGGCGATGTAGCTCTTGGTGGTGTAGAGAATCTCCGGCACCGCCACGGCGGAAACCACCGTGGTTTCCTTGAGCAGGAAGATGAAATTGGCGAACAGCGCCGGCAGGCTGAGGATGCCGGCCTGGGGCAGGATCACATGGCGCAGCAGTTGCCAGTCGGAGAGGCCGATGGACTTGCCGGATTCGATCTGCGCCAGCGGCACCGCTTCCACGCCGGCGCGCAGCACTTCGGTGAGGTAGGCACCGCCGAGGAACGTCATGGTGATAATCGCCGCCCAGAAGCCGGAGATATTCAAGCCCAGCGCGGGCAAGGCGAAGTACACGAAGAACAGCTGGATCAGCAGCGGCGTGTTACGCGCCAGCTCGACGTACAGCGCCACCAGGCGCGACAGGTAGGGTGTGCGAAACACCAGCAGCGCGGCGTTGATCAGCGCCACCAGCAACGAGGTGGCAATGGCGATCAGGCCCACTTGCAGCGTCACCCCCACGGCCTTGAGAAACGCCGGCAGGGTGCTGAGGATAAAAGCGAAATCGAAGGTCATCTTGAGTCCATGACGCCGCAAGGGTAATGCAGCGGGCGCAATCCAGTCCGGCGTGGGTAACGTCGGGTAGCGCGAACTCTAAAGGTATAAAAAGCAAAATTTAAATACCCAAATAGCATATTGATATCACCCAAAAAGATAACCGCCGGATTCGCGGGTTTGATGGGTGGCAGCTATGGTTGGGGGGTCTGTGATTCGAGGGAATGAACAATGAACAACACGAAGCCGATTGATCCGCAGGAGCTGGTGAAATGGTTGGTGGCGTTGCGCAGGGCGATCAATAGCCGCGCCGGCTGATTGTGGGAGAGGTCGAGCTGTAGCGAGGCGGCGAAGGCGGCGGCACTGACGGTCCTTCTGTGGCTGACACACCGCCTTCGCGGCCTCGCTGGGGCTCGACGGCTCCCACAGGGGGGGCTGCTGTGTGGCTGGGAGTTGAGCAAGAGCCGGCGTTCGCTGGTTGCAGTTTCTCCAGAGTGTCGCTGTGTGGCAGGGATTCCAGCCCTCCCACCGCCCAACTGTGGGAGCTGGCTTGCCTGCGATAGCGGTCTTTCAGTCGCCGATAGGCAGGCTGACCCGCCGCCATCGCCGGCAAGCCAGCGCCTACCGTCCTGATTGCCTTTGAAGCCCATAAAAAAACGCCGACGCTGTAGTAGCCGTCGGCGTTCAAACCTTGAAGGGGGTTTTGGGTTACATCAGAACGCAGGCACTACGGCGCCGTTGTACTTCTTCTCGATGAAGGCTTTGACTTCCGGGCTGGTCAGGGCCTTGGCCAGTTTCTGGATGGCGTCGCTGTCCTTGTTGTCCGGGCGGGCAACCAGGAAGTTCACGTACGGCGACTTGGCGTCTTCGATGATCAGCGCGTCCTTGGCTGGGTTCAGGCCAGCTTCCAGGGCGTAGTTGGTGTTGATCAGGTCCAGGTCAACCTGGTCCAGCACGCGTGGCAGCAGCGCCGATTCCAGCTCTTTGAATTTCAGGTTTTTCGGGTTGCTGGCGATGTCTTTCGGCGTGGCCAGGGCGTTGGTCGGGTCTTTCAGGGTGATCACGCCGGCTTTCTGCAGCAGCAACAGGGCGCGGCCGCTGTTGGAGCCTTCGTTCGGGATGGCCACGGTGGCGCCATCTTTGAGCTCAGAAATGTTCTTGATTTTTTTCGAGTAACCGCCGAAGGGTTCAACGTGCACACCGACCACGGTGACCAGGTTGGTGCCCTTGCCCTTGTTGAAGTTTTCCAGGTACGGCAGGGTCTGGAAGTAGTTGGCGTCCAGGCGCTTCTCGGCAACCTGCACGTTTGGCTGTACGTAGTCGGTGAAGACTTTGATTTCCAGGTCCACGCCTTCTTTGGCGAGGGTTGGCTTGACCAGTTCGAGGATCTCGGCGTGCGGGATCGGGGTGGCGGCAACCACCAGTTTCTCGTTGGCCTGGGCGAAGCTTGCAGTCAGGGCAGCCGCCAGTGCGGTAAACAACAGAACCTTTTTCATGCAGTGTCCTTATCGAAATTCCGGGGCGTCTCTGACGACCGTTTTTTATGTGGTGTGCCAGCGAAGTGCTATCGCGGCGTGGAATGGACAATACCTAGATTTTTTATTCCCGAACAATATCTTTTATTCACGTTGATATTCCATTTTGTTCATGTAGCGGCTTGCTCACGTAGAAAGGCACGCAAGGCTTCCTGCTCGGCAGGGCTGGCGGCGGCAAAGATGCGCTGCACCTGTTCCAGCGGCGAGCCCGCTACCGGCAGGTTCAAATGCTCGGGCAGAATCTCGTCGCCGCTGCTGACGAGCAAGGCGAAGTGAATGACGTTTTCCAGCTCGCGGGTATTGCCCGGCCAGCTGTGGTGTTCCAGCACCTTTTGCGCCGCATCGCTGATCAGCGGCACCGGCAGGTCCAGGCGCTGGCTGTAGATGCCCAGGAAGTATTCGGCCAGGGACAGGATGTCGCCGACGCGCTCGCGCAATGCAGGCAAGTCCAGCTGGCCTTCGCTCAGGTAATGGAACAGGCGCTCATGAAACTTGCCGGCCGCTACGGCCTGGGCGAGGTCGATGCTGGTGGCCGCCACCAGCCGCACATCCACCGGGCTTGGCTGGTGGGCGCCGACGCGGGTGACTTCGTGATTCTCCAGGGCCGCGAGCAGCTTGACCTGGATCGGCAGTGGCAAGTCGCCAATCTCGTCCAGGTACAAGGTGCCGCCATTGGCCGAGCCGAACCAGCCGGCCCGGCTGCTGGCCGCCCCGCTGTGGGCACCGGCGGCGTAGCCGAACAACTCGGCGTCGGCGTAAGTCGGGCTGATGGCGCCGCAGTTGACCGAGACAAACAAGCCAGTACGGTCGCTGCCCCGATGGATATGCCGGGCCAACAGCTCTTTACCGCTGCCGGTCTCGCCGCGAATCAACACGGGCAAGGCGCGCGGCGCGAGGTTTTCCAGGTCTTCGCGCAGCTGGCGCGAGCGCGGATCGACAAACACCAGGGCCTTGGCGCGGATGCTCAGCGGGCTTTTTTCGGCGTCGGGGAAGGTCAGCAGGGGCTGACCGTAGGTTTCATGCAGACTCATGGCAGGCTCCCGCCCCAAATCCACTCAGGGACGGGGCGTTGAAAGAAGGTCAGGCAGTGCGCCGGGCGTGATGCTCGAGGCGGCTTTGCAGGCGATAGAGGTAGGCGAAGCCCTGCTCCCAGCGCTGGTGACCGGACTTCACATTGATATGCCCGGCCCCCGAGAGGATTCCGGCTTCGGCGCCCCAATTGCGCGCCAGCTCCAGCGCCCGAGGGGCACTGACGGCGCTGTCGTTATCGGAACTGACCACCTGGCTGGGAAACGGCAGCAGGTCGGTCGGGATCGGGGCGAAGTTGCGCAAGGCGGGCGAGCAGGCCGGGCGTTCGACATCGGCCGGGGCCACCAGCAAGGCGCCGCGCACCTGCCGCAAAAACTGCACGGGTGCGGTGGCGGCCCAATGAGCCACTGTGATGCAGCCCAGGCTATGGGCGATCAGGATCACCGGCGTGCTGTCGGCGGCGATGGCCTCGGCCAGCGCGGCCACCCAGTCTTCGCGGCGTGGCGTCAGCCAGTCGGCCTGCTCCACGCGCGCGCTGTTGGGCAGGCTGTTTTGCCAATGGGTTTGCCAATGATCTTCTGGCGATCCTTGCCAGCCCGGCACGATCAGATAACGAATCGACTCGCTGTGCATGGGTGTGCCCTCCTGCAGCGTTTAACGTTGCTGATCAGTATAGGGACGCGGTTTATATTCGTTAAGGAATAAGAAGCTATTTATTAATAACCAAAAGACAGATGCAAGTTGCACGCTGAAAGTAACAAGTTGAAGAGCAAAAAAAAGGCCGCACCCTGCCAAGGAGACGGCCAAAAAATTGTCGAGGCATTTGAAGCTAACGTGCGGTAATCACCGACAACTTGGTAATGCCCGCGCGCTCGATAGACGCCATGGCTCGCGCCACTTCGCCGTAGTTCACACCATCATCGGCCTGCAGTTGTACCCGCACATCGGGGTCCTTGGCCTTGGCCGCCTGCAGGTTGAATTCCAGCAGGTCCGGCTGGATTTCGTCCTTGTTGATAAATAGCTTGCCGGCGCCGTCGATGCTCACCACCAGCGGGTCCTTCTGCTCCACCGGGGCCACGGCCTCGGTCTTGGGCAGGTTGATCGGGATCGCGTTGGTCAACAACGGCGCGGTGACGATAAACACCACCAGCAGTACCAGCATCACGTCCACCAGCGGCGTGACGTTGATCTCGCTCAGCACCTCATCACTGTCTTGCGTGGAGAAGGCCATCTCAGGACGCCTCCTTCACTTTTTGCGGGTTGCCGGCGGCATTTTTGGTCAGGGCCGGGTGCAGCAGCACGCGGAAGGAGTTCTTCTGCGCCAGGCTGTAGAAGTCGTGGGCAAAGTCGTCCAGGTCGGCAGCCGTGAGCTTCAGGCGACGCAGGAAATAGTTGTAGACCAGCACCGCCGGTACGGCGACGGCGATCCCCACACCGGTGGCGACCAGCGCGGCACCAATCGGGCCGGCCACGGTTTCGAGGCTGGCGGAACCGGCCGCGCTGATGCCCTTGAGCGCTTCCATGATGCCCCACACGGTGCCGAACAGACCGATAAACGGCGAGGTGCTGCCGATACTGGCGACCACGGCCAGGCCGGTTTCCAGCGAGCGGCGCTCACGCACGATCTGCTGGCGCAGGGCACGTTCAAGACGGTCCTGGTGGTTGATCGCCTGGCTCAGGTCGGCAGCATGCGGCGCATCGCCAACCTGGATTGCGGCATAGCCGGCCTGGGCTACGCGGGCAGCAGCGCCGGGCTGGGTTTCAGCCAGTTCTGCCGCCGAGTCCAGGCTGGATGCCGCCCAGAACTGTTTATGGAACTTGCGATCCTGCGCCTTGAGGCGACCGAACTGCACGCCCTTGAGCAGGGCCAGGCCCCAGGTGGCGACCGAAAAGACCACCAGCAGCCAGATCACCGCGCTTTCGATGGATTCAAGTGGAGATGCTAATGCCATGATGTTTTCCCTCTGTGCAGGTCGCGGCGTGTGCAACACACCGCAGCCGAATAGTTAGTGAATCTTGAAATCGATCGGTACGCTGACCCAGCCGTCCTGGGCGACATCGCCCTGCTTGGCCGGCACGAAACTCCAACGCTTCACCGCGGCCAGTGCGGCGTCGTCGAGTTGCTGGCGACCGCTGCTCTTCTGGATCTGGATCTCGCCCGGCTTGCCGCTGGCCAGTACATGCACCCGCAGCAGCACGGTGCCTTCCCAACCGCGACGCTGGGCCAGTGACGGATACTCCGGCGCCGGGTTCTTCAAGTACGCCGCGTTCGCTGAAGCGGGCGTTACCGGAGCCGGTGCAGGCGGAGCCACTGGCGCCGGGGCCGGAGGTGCCGGCGTGGGCGGCGCAGGCGGTTGCTCGACGGCCTTGGGTGCAGGTTTCGGCTCAGGCTTGGGCACAGGCTTCGGCTTGGGCTTTGGAATCGGTTTGGGCGGCGCCGGCTTGGCAGCCAACTCGTCCACCACCGGTGGCGGTGGCTCGACCACGGGCGGCGGCGGTGGCGGCGGAACAGGCGGTGGCGGCTCGACCACCGGCGGTGCCGGCTGGGAAAATTCGATGGTCATCGGCGGGATTTCCGGCGGCACAATCGGCAGCACCGGGGTGGGCTTCTGGCTCACCCAATAAATCACCGCACCGTGCAGGGCCAGTACCAGCAACCCGAGCAGGATCCCTTCGCGACGGCTCGAAAAGCGCTTCGGGGTTTTCTGCAGACGCAATTGCCCCAACGGCGCGCGGTGCGGCCGGCCAAGGTCGACCAACTCACCACTCGGTGCCTGGCGCCATTGCGCCTCGTGTGCACTGGCGGCGGTCTGGACATTGCCCATTGATTCACTCCCTACGGTTTTGAAACAAAAAAACCGACAGGCCTGCCTGAGGCCGTCGAGGGCTGAATCATCGGGGCCAGACGCTTATCTCTTAAAGTAATCTTTAAAGTTATACATAGATCTAAACTGAATAAACGAAACATTCGGAAACGCCGAAGCCCCGTCCTGCGGGGCCTGGCGCCGCCGCGCGGTTTTCTGATGCTTTACAGGCATAAAAAATATTCAGAAAAGGCATGGCTCAAGCAGGACTGTTTGCACACAAATCGAGCAATTGACCCTGCAAACTCTGTCCCGCCGCCCCCAGGCCCGTGCGGCCATACAGCGCCAGTCGCACACCTTCCACCGGCGGCAAGCCGCTGTCTGCAGCCACTATCACATGCCCGGCCTGCACCACGCGGCGGGGCAACAGGCTGATGCCCAATCCTGCCGCCACGGCTGAACACACACTGGCCAGGCTTGCGCTGGAATACCCGATGCGCCAGCGCCAGCCGCCGACTTCCAGGTGTTGGAGCATCTCATTGCGGTACAGCCCGCCCACTGGGAAGGCCACCAACGGCAACGGATCGCGGCCCAGAGACGGCGTGCTGCGGCTGTCGACCCAGCACAACGGCTCGGGCCACGAGGCCAGGCAGTCGGCGCTGTCGCCCATCTGCTTGACCAACAACACATCGAACTCACCGCTGCGGTACTGGCGCTGCAATTCAGGACCAAGGCCGCTGGTGACCTCCAGGCGCACCCGCGGAAATGCCTGCACGAACGCCGAAAGCAATGGCATGAGGCGTTCGGCGGCGAAGTCTTCGGGAACGCCCAGGCGCAGCACGCCGTCGCTTTGCTGGTTGATCAACACATCGGCGGCTTCTTCGTGCAGCGCGAGGATGCGCCGCGCATAGGCCAGCAGGCGCTCGCCCTCCGCCGTGGCCACCACCTGGCGCTGGTCACGGTCCAGCAACTGGCACGCCACCGCTTCTTCCAGGCGGCGGATCTGCTGGCTGACAGTCGACTGGGTCAAGTGCAGGCGCTCGGCGGCGCGGGTGAAATTGCCGCAGTCCACCACGGCGACAAAACTGCGCAACAACACGGGATCAAACATCGCTGTCACCATTGCGTTTGCCACTGATTGGCATGGTTATATTTAATTTCAGAATACCTCAGCGGCTGGCCATACTTCACCCCTGCATTCTGCCCAGAGGCCTCCATGACCGACGATCATCAGCACCTGCAACGCGCCATCCGACTTGCACAAGTGAACGTCGCCCAAGGTGGTCGGCCCTTTGGGGCGGTGTTGTCGCGCAATGGCGAAGTGCTGGTGGAGGCCGTGAATGAAATCCACCTGACCCAGGACCCCACTGCCCACGCCGAGCTACTGGCGATCCGCGCCGCAAGCCGGCAGCTCGGCGCGCGCCTGGACGGTTGCGTGATCTACGCCAGCGGCCAACCCTGCCCGATGTGCCTGAGTGCCATGTATTTGTGCGGTGTCCAGCGCGTAGTGTTTGCCGCCAGCAATGAAATGGCCGAGCCGTTCGGCCTGTCGACGGCGGCGATCGGGCAACAGGTGGGCTTGCCCTTGAGCGAGCAACGCCTGCCGATCCAGCACCTGCCGGACGCGGCGATGACCCCGTTGTACCACCAGTGGAAAACCCTGCATGACCCTGAATAAATCCCTCGCTGGCTGGGGCCTGTTGGTGGTGCTCGGCCTGAACCTGCGACCGATCCTCAGCTCCATCAGCCCGTTGCTTGGCGAGATTCGCCAGGCCACCGGCTTGAGTTTCCAGAGCAGCGCCCTGCTGACCAGCCTGCCGGTGGTGTGCATGGGCCTGGTGGCGCTGGTGGGGGTGCGCGTGGAGGCACGCCTGGGTGAGCGGCGTGGCATCGCCCTGGGCCTGATGATGATCCTGCTGGCGTGCCTCGCGCGCTGGCTGATGGGCCAGGGTTCGGCACTGCTGGTCACGGCACTGCTGGGAGGCGCCGGTGTGGCGCTGATCCAGGCACTAGTGCCGGCGATGATCAAGCGCGAGTTTCATCACCGTGTG
Source organism: Pseudomonas sp. GW821-FHT05D12 (assembly GCF_059419825.1). NCBI lineage: Bacteria > Pseudomonadati > Pseudomonadota > Gammaproteobacteria > Pseudomonadales > Pseudomonadaceae > Pseudomonas > Pseudomonas sp. GW821-FHT05D12. The sequence goes on along the minus strand of NZ_JBWKSN010000003.1, from coordinate 89,885 downwards.
CCGGTGGCGATGGGCGTGTATTCGGCCTCGCTGATGGCCGGTGGCGGGCTGGCGGCACTGCTCAGCCCGGTGGTGGCCACGCACTTCCAGCAATGGCAGGCGGGGCTCGGCGTGTGGCTGCTGCCGGCGCTGGGGGCGTTGCTGTTGTGGGCCTGGTTGCCCCTCGGCGCGGCGCGAAATCCTCAGGTGGCGCCGGCGTTCCAGGGCCTGCGCAATCGCCGCGCCTGGCTGCTGGCGCTGTATTTCGGCCTGGTCAATTGCGGCTACATGAGCATGGTGGCGTGGCTGCCGGCCTACTATCAGCAACTGGGCTGGGGCGTGTTGCCCAGCGGTTCGTTGCTGGCGTTCATGACGATCTTCCAGGTGATCGCCGCGCTGTTGATGCCGGTGCTGGCGCAACGCGGGATCGACCGCCGGCCCCTGCTTGGCATCAGCCTGCTGGCGCAGACCGTGGGTTACCTCGGCCTGATCCTCGCGCCGCAGGATTATCCGCACCTGTGGGTGGCCTTGTGCGGTTTCGGTCTCGGTGCGTGTTTCGCCCTGAGCCTGCTGCTGACCCTCGACCACCATCGCGACCCGCGCCAGGCCGGGCAACTGGCGGCCTTTGTGCAGGGCGTGGGGTTCTTGATCAATGCCCTCTCGCCCTGGCTGACCGGCTGGCTGCGTGAGCTGACCGGCAGCTTCGTCAGTGCCTGGGTCGTGCTGACCGTGACCGTGGTGACGATGCTGGTGGTGACGCGGGTGTTCAGCCCGGCGACCTACCGCACGGCCCCCGCTCTATAGATATGCATTTAAGATCTAGATAAAACAATAATGCTTCGTTGACGGAATAAGCAGCCGCCTTAAAATCCCGGTTCTCCTACAGGATGCCGGGCACACCATGGATCTTCGCCAACTGCGCTACTTCATCGCGCTCAACGAGCACCGCAGTTTCGTGCGCGCGGCGGATGCCATGGGTATCACCCAGCCGGCCTTCAGCCGCAGCATCCAGGGCCTGGAGCAGGAGTTCGGCTGCGTGCTGGTGGATCGCGCCAACAAAGACTTGCGCCCGACCCCGGAAGGCCAGGTGGTGCTGCAACACGCGTTGAGCCTGGTGCAAGGCGCGGCGCTGCTCAGTCATGAGGTCACGCGCATGACCAAGCTCGACGCCGGTGAAGTGCGCTTGGGCAGTGACGCCGTGGCAGCGGTGAACCTGGTGCCCCAGGCCATGGCGCGCTTTATCACCACCTACCCCAAGGTGCGCACCGCGTTGCAGGTGGATAACTGGGAAAAGCTCGGGCGCAGCCTGAACCGCGAAGAGATCGAATTCTTTATTGCCGATGTGCGCCATTTCGAAGCCGACCCGAATTTCCAGACCCAGGCCCTGACGCCGCGCCGCAGTGCGTTTTTCTGCCGCGACGGGCACCCGCTGCTGGCCAAGGACAGCCTGTCCACCAACGACCTGTTCGGCTACCCGCTGGCCACGCCGCTGATCGCGCCCGGCATTCGCAAGCTGTTGGCCAATCTGAGCGGGCGCGTCGACTTTGCGCCTGCCATCGAACTCGAGCAGTTTGCCGCGCTGGCCAGCATCGTGCGCCAGTCGGACGCCATTGGCCTGGGCGCCGAAGAAGCCTTCGTCGACGCCTTTGCCCGCGGTGAATTGCGCGTATTGCACTGGCGCAACCTGCCCCACGCCCTCGACAGCCTGAGCAACCGCTGCGGCGTGATCAGCCGCGCTGGGGTGCGCTTGTCGCCTGCGGCGAAGGCGCTGATCGAGACGCTGCTGGCGGTGGAAAGCCAAGCCGATTGGCCCGCGCAAACGTCCCGAAATCATTGAAGCGCACGCCCATCTCGGCCATGACTTTATGCGCCACCTTGGCCGTCATCTGGCGGATGTAGAACGGTTCCTTCACCACAAAGTGGTGGATGCCGTGGGTGCTGCCGAAGTTGAAGCAGAACGCCTGCAACGGCCACAGCCACCAAGGGTTCAACACCTGGGTTTGCTCGATCACATTGCCCGGCTCCACATCGCCGTAGTAGTGCATGTTGGAGCTGACAAAGTGCAGGCAAAAGGTGCGCAGCACGTTGGGGCCGATGATCACCACGGCGGCTATATCGATGACCTGCATCATCTGCACAGTGCTGGCCGACCAGTCGATGGGCGTGCCCAGCAGGCTGGCGATGCCGTTGGCGGCATGAAAGCCGAGGAAGACGTACCAGGCACCCCAATGCAGCAGCGCCAACGGCGTGTACACCAGCAATGAGCGCTTGAGGATGCTGAGTTTGTGCTTCCAGGTCTTGGCGCGCAGCATGCGGATGAACGCCGACATGATGTTGTCCCCGACCATCAGCAGCCGCGCGATGCCCCAGGGCTCGCCGTTGGTGATCGCGCGTTCTTCCATATCGGTCTCGGTGCCCGACACCTTGTGATGGTTGAGGTGCAGATGCCGGCGGATCCACGGGTTGATCGTGCTCGGCCGCGCCAGCCACACCAGGCCCATCATCAGGTTGTGGGGCAGGCGCTGCTTGCGAAAGTACATGCTGTGGATCAGGTCGTGTTCCAGCTCATGGGTCAGTGAGGCCAGGAAGGCATTGAGCAGCAGGCACACCCACCAGGCCATGTGCCCAGTGATATACAGCGCCGCCGAGCCGACCATGCCGAGCAGCGCAAAGGCCAGGATGCCCGCGCCCAACGCGTCCTGATGCAGCAGCCAGGGGTGCTGCTCGCGCAACCGGACGCCTTCGGCGAGCACCACTTCACGGATATGCGCCGAGCGTTGTTGTGCGTTCATCTGCTGGGGACTTGCAGAAGTACCGTCCATGCTTCCATCCTCTTGTTCATTGATGGCTACATCCTGCACCAAGCCCTCTTGCCGGACGCTAGCCGCACACGCCAACCTGTTGACCGCAAGCGCCAATCGTCATGACCGAACCCACGTCCCTCGCCAGCTGGACCCGCGCCCTGCGCAAGCAGCTCGACGCCCTGGGCCTCGACAGCGCCGCACTGTGCACCGAGGCCGGGCTCGACCCGCAGCAGATGGACGACCCGAATGCGCGCTACCCGCTGTCAGCCACCACGCGGTTGTGGGAACTGGCGGTGCAGGCCAGCGGCGATCCGGCGATTGGGCTGAGGGTGTCGCGGTTCGTCAGCCCCACCACGTTTCATGCGCTGGGGTATGCCTTGGTGGCCAGCGGCAGCCTGCGCGAGGTGTTCGAGCGCATCGTGCGCTATCACCAAGTGGTCAGCGACGCCCTCGCGCTTGAGCTGAGCGGCGACGGCGAGCGTTACCGTTTTCGCCTGCTGCAACCGCCCGGCAGCCCGGCGCCGGCGCTGGAAGCCATCGACGCGTTTGCCGCGATCTATGTGCGCACCTGCCGCAACCGCCTGGGCCGCGACTATGCACCGTTGGCGGTGTACCTGCGCCGACCACCACCGGCCGATCCCACGCCGTGGCACACGGTCTTTCGCGCACCGGTGTTCTTTGCCGCCGAAGAAGACCGTATTGAATTTGCCGCGCACGATTTCGACAGCCACCTGGACGACGCCAACCCGGAACTGGCCGAGCACAACGAAACCGTACTCAAGCGCACCCTCGCGCAGCTGCAACCGCTGACCTGGGAGCGCAAGGTCCGTGCAACCATCGAGGCGCAATTGCCCGACGGCGAACCGAGTGCCGAGCGCGTTGCCCAGGCCTTGCACTTGAGCCTGCGCAGCCTGCAGCGGCACCTGGCGGATGAAGGCTGTCGCTTTGATGCACTGCTCAATGAATGCCGGCAGAACCTGGCCTTGCTGCACCTGCGCGACCTGCAGTGCTCACTGGCCGAGATCAGTCATTTGCTCGGCTTTGCCGATACCAGCAGCTTCAACCGCGCGTTCAAGCGTTGGACGGGAATGACGCCGGGGCAGTTTCGGGATGGCTTGCGATAAGTAAATCTGTGGTGTGTGTGATGGCCCCTTCGCGAGCAAGCCCGCTCCCACAGGGGAATGCATTCCAAATGTGGGAGCGGGCTCGCGAAAGCGATGGACCAGACACCCCTTACCCTGATCCTTCAACGCCGCATCGCGGGCCAGCCTGCTCCCACATTTTGATTTGTGAACACCTGCCAATGTGGGAGCGGGCTTGCCTGCGATAGCAATGGTTCAGGCACTAGAGTTGCCGGCTCCGGTCCCGCCGAAGCAGCTTCTTCACCCGCGCCACCAACGCCTTGCTCTCGAACGGCTTGAGCAGGTAATCATCTTCATGCAGCTCCAGGCCGCGCAGGCGGTCTTCAATCCCGCCTGGCGTGGTCAGGAACAGCAGCGGCGTGGCGCCCTTCTGCCGGATCGCCTGCTGCAATTTCCAGGCATTCAGGCCGGGCAACATCACGTCCAGGATTACCAGGTCGTACTCGGTGCTTTCGACAAAACGCTGCGCCGCCATGCCGTTGGCGGCGACTTCCACGCTGTAGCCCGCCTCGTTCAAGCCCTGGGCCATCCGCTGTGCCTCTTCGGATTCATGTTCCACTAACAGCACGCGCATAACACACCTCGATTGATCAGGTGTGCAGGCTACCACCCTCAGGTCTGCGCCGCCTCCCGCAGCCGCCGGGCGTCGAGGATTTCGATCTCGCCGTACCCCAGGCGCACGACGCCCTGGGATTGCAGGTCCTTGAGCAAGGCGTTGGTGGTCTGGCGCGACAGGCTCAACATCGCCGCGAGGTCTTCCTGGGGCAATTGCAGCACGCGCCTGGAGTGCTCGATATCGCCATAACCCTCGACGATCATCAACAAACGATGAGCCAGGCGCACCGAGGCTGGCATCAGGCTCAGTTGCTCCAGGCCGATAAAGCTCAGGCGCAGCTTCTGGCTCATCAGCAATGCGAGGTCGCGCCAGTAACGGGGATTTTCATCGAGGACTTTCAACAGCGCCTGCTGCGGCACCTGCAACAGCGTGCACGGCCCGACAGCGCAGGCGTCGTGGGTGCGCGGCAAACCGTCGAACAGGCAGATTTCGCCGAACCAGTAGGGCAGTTCCACCAGGCTCAACACTGCCTCCTTGCCGTGCTCATTCACCGCACTCACCCGCAGCGTGCCCTCAAGCACCGCATACAGGCCACAGGGCGGATCACCGCGCTTGAACAGGTACTGCCCCGGCGCCAGCTGGCGCAACCGGGCATGCGCCAGCAGGCTATGCTGAAACGGTGCGGGCAGGTGGCTGAACCAGTGACCGGTGGCCAACCGGGAGCGCCATTGCTCTACGTCCATGCGAACTCCGAAGATTGTCGCCCAGCTGACAGTTAGTCACAGGCGGACAGGGCATGATCAAACATCCTACAGGAGGAACAACAATGAAAAGCCTCGTCGACCACCTCAGTCAATACGCTGCCTACCACCGCGACCCGCGCAATATTGCCAGCCACTTTATCGGCATCCCGTTGATCGTGGTGGCCGTGGCCGTGCTGCTGTCACGTCCCGAATGGCCGGTGGGCGGCTTGTGGCTGTCGCCGGCGGTGCTTGTCGCGCTGTTTTCGGCGTGGTTTTACCTGCGCCTGGAACTGGCACTGGGTGTGCTGATGACGGTACTGATGGGTTTATCCGTGTGGGCCGGGCATGTGCTGGCGGCGCAAAGCACGCTGGTGTGGCTCAGCAGCGGTATTGGGATGTTCGTGGTGGGCTGGGTGATTCAGTTTGTCGGGCACTATTACGAGGGCAGGAAGCCGGCGTTTGTAGATGACGTGTCGGGGCTGATTGTAGGGCCGCTGTTTGTGGTGGCGGAGCTGGCGTTTTTGCTGGGACTGCGCCAGGGGCTCAAGCAGGAGATTGAAGAGCGGTCGGGGCCGGTGGTGCGCCGGGATCTAAAGCCTGGCGAGGCCTGAATGTGGGAGCGGGCTTGCTCGCGAATGCAGTGTGTCAGTCAGTACATGGGGTACTGATAGACCGCATTCGCGAGCAAGCCCGCTCCCACATTGGGTGTTGCGGTGCCCTCAGGCTTTTTGCCAGACCTTGGGCTTGAAGAACAACGTCTCACCGCGCGCCAAGCCGGTCAGGCTGTCATGATCCTTGACCACTTCAGCTTCGATCAGCTCGCTCTGGCCTTCCACCTTCAAGGTCACCCGCGTGGTAGCGCCAAGTGGGCGAATGTCGCGCACTTCAGCCGCATGGTGATCTTCGAGTTCATGCCGCGACAGCGACACTTCATGCGGGCGGAACAGCACGTGCTTGTCTTCCCCCAGGTGCAGGCGGTTGGAGTCGCCGAGGAAGTGGTAAACGAAATCGCTGGCCGGGTTTTCATACACTTCGCCCGGTGAGCCGATCTGCTCGATCACGCCCTTGTTCATCACCACGATACGGTCGGCGACTTCCATCGCCTCTTCCTGGTCGTGGGTCACGAACACCGAGGTCAGGTTGATGTCTTCGTGCAGGCGCGCCAGCCAGCGGCGCAGCTCTTTACGCACCTTGGCGTCGAGGGCGCCGAAAGGTTCGTCCAGCAGCAGCACTTTCGGTTCCACCGCCAGGGCGCGGGCCAGGGCGATACGTTGGCGCTGGCCACCGGAGAGTTGCTCCGGGTAGCGATCCGACAGCCAGTCCAGCTGCACCATGTTCAACAGCTCATGCACCTTGACCGCGATCTGGCTTTCGCTCGGGCGCTGGTTTTTCGGCTTCATGCGCAGGCCGAAGGCGACGTTGTCGAACACCGTCATGTGGCGGAACAGTGCGTAGTGCTGGAACACAAAACCGACGTTGCGATCACGCACATCGTGGCCGGAGACGTCTTCACCGTGGAACACGATGCTGCCGTCATCCGGGGTTTCCAGGCCGGCAATGATGCGCAGCAAGGTGGTCTTGCCGCAGCCGGACGGGCCAAGCAACGCCACCAGCTCGCCACTCTGGATGTCCAGATTGATGCTGTTCAGGGCCTTGAAGGCGTTGAAATTCTTGCTGACATTACGGACTTCGATCGACATGACTTATTCCTCAGCCGCACTGGCACGCAGGCGATTAATACGGTTCTCGCTCCACTGCTTGAGCAGCAGGATGAAGAGCGCCAGGATCAGCAACAGACTCGCCACCGCAAACGCAGCGACGTGGTTGTATTCGTTGTAGAGAATCTCGACGTGCAGCGGCAGGGTGTTGGTCACGCCGCGAATGTGGCCGGACACCACCGACACCGCGCCGAACTCACCCATGGCCCGTGCGGTACACAGCACCACGCCGTAGATCAGGCCCCATTTGATGTTCGGCACGGTGACATGCCAGAACATCTGCCAGCCGTTGGCGCCGAGCAGGCGCGCGGCCTCTTCTTCCTGGGTGCCCTGCTCCTGCATCAGCGGGATCAGTTCACGCGCAACGAAGGGCACGGTGACAAAAATGGTCGCGAGCACGATGCCCGGCAAGGCGAACACGATCTGGATGTCATGGTCTTGCAGCCATGGGCCGAAGAAGCCCTGGGCGCCGAACATCAGCACATAGACCAGGCCCGCGATCACCGGCGAGACCGAGAACGGCAGGTCGATCAGCGTGACCAGGATGCTCTTGCCACGGAACGAGTACTTGCTCACGCACCACGCGGCGCTGACCCCGAACACCACGTTGAGCGGCACCGAAATCACCACGGCGATGACCGTGAGTTTCAGCGCCGACAGCGCGTCGGGTTCGAGGATCGCGGTGAAGAATGCGCCGAGGCCATTCTTCAACCCCTGGGACACCACGATAAACAGCGGCAGCAGCAGGAACAGGAAGAACACCAGCCAGCCGAGGCTGATCAGGATGCGTCGCGACACCGCGCTGCCACGACGGGCAGCGTTGGCCGAGGACGCGGCGGAAATAGACGATTGGGACATGTTCCGCGCCTCCTTATGGATGTTCGATGCGACGCTGCAGCAAGTTGATCAGCAGCAGCAAAATAAAGGAAACCACCAGCATCAGCACACCGATGGACGTGGCGCCGTGGTAGTCGTACTGGTCGAGCTTGACCATGATCAGCAGCGGCAGGATCTCGGTTTTCATCGGCATGTTGCCGGCGATGAAAATCACCGAACCGTACTCGCCGACGCCACGGGCAAAAGCCAGGGCGAAACCGGTCAGCCAGGCAGGCAGCAGCGCGGGCACGAGGATGTAGCGGAACACTTGCAGCGGCTTGGCGCCCAGGCAGGCGGCGGCTTCTTCGATTTCCCGGGGGATATCGGCGAGTACCGGCTGCACGGTGCGCACCACGAACGGCAGGGTGACGAACGTCAGCGCCAGGGTGATGCCCAGCGGGGTGTAGGCGATCTTGAAGCCCAGGTCAGTGGCAAACTGGCCGACCAGGCCGGTCGGCGTGTACAGCGCCGTCAGCGCGATACCGGCCACGGCGGTGGGCAGGGCGAACGGCAGGTCGATCATCGCATCGATGATCTTGCGTCCGGGAAAGGTGTAGCGCACCAGCACCCAGGCCAGCAGCGTGCCGATCACGCCATTGATCAGCGCGGCATACAGCGCGGTGCTGAAGCTCAGTTTCAACGCCGCCAGCACGCGCGGTGCGGAAATGATGTTCCAGAACTGATCCCAAGTGAGTTGAGCGGCGTGTACAAACATCGCCGCGAGGGGGATGAGTACGATCAGGCTGAGGTACACCACGGTGTAGCCCAGCGTCAGCCCGAAGCCGGGTATGACGGGGGAAATACGACGCGACATAAGAGTCCTTGGTTAGCGGGTAGATACCACTGTAGGAGCGCGCTTCCTGCAGGAGCTGGCGCTTGTGTGGGAGCCGGGCTTGCCCGCGATGCAGGCACCTCGGTGTATCAGTCGCACCGAGGTGATGCTATCGCAGGCAAGCCCGGCTCCCACACCAGCCCAGCTCCCGCCGAGAGGCGGGCTCCTACAGGTAGTTTGGCTTACTGCGCCGTGTAGATCTGGTCGAACACGCCACCGTCATTGAAGAATTTCGGTTGGGCAGTTTTCCAGCCGCCGAAGTCTTTGTCGATAGTCACCAGGTCCAGTTTCGGGAACTGCTGGGCGTATTTGGCGGCAACTTTTGCATCGCGTGGGCGGTAGAAGTTCTTCGCCGCAATCTCCTGGCCAGCCGGGCTGTACAGGTGCTTGAGGTATTCGGTCGCGATCTCGGTATTGCCCTTTTTCTCGGCGTTCTTGTCAACCACGGCCACTGGCGGCTCCGCGAGGATCGACAGGGAAGGCACGACGATGTCGAACTTGTCGGCGCCGCCGTCTTCTTTCAGGGCCAGGAACGCTTCGTTTTCCCAGGCCAGCAACACGTCACCCTGACCGTTGTTGACGAAGGTGATGGTCGAGCCACGGGCGCCGGTGTCGAGGATCGGCACGTGCTTGAACAGCTCTTTCACGTATTCCTGCGCCTTGGCTTCGCTGCCACCGGATTTCAGGCCGTAGGCCCAGGCGGCGAGGAAGTTCCAGCGCGCACCGCCGGAGGTTTTCGGGTTCGGGGTGATCACCGAAACGTCTTTCTTGATCAGGTCGCCCCAATCCTTGATGCCTTTAGGGTTGCCCTTGCGCACCAGGAACACGATGGTCGAGGTGTACGGGGTGCTGGCGTCCGGCAGGCGGGTCTGCCAGTTTTCCGGCAGGGTCTTGCCCAACTTGGCGATTTCGTCGATGTCGCCGGCCAGGGCCAGGGTCACTACGTCGGCGCGCAGGCCGTCGATCACTGCCCGGCCTTGCTTGCCCGAGCCACCGTGGGATTGTTGGATCTTGACATTGTCACCTGGGTGGGACTGTTTCCAGAAGTTGGTGAACTCAGCGTTGTAGTCCTGGTACAGCTCACGGGTCGGGTCGTACGAGACGTTGAGCAACTCGTAGTCCTTGGCAACAGCGGAACCGGCAAACACGGCACTGGCCAGGGCGGCCAGGGCATAACGGCGAATCGACGACATAGAAGGCTCCTGAAATTCTTGGGTGTTGGCTTTTTCTTATAGTTGCGGGTCTAGCATGCGAATCGCCGTTTTTGCTTAGCTCGGTTTGTTACCCGGGTTCTGCAAACGGAATTTTTCTTTGCGTTCGATCTGTACCACTTGGGCGTTGTGCACAGTAATTTCCACCGCGCCAAACCGCAGATCGCGCAGGGCGCTCTGGATCTCACGCAAAATGGCTGCTTCGTCCTGGCCGTCGACGCTACGTAGAGATGCGCTCATGGTCTCGCTCCTGAAATGAATAGTGCCTCGCAGTGGCGGCACTGCTTGCGGCGTGAGGGCGATAGTAGATAAGCAGGGATATTCTTAAAAATACTATTTAAGAATGTTTATATAACCAGAAAGAATTTTCTGGTGGGGCGCGGGGTTGCGAGGACTTTGGCCATGAAAATACTCACGCACAGGCGCCGCTGAACCCTGTGGGAGCCGGGCTCGCCCGCGATGGCGGTGTGTCAGGCGGCGAATATTTCGCCTGACAGTTCCTCGTCGCGGGCAAGCCCGGCCCGGACATTGACCGAGGGTGCCTAACGAATGGCAGGGGCCCTTGACCAATCAATCTCCTGCGCCGGCATCGGCCGCCCGAACCAGTAGCCCTGCCCCAGGTCGCACGCCTGCTCCAACAGAAACCGTGCCTGCTCCACCTGCTCGATCCCCTCGGCGTGCACTTGCATGCCCATGCTCTTCGCCAGGGCGATCACCACACGCACAATCGCCGCGTCATCCTCGTCCCACGGCAGCCCGGCGACAAAACCCTGGTCGATCTTGAGCTTCTGCACCGGCAGGCGCTTGAGCCGCAGCAGCGAGGAATAGCCGGTCCCGAAGTCGTCGATGGCCAGGCGCAAGCCCAGCTCACGCAAGCGATGCAGTTGCTCCAGGGCCACTTCAGGGTCGTCCATCACCGCGCTTTCGGTGACTTCCAGCTCCAGGAAGGCCGGGTCGAGGCCGGTTTGATGCAGCACCTGGGCGACCTGCTCGTACAGTTCGCGCCGGGCAAACAAGCGGCTGGACACATTGATCGCGATAAAGCTCAACGGCGTACCCTCGGCCAGCCACTGGCACATCTGCCGACAGGCCTGGTGCATCACCCAGCCATCGATGTCGGCAATCAGCCCGGTGCGCTCGGCGATGGGGATGAATTCGCCCGGCGGCACCAACCCGCGTTCCGGGTGTTGCCAGCGCACCAGCGCCTCGACGCCGATCAGCCGGCTGGTGTGCAGATCGTGGACCGGCTGGTAGTACACGCGCAGTTCCTGCTGGTCGAGGGCACGCCGCAGCTCACTGGCGATTTCCACACGGTTCTGCGCATGGGCGGTGAGTTCTTCGGTGTACAACGCGTAGCCTTCACGCCCGGCGCTCTTTGCCTTGAACAACGCGGAGTCGGCGTTGCGCAGCAGCTGTTCGGCGCTCAGGGCGTCATTGGGGAACAGGCTGATGCCAATACTCGCGCTGATAAAAAGTTGGTGACCGTCGAAAATGAACGGCTGTTTCATCGCCTCCAGCATGCGCTGCGCCAATGCGGCCGCCTGGACCACCTGCGAGCAGCTTTCCGCGAGCACGGCGAACTCATCCCCGCCCAGCCGCGCCAGGGTCACGCCGGGGCCGAACAGGCCCTGCAGCCGCTCGCCGACCAGCTTGAGCAATTGGTCGCCGACGTTGTGGCCCAGGCTGTCATTGATGATCTTGAAGTGGTCGAGGTCCATCAGCAGCAGGGCGCAGCCGCGCTTGTGCAGTTGCGCCGAGGCCAGCGCCTGCTCGGCGCGGTCGGTGAACAGCAGGCGGTTGGGCAGGTCGGTCAGCGGGTCGTGATGGGCCAGGTGAGCCAGTTCGTGCTCGGAATCCTTGATGGCACTGATGTCGGAAAACACCGCGACGTAATGGCTGACGCGGCCCTGGTCATCGTGGATCACACGGATGGTTTGCCACTGTGGATAAATTTCACCGCTCTTGCGCCGGTTCCAGATTTCACCGCTCCATTCGCCGGTGCGTTCCAGGCTCTGGAACATCTGCTGGTAAAAATGCGACGAATGGCGTCCGGACTTGAACAGGCTGGGCTGCTGGCCCATGACGTCTTCGCGCCGATAGCCGGTGATCTCCATGAAGGCCCGGTTGACGTGCACGATCAGCCCCTGGGCATCGGTCACCAGCACGCCTTCACGCGTGCAATCAAACACTGCGGCGGCCTGGCGCAGGCGTTCGCGGTTTTCCTTGAGTGGCTGCTGCAACTGATGCGCGCGGGCAAATCGCGCGCACATCAGGTAGATGGCCAGTGCGCTCAAGGCCACCCACACGTACCCGCGCACCTGCAGCCAGCGCCCCAACTCCCGCGGTTCATCGAGAAAGTTGATCAATAAATGGTTGCTGAGCTGGAGCCACACAATGGAAACCAGCAGGTATACCAGCCCTGCACGCAGGGCACCTCGGTATGAAAACAGCATATGGTCAGTAATCCTTACCCAAAAAACACAATCGCCCTACAAAGGCTGCGGATTATAGAATAAGAAACATCCAGTCACTCCTATCTGAAAGGGCTGCTGGTTTTCTCTGTAGGCTTAGTGATAATGCGTGAGCTGTTCTTTTCTTTTTCTGAGGGCCATACAGCCTATGTGGTACAACGGTTTTCTTGACTTGTCAGCCTGGCAACTGGTGGCAGTCACTCTGTTGATGACCCACGTGACCATCGTCGCGGTCACCGTCTATCTGCACCGCTATTCAGCCCATCGTTCCCTGGAACTCAATGCTGGCCTGAAACACTTCTTCCGCTTCTGGCTGTGGCTGACCACGGCGCAGAACACCCGCGAGTGGACCGCTATCCACCGCAAGCACCACGCCAAGTGCGAAACCGTCGATGACCCGCACAGCCCGGTGATCAAAGGCCTGTCCACCGTGTTGCGCAAAGGCGCCGAGCTGTACCGCGCCGAGGCAGAAAACCCTGAAACCCTGCGCATCTACGGCAAGAACTGCCCGGACGACTGGATCGAACGCAAGATCTACACGCCCTACCCGCTGCTGGGCGTGGCGATCATGGGCGTGATCGACCTGCTGCTGTTCGGCACCATCGGCATCACCATCTGGGCGATCCAGATGATGTGGATCCCGTTCTGGGCCGCCGGCGTGATCAACGGCCTGGGGCATGCCGTGGGCTATCGCAACTTCGAATGCCGTGACGCCGCCACCAACCTGGTGCCTTGGGGCATCATCGTCGGCGGCGAAGAACTGCACAACAACCACCACACCTACCCTAATTCGGCGAAGTTGTCGGTGAAGAAGTGGGAGTTCGACCTCGGCTGGGCGTGGATCAAAGTGTTCAGCTTCCTGCGCCTGGCCAAGGTGCAGCGTGTCGCGCCGATCGCGCACCGCGTCGAGGGCAAGGGCCACCTGGACATGGACACCGCCATGGCGATCCTCAACAACCGCTTCCAGATCATGGCCCAGTACCGCAAGTTGGTGATTGGCCCGCTGGTCAAGCAGGAGCTGGAAAAGGTCGATCACTCGGTGCGCCACCAGTTCCATCGCGCGAAGCGCCTGCTGTCCCGCGAGACCAGCTTGCTGGATGACCGCCACCACGTGCGCATCCAAAGCATGCTGGAGCACAGCCATGCCCTCCAGGTGATCTACGAAAAGCGCCTGGCACTGCAACAGATCTGGCTCAAGACCAGCTCCAATGGCCACGATATGCTCGCAGCCATCAAGGAATGGGTGCATGAAGCCGAGGCCAGCGGCATCCAATCCCTGCGCGATTTTGCCCACCAATTGAAGACCTACTCACTGCGTCCTGCAGCCGTCTGAGAGTGCGGCGGGAGGGCCTTCCCTCCCGCCAATCAGCTTTTTGGCGTCATTTCTCGGTCACCGTCAATCGGTCCAGTTGACGGAACTTCACTGCAAATCCCCTCTCTCAATGAACACTTCGCCATCATGGTGGCCCCTTGTAGTGACCGCTGCTCCATCCTGCGGCGCGCCCAGAGAGAGTTGTGCCGATGGTTCACGAAAAGTCCTACTTACACGACGCCCCCACTGCTGAGCATCCGCGCCCAGCAGCGGCGGCGACCCTGCTGGCGCTGATGCATGCCCAGGGTGAAGTCGAGCGGCTGAGTGAGCGCGAGCAGTTGCTGAGTTCGCTGCTGGTCAGCGTCAACGCCGTGCTGTGGGCCATCGATTGGGAAACGCGCCGCGTGCTGTACGTGAGTCCGGCCTACGAGCGTATTTTCGGCCGTTCCGCCGGCCTGCTGCTGGCCGACCATCGGGAATGGCGCAACAGTATCCACCCCGAAGACCTCGACTACGCCGAACACAGCATGGCCCGCGTGCTGGAGCAAGGTGCCGTGGAGGACCGCGAGTACCGCATCATCACCGCGGACGGCCAGATCCGCTGGCTGAGCGACAAGTGCTACATCAACCAGCAGGTCGAGCCCGGCGAACCGGTGATCGTGGTGGGCATGGCCGAGGACATCACTGAAAAAAAGCAAATGGAACTGGAGCTGCATCGCCTCGCCACCACCGACGTGCTGACGCAGAGCAGCAACCGCCGGCACTTCTTCGAGTGCGCCAACCAGGCCTTCGACAGCGCCTGTGCCCAAGGTGCCCCGCTGGCTTTCCTGCTGCTGGACATCGATGATTTCAAGGACGTCAACGACACCTACGGCCACCTGGAAGGCGATCAGGTGCTCAGGCGTATCGCCGAAAGCGGTCGCGGTGTATTGCGCCGTGGCGACTTGTTCGGGCGCATTGGCGGCGAGGAATTCGCCGCCGTACTGCCAGGCTGCGCACCGGAAATGGCGCTGCAAGTGGCCGAACGCCTGGGCAGGGAAATTCAGGAGCTGAGCTTCAGCTATGAAGGCCAGGCCTTCAGCGTGACGATCAGCCAGGGCCTGGCCAGCCTCAAAGAAGAAGACTCGACCCTGGACAGCCTGTTCGCCCGCGCCGATGCCGCCATGTACGAGGCCAAGCGCCTGGGCAAGAACCGCGTGATCGCGGGCTAACCCCGATCAACTGTAGGCGCCGGCTTGGCTGGCGATTTCGGTGTGTCAGTTACCACGACTATCGTCGGCAAGCCGGCTCCGACAGGAAGGCGCGGACTTCAGGATTTGCGCACTCGGGTCAGTTCGGACAGGCCTACTTTGAGCAACCGCGCAGTCTTGCTCGCGGCCAGAGCTTCCAGCCCTTCATGCTCGGTCAACCGCGCCATTTGCGCGGCCAGGTTCACCACCAGCGCGTCCCGCGCATACACCCCGCCTTCCAGGGAGTAGATCGCCGCAATCAATTGACGCAGCTCCAGCGGCAAACGCCAGCGTGCACGCAGCGCCGAGCCATAGGCGGCGCCAAAGGCATACAGCGACTCACCAATCGCTTCGTCATCCAGCGCACCACCGCCCTGTCGCCAGTCTTCCAGGCAGCGCAACAAGGCCAAATCGCCCAGCCGATGCAGGATGCCGGCGGTGTAGCAACGCTCGTGATCCAGCTCCAGCATGCGCGCCAGGCGCCGGGCGTAGTCGGCAGTGTCCTGCGAGAGTTGCCAGTGGCGCTCGGCATAGGCCACCAGCGCCGGGTCGCCCAGCACCACGTTGTGCTTGAGGGCCAACCCCAGGATCAGGTTCATGCTCTGTCCGGCCACCAGCTTGTGCAACGCCGCAGGCAGGGTCTGTACCGGCGTGCCGTGGTGGCCGGCGCTGTTGGCAGCGGCGATCAGCACGGCAGTGATTTGCGGGTCCATGCGCACCTGGTCTTCCAGGCGCTTGAGGTCCAGCCCGTCGGCGCCGAGGCTGTGCTGCACGGCCGCCTTGACGTCGACGCGCAATGGCGCGCCGTCGCAGGCATCACGGCGGCGCTCAAGGAAGACAGGCAAGGTCATGCCAGGCGCCAGCGGCGGAATCTCGCAATACACGCTCTCGCCTTCGTTGAGCAGCAGGTCTTGCAGGCGCTGGGTCAGGCCTTCCATGTTCAAGGGTTTGGTCAGATAGGCGGTGGGCGCCAGCGGCAAGGCTTCGCGCACGCTGGCGCTGTCATTGCGACTGCTCAGCAGAATAAACGGCAAGGCCGGCGTACGGCGCTTCTGGCGCACGCTACGCAACAAGCTCAGGCCATCAATGCCGGGCAGCTCCCAATCCGCCAGGATCAGGTCGTAGGCCTTTTCGCGCAGCAGCGTGGCCGCTTGCTGCCCATCGGCACACACGTCCAACCGTGCGTCACAGCGCACAGTCAGTAACACTTGCTTGAGCAGATCCCGTGACCAGGGGTCTGCCTCGGCGATCAACACTCGGGGTACAGCGGGTAAATCAACAGCAGTCATCTGCACGCTCCATCGGCAATGCTTGCACCTTAGACAATGCAGGCACCTACGTACAATGAACAACACCTGAATGTGCCGCAATGGGCACAAAAAAACCCGCCGAAGCGGGTTTTTTCTGTCGATCAGATCAGCTTGTGATTACAACTCGGAGAAGCACTCTTCGATAATCGCCAAGCCTTTGTCCAACTGCTCGTCCGGCGAGGTCAGCGGGACCAGTACGCGCAATACGTTGCCGTAGGTGCCGCAGGACAGAAGGATCAGGCCCTTGTCACGCGCCTTGGCAACCACCGAGGCAACAGCGGCAGCGTTTGGCTTGTGGCTGTCGCCGTCTTCGAACAGCTCGACTGCGATCATCGCGCCCAGGGCACGCACTTCGCCGATCACCGGGTACTTGGCTTGAATGGCTTTGAGGCCAGTCACCAAGCGCTCGCCGACAGCCTTGCAGCGGTCCAGCAAGTGCTCTTCTTCAAACACTTCCATTACGGCCAGGGCCGCGGCGCAGGCGATCGGGCTACCGGCGTAGGTGCCGCCCAGGCCGCCTGGGGCGATGGCGTCCATGTACTCGGCCTTGCCGCACACACCGGCGAGCGGGAAGCCGCCAGCGATGGATTTGGCGAAGGTGGTCAGGTCGGCAGCAACGCCCATCTGTTCCATGGCGAAGAAGGTCCCGGTACGGCCGGCACCGGTTTGCACTTCGTCGGCGATCAGCAGGATGCCGTGCTTGTCGCACAGTTCGCGCAGGCGCTTCATGAAGGCTTTAGGCGCGACGTAGAAACCGCCTTCGCCCTGTACCGGCTCGATGATGATCGCAGCGATATCACGCGGCTCGGCATCGTTCTTGAAGATGCGTTCGATGCTGGCGATGGAGTCGTCGACGCTCACGCCGTGCAGCTCGTTCGGGTACAGCGCGCGGAACACGCCGCCAGGCATCAGGCCCATGCCAGCGGAGTAAGGCACGACTTTACCGGTCAGGCCCAGGGTCATCATGGTGCGACCGTGGTAGGCGCCGGTGAACGCGATCACGCCGGCACGGCCAGTGGCAGCACGGGCGATTTTCACGGCGTTTTCTACGGCTTCGGAACCGGTAGTGACCAGCAGGGTTTTCTTGGCGAAATCACCAGGGACCTTGGCGTTCACTTTTTCGCACAGTTCCACGTAAGGCTCGTAGGCCAGTACCTGGAAGCAGGTGTGGGTCAGCTTGTTCAGCTGCTCGGTCACGGCGGCGATGATTTTCGGGTGCACGTGACCGGTGTTCAGCACGGCGATGCCGCCGGCGAAGTCGATGAACTCGCGACCTTCAACGTCAGTCACGGTGGCGTTCTTCGCGGATTCGGCGAAGATCGGGTGAATCTGGCCAACACCGCGCGGTACAGCGGCTTCGCGGCGTTTCATCAAAGAAGCGTTGGTCTTGCTCATAAAGTCCTCATTCGCCACTCATCGGGTGGCGTAGCTCAAGGAATACGTGGCGGGGAGGCAACTACGGCAGCATGCGATGATCGACTGCCACAGCTTTCCCGGCCACTACGAATAACGTTTTGAAACACGCAAAGGGTCAGCGCTCTCGTGCCCTTTGCGTTTGCTGCGATCCCTTCCAGGCTTAGATGCCCAGGCAGAGGTATTTGATTTCCAGGTAATCCTCGATCCCGTACTTGGAGCCTTCACGGCCCAGGCCCGACGCCTTGATGCCGCCGAACGGCGCCACTTCGTTGGAGATCAACCCGGTGTTGACGCCGACCATGCCGTATTCCAGGGCTTCAGCCACACGGAACACACGGCCCAGGTCGCGGGCATAGAAGTAGGAAGCCAGGCCGAACTCGGTGTCGTTGGACATCGCGATGACTTCGGCTTCGTCCTTGAAGCGGAACAACGGCGCCAGTGGGCCGAAGGTTTCTTCCTTCGCCACAGCGGCGTTTTTCGGCACGTCGACCAGAATGGTCGGCTCGAAGAAGTTGCCTTCCATCACCTTGCCACCGGCCAGCAGCTTGGCGCCTTTGCTCAGGGCATCAGCAATATGCTCCTGAACCTTGGCCACGGCTTTTTCGTCGATCAGCGGGCCGGTGGTGGTGCCGTCTTCCAGACCGTTGCCGATCTTCAGCTTGGCCACCGCGACCTTCAGTTTTTCCGCGAACGCGTCGTAGACCGAATCCTGGATGTACAGGCGGTTGGCGCAGACGCACGTCTGGCCGTTGTTGCGGTATTTGGAGATGATCGCGCCTTCGACGGCCTTGTCCAGGTCCGCGTCGTCGAACACGATAAATGGCGCGTTGCCGCCCAGCTCCAGGGAGACCTTCTTGATGTCCTTGGCGCATTCGGCCATCAACTGGCGACCGATTTCAGTCGAGCCGGTGAAGGACAATTTACGCACGATCGGGTTGCTGGTCAGCTCGCCGCCGATGTCGCCGGCGCTGCCGGTGACCACGCTCAACACGCCTTTAGGGATACCGGCACGGTGCGCCAGCTCAACCAGGGCCAGGGCCGAGAACGGGGTTTGCGAAGCTGGCTTGATCACCATGGTGCAACCGGCGGCCAGGGCCGGGCCGGCTTTACGGGTGATCATCGCGGCCGGGAAGTTCCACGGGGTGATCGCAGCGGTCACGCCGATCGGCTGCTTGATCACGATCAGGCGCTTGTCGGGCTGGTGGCCGGGGATCACATCACCGTAGATGCGCTTGGCTTCTTCGGCGAACCACTCGATAAAGGAGGCGGCGTAGACGATTTCGCCCTTGGCTTCAGCCAGCGGCTTGCCTTGCTCGAGGGTCATCAGGCGACCGAGGTCTTCCTGGTTTTCGATCAGCAGTTCGAACCAACGGCGCAGCTTGTTCGCGCGTTCCTTGGCAGTCAGCGCGCGCCAGGCCGGCAGCGCCTTGTCGGCGGCTTCGATGGCGCGGCGGGTTTCAGCGGCGCCCATCTTCGGCACGGTACCGAGGATTTCGCCCGTGGCAGGGTTGTTGACCTTGATGGTCTGACCGTTGTCCGCATCGACCCAAGCGCCATCGATAAAGGCTTGCTGGCGGAACAACTGGGTATCTTTGAGCTGCATGTCGGCTTTCCTTAACAGCACCGCGCGCACGCGGAGCGAATTAGAGTTGTTGAAAGGCGCCTTGTGGGCTGCCGTCAGGGAAATCAGCCCCAGCGCGCGGGATCAGTGAAAGGGCGCACGGGAGACAGAGCGTTTGAAATCTCAAACGAATCCTAGGATCAATGGGGGTACAGGGCAATAGTCTGTTCGAAAAAAAGAACGAAAACCGCGCATTTGCCGAATCTTTCTGATCAGCGTAACCGGGACCGGTTCCGCCACACCGACCGCTGGCGCCCGTCGCAGGGCCACTGTACGGAAAAATCCCACCCTTAAACGTCCAAAGACCGGCATGGACGCCCAAGGACGACATGGGTATGATGTCGCCCGCACAAGCATCCGTAGCTCAGCTGGATAGAGTACTGCCCTCCGAAGGCAGGGGTCGTGGGTTCGAATCCCGCCGGGTGCACCAAAATGATGTTTCTGGTTGTCTCCTGATGACTACGAAACGCCCCGGAAACGCCCCGCAAAGCCCGCCCTGTGCGGGCTTTGTTGTTTCTGCTTGTCTACCTTTGTCTCCCCTCATACTGTAGCTCTGTGTATCCCACGGTGTATCCTCAGGCATCTCTAGAACCGAGGGGATACAAGGGCGTGAAACGGTCAGAAATCAAACGCAGACCACTCAGTGACACCGCGCTGGCAAGCATCGAACCCGAGACCGGGGAATATCGTGAGCTCGACGGTAATGGCCTGTATCTGCGCGTTAAGCCGGATGGCCAGAAGTCCTGGCAGCTTCGGTATAAAAACCAAGCAGCCAAGTGGAGCTGGCTTGGCCTGGGCGGCTATCCCGAAGTCAGTGGCGCACTGGCCAGGAAAAAAGCAGCCGAGTATCGCAAGGAGATCGCCAACGGCGGCGACCCTATCGCTGCACGCAAGGCCCGAAAAGCGGCCGAACTCGAAGCAGCAACAAACACATTCGATATCCTGGCGCGCGAGTGGATCGAAATTCGCAGCCCTGGCTGGGAACGTCCTGAATTCGATCCCACACACAGCATGCAAGCCGCCTTAAGGCGGCTTTTTTGTTTTCGATGAGATTCCCCACTAGTTCAATGGAAGTGCTGGCCATGGCGCCAGGTGAGCTGCTGAGAGCCAATTTCTGGCTGATCCCACTGGTCGAGCTCCCGGCGCTGGATGGCAAGCCTCCACCCCGGCGCGCGCTGTTGTCCCCCCACCACACCTGGGGTCCAAATAGGCCAATTTTTCTGCACTCCTCCGAAGGCTGATTCGCCGGGCCAGGTATGGGCTAGAACTGCACCGGCTGTAAGTAATTTTCCCTGCAAAACCCTGCACATGCAGCCCGCTATTTAAACGGTAGGCAACCTAGACGGGGCGTAGTAATGTCAGATCGTGAGGGGGAGCCGTCCCAGCAGGGCTTCTCGGCGCTTGGCCGGACTTGAAACGTCCCAACCTCACGAATCGACTGAGAGGGAAAGGAATGCCGGATTTATCTCATGACGTGATCCAAGATATTGAGCATCGCCTGATTGCTTATCTCGAGGATCTGGAGGGCTACGGGGCTCCAGAATTTCTTGATGCCGGAGGGTCGGCTGCAGTTTTTAAGGTTCCTACACCAACAGGTGCGAGGGCTTTCAAGGTATTCGATCCTGCACTGATTACTGACGGCGAAGACTCTGCTGATAGGCGCCGACTCGAGCTGCAGCGACAACTAATCGGTCATGACTGCCCATACTTGATACAAACGTATAAAGTTGAAACTGATATGGGCACTGCATTTGTAGAAATGGAGTTCGTGGACTGGCCACAGTTGAAAAAACAAATTCACGCCATACCGGATGAAAATGTCCCAGATCTTATCGGCCAACTCGTGGACGCCGTAAAATATTTAGAGCAAAAAGGTATAGTTCATCGAGACATAAAACCTGAAAACATCCACATATCCAACGACTTCAAGTCGTTAGTATTGTTGGATTTAGGCGTAGTACGGGAATTTGAACCTGAGCCAGGGCGCCCCTCGACAGATAATGAAAAACAACGTCTATTTCTCGCGACAGCACAATATAGTTCGCCTGAATACCTATTCAGGCTCGACGAACCTTCGCCAAGATTATGGAAAGGGTTGAACATTTATCAGGTTGGCGCTGTATTACATGATTTAATTATGCGTAGACAACTTTTCTCGGAAGAAATAGAGCTAAAGAACAGATGGTTAATAGCAAGAGCGGTATTGACGAAAACTCCTTCATTTGACGAAGGCAACCCCCAGCGACTTTCCCAACTTAAAGCTCTTTCCGCCAGGTGTCTAGCTAAGAGTTTAGACACTAGGTTGCAAACAGTTACTTGGGACGATTTTATACTCGAGAACAATGACGACCCTCTCAAGCGTTTAAGGGGGGTTGCGGTCAGAACAAAAACTAAGGCTGGCGTCGTTGAACGAGAGTCGCTCCTTGCTCGGTTAAACTTTGATCGAAGTGAGTTCTGGAGGCGCGTGTCTGAAAAGGTGAGAGCCGAACTTCAGGCATCTTGCGGTCCTGAGCTTCCCACTAAAGTGAAATTACCACTTTCGGTATCAAATGGAAATTTAGAGTGCCAGGTAAACTACGGGACCATTGCTAGCGTCGAAATATTGATTTACCTGAAATGGAGAGATGGCATATTTGAGAAAAACGCCGATGCATACATCTGCTCTAGCATCGTTCTACCGTCACTCCCAACAGCAAAAAAAGAATGGAATTCCAGACTAATTTGCGAGTGCAGCATGACCGAAACCGAAGCTCAGCTTATCACCAACATTTCCAACGCGGCCGCCGAATCGATTATGAGGGGACTGGATATCATAAGCCATGTTGAAGAGATTGAATCAGTTCATGAGCTTGATTTACAAATCCCCTGATAGCAGCAAGGATAGCTAACAATGAATACAAGCTGGTGGCGAATACTCAATCAACTGAGTGACTCACAAAAACTTTTCATCGGACTGCCACCGTATGGCAAACACCTTCTTGAAGGCCCTCCGGGCTCGGGAAAAACCAACTTGTTGCTGCTGCGTGCAGAATTCATGGCAGGGAGTGGTTATCCTAATTGCTTGATTATCACGTATACAAACACGCTTGCTAATTTCATCAGGAGTGGCATCAGTGCAAAACAACTAATCAGCTCCAACCAAATAAGGACATACCACTCTTGGGCTTACGATCATATAATGCTCAGTTTAGGTGAGAGGCCGATGCCCCCTAATGCAGAATTTGACGAGGCGTCTCGAAAGGAGTTAGCAAAACTTGTCGCCGAGTCCAACGCATCTCTGCCATCCCTCAAAGTTTACGACGCGATCTTCGTTGACGAAGCTCAAGACCTGACTTGCGAAGAATTGCAGCTGCTGCTCCAGCTTAGCGACAATGTATGTATTTGCGGTGATACCCGGCAGGGAATCTATAACCGTGATGGGCTAGAAGTGCCTGAATTCGTTGCATTACAGCGGCATACCTTGACCGAGCACTTCCGAATAGGACATAGGATCGCCCGTGTAGCAGATCGACTGATCCCTCCCAATCCAGGAACACCATCACTAGAAGAAACCTCAAATTACAATCCGCAGTTGCAAGGCGAATCCAGCGCCAATCTTCATAGCTGTACTACACGCGACGAGCAATTTCAGCAAATGTTGGATCTAATAAAAATTCAACTAGTGGCTTTTTCCGGAGACTCCATTGGCATTGTTTGCGGCAAAAAAGACACTCGAAAGGAACTTCGAGAGCGCTTCGACGGCACCGATTTAGCGACCATGGTTTACGTGCATGGAGTAGACAAAAACCCAAACTTCTTGGAACGACCTATACATGTATTAACCATGCATGGATCGAAGGGCACTGAGTTCCGTGCATTGCACATGTTTGGGATAGAAGAATTAAATGATAACTTGCTTCGTCGCACCAAGTTGAGTTACACCGCAGTGACTAGAGCGAAAACATCTCTCAACGCTTACAAAACTGGTAGTACAACAAAAGCCTTGGAAAGTGCGTTTTCCGAGCCTAAGCATTTCAATTTGACTGACCTATTCGAGGATGCCAAATGAATCGTACATTCCGATGGCACTTGGTTAGCAAATCTGAGGTCGCTAGTGGTCTGCTAGGTGAGTTCCTCTCGCTATATGGATCATGGACTCTTTCGGAATATGATCTTGATCGAGATAAGATAGCTGTCGGCGTTGCTACCACTGATTATGGCAATGGTGCAGGCCCAGCTCTATTAGTTATGCCCGAAAAGTATGCCCACGAAGCGTTCGCATGGTTTAACGTATATGCTCCGGAAATTTCACCGCTAAGCCAAATATTAAGGGTGGTAACGTTTCAGGACTGGGAGAAATACCAACCCAAGGAGAGCTACGCCAACAACATAATACGAAGCGCACAATGGGCATGTTTAACACTTGGTGAAATTCTAGCGCAAGGTGACAGCGGTCTCGATATCCCAACGATACCTCTATCTAGAGCGCAGGCTTGCTTCTCACTCACGGTGGGAAGAACAGCGATGATTTATCAGGATATAGAGATCACTCAAAATTGTATCGACCGATTAGCGAAGGTTGAGCGGAACAATGGTTTCGTGCAACGTCCAGTGACAATTCATGAACTCTATCCAATGTGGAGCATGCTTGAGAAACTGACTTATAGCAGGGATGTGGCAAAACTCAATGTTTTTGACGTCATCGAAAATTTGGAAAGAGATCATGGGCGGATTGGACGAAAAGAAAGCCTCACGTCGTTTTCTGGACTACTTAGCGACTCTGTTGAAGAAAGGGTTATAGCTTTCAACAAATATATTGAGACAGTCGTAACTCCTAATACGAAGCTGCGTAACGACATAGTAATCAGCTCCAGTCTCGCGGCTGCGGCCTTTCTCGTTGGTCGCGGGACCTCGCATCTTTTCATGCTTCGCCCCTGGACAAATCAAATGCCATTAGCACTGGTATGGTTCAGTTTCTTCGCAGCATATGGAGGACCTTTATTCTGGGACTTGAACTGGACTAAGGCAGTCAAAAGTATCGAGCGGTCGATCAGCGGAAAATTTAGCTGGGAAAACTCTGCACCGGTCGACCTTTGTTGGGCAGAGTATCTATGGAGAACAGATGTATTCGGAGAGAGCTCATTTTCACAAATACCCAAGCTTTACCCTAGAGTACTTTCAATAGAAATCATGCCAGGAGCAAGTTGCCAGTTGCGATTGAATATTCCGGTCAGCCCGAAGAGTGCCGACGTTGCTCGGCAAAAACTTGAAGCTAACAACCTAGAGCTCAAGGCCGCTCTAGATGGGCTGCTAACGCTGGCTAGCAAAGCCAGAGACATGTTGTCAGGCACGAACCCACCACCGTCTTCAGGTCATCAAAGGTCGCTAGGATTTGAAACAGAGCAAGATTCTGCGCCTGTCACCAAGCGAGGTGGCAGGTCATCTGGAAAGGGCAAACACCGCGAGGACGGCTAGACCTTACAGGGATACGGGGCCAAAGAGCGCCGAGAGGGAAGGTTTGCCCCAAGCCGGAACTTGACAGCGTCACTTATTGCTCGCGCTTCGGACCTGCTGGCGTGTGGGACCGGAGCCATGTATCCCCCTCTGTATCCCCCAGATATTAACAATAGGATATTGCACTTAAGATCAATAACTTACATGCCGAGTTAGAACCCCGCCGGGCACCACATACTGGTTTCTGGCTGTATCAGACAGTCTATGAAGCCCAACGAAGCCCGCCTTGTGCGGGCTTTGTTGTTTCTGGCTTTTAATCGTCGCTCTTAAGAAGATCGACCGGTGTGATCCACTGCGAAGCGCAAATGCGCCAACGGCGGCACAATTCAAGGCGCTGGTGGAGCGCAGCCAGTCGTTCGCATCGGATTTGACCAGCACACTGGGTGGCCTGATTGGCAGAAGTCGCCCCAAAGCGGGCATCCACTCGTGACTTTTGAGATCATGCGCCCACGTCATTTATCAGTTCGCGCCAGGCATCCCTTGCGTTCTGCTCCGAGGTAAAGACTTGTACTTTTGGATGCCAGAACTGCCCCTCAATTACGATGCATTCCAGGGTAGAGTCCTGAAACGTGAAGACATAATGGATGGCATCTTTAAGAAACCGCTGTCTATCGTGTCGCGGATGAATGGCGTTTCTCTGCTCAAGCTCTGCTAGCCAAGGCGAATTATCTATTCGATGAATTTGGTAATGCTTGAGACCAAGTCCAATAAGCGGATGACCGCCCAAAGCCTCGTCGTTTGGTGAGCCGAACTGCATTTTCCTAACTAGGGGAAAATGAATTACAGCTATTTCTTCCCCTGCGGTGCAATACCGTAAACATAGCTGCGTGTCCGTGGCAAACACGATGGGTTCGGGCGACGTACTTGGCTGTGGCCAGGAGTCAAGCAGCACTACGGTTGCGAATGACATAGGGAAGCCTAGTGAATAATAGGGGGGAAACAGAGTGCGAGAGCGACGCGTTGTCGTCAAACGTTACTGATCGCGATGGGCTGCTTCTGGGTTTTTTTGCCGATCAAGGCCACCCAGTGTGCTGGTCAAATCCGATGCAAACGACTGGTCAAGTCCATGCAACTACGCATCTAGGGAATCAGGATGACCAGCGTTATTTCTGATCACCAGGTGGTGAGGACAGCTGATATGCAATGCGACTGGCTCGAGGTAGATTGACTACCTGACAACACGGCGGAGAGGATAAACGGCATTTTGAAGACCGAGCTCCTGCTGTATCGCCCTAAAGATCTGGCGGACGCAGTGAAAATGGTGGATGAGTCGGTGCTGATCTACAACGGGGAACGGCCACACCTGTCCCTGAAATACAAAACGCCCGATGCAGTGCATCGGGCGTTTTGAGACTGAAATAGGTGTAAACCTATTTCAGGACTAGACATGTTGATTCAGTGCTTCTCCAACGCCTCCAATCGCGCCGGCAGGTCTTCCTCGGGGAAGCGTTGATGCAGCGCCAGCAACTGCTCGTCCGCCGCCCTGCTTTCTCCCGCCGCGCGCAACCGCAGGATTTCGCGCAAGCCTTGCTCCAACGATGGCAACGCCACCGGCGCACGCTTGCTCAGTTGTTTGGCGGCCGGGGCATCTGCCAATGAGCCGGCGATTTCCGCCTGGGGCGGTGGGGCGACGGCCAGGCGGGCCATGGGGGCAGGCGCAGGCGCCGAGAACGCTTGTGGCGCCGGGCGTGCAGTGTCCTGTTGAAGACCGGAGAAGGTCGCGGTGGATATCTCGGGCTGCGGCACCGGCGAGCGCATCACCACGCCGATCATCAGCGCGAGGCCTGCGACGGTAGCGAATGCCATCTGCCAGCGCGGGCGTTGGCAGGCTTGCAGCCAGCGTTGCCACAGGTTTGGCTGCGGCGCCGGGGCTTCGCGGCGGGCGGTGGCGAGGATGAAGGCGTCGAGGGACGCAGGCGGTTCGCCCGTACTGTGTTGACGAAAATGCTGGATCAGCTCGTCGTCAGGCATTTGTCGTGAGTCGGTCATGCGGGTATCTCCTCGGCCAGCAGGCGGCGCAGTTTCTGCTGGGCGTAACGCAGGCGGCTTTTTACGGTTTCCAGCGGGGCGCCGGTGAGGGCGGCGATTTGCGGCACCTCAAGGTCGCCGTGCAGGCGCAGCAGGAAGACTTCGCGCTGGTCTTCGGGCAACGCCTGCAGCGCGGCGTCGAGGCGCGCCTGGTCGCGGCTCAGGCTCAGTTGCTGCTCGGGCCCGGCGCTGTCGTCGGGCTGGGCGTGCAGTTGCTCGTCGTAGCTGTCGTGCCGGGGGTTGTGAATCCCGTGCTTGCGCCAGTAATCGATCAGGCGATTGCGGGCAATCTGGAACAGCCAGGTACGAAAACTCGCCCTCCCCTGTGGCTGCGTGTTGCTGCGGATCAGGCTGAGCCAGGTCTCCTGGTAGATTTCCTCGGCCAGTTCGGCCTTGTTGCTCAGGGACACCAAAAACCGATACAGGCCCTGGCGGTGCCGCGCGTACAGGGCTTCGAACGCGGCACCATCGCCGGTTCGGTAGCGGGCCAGCAGCGATTCGTCGCTGGGCAGGTCGTTTGGAGCGGGCATATCGATGGCTAACTCCCTTTATTCACTGTTTAGCCGGGGCTTTGAGGCTCTGGGCCAATTCCACCAGTTGTACAAACTCGTTACGCAACCCGAACGGGTCATCCCCGCGCGCCGAGCGGGCCAGTGCGGCGGTGTCCTGCAAACTCATGCTGCCAGTGTAGCGGCCATCGCCCTTGAGCTGTTGGGCGAAGGCCGCCACGGCCGCCGAGAAGCGCAGGTCGTCACTGGCCGCAGTGGACGCGTTGACGATCGGGCGTTCGATCAGCCGGCTGTCCCCGCCTGCCGCCGGCTTGTAGCGCACCCGCAGCAGCGCCAGCTCGCCGGTGTTGTGCGCCACCTCAGGCGCTGGCGCGTAGCGCAGCGGCTCCAACCAGCCTTTCTCGCCCTTCGGCACAATTTCATACAGCGCAGTGACGGTATGCCCTGCACCGATTTCGCCGGCGTCGATCTTGTCGTTGTTGAAATCCTCACGCTTGAGCGCACGGTTTTCATAGCCCAGCAGGCGATACTCGCTGACGCGCGCCGGGTTGAATTCGACCTGCAGCTTCACATCCCGCGCCACCACCGCCAAGGTCGAGCTGAGTTGCTCGACCAGCACCTTGCGCGCTTCGCGCAGGGTATCGATGTAGGCGTAGTTGCCGTCGCCGGCATCGGCCAACTGTTCCATCAGGTGTTCGTTGTAGTTATCCACGCCAAAGCCGAGGGTGGTGAGGGAGACGCCACTTTTGCGCTGGTCTGCGGCCATTTGCTTGAGGCTGTCGAAGTCGCTGACGCCGACGTTGAAATCACCGTCGGTGGCCAACAGAATGCGATTGATGCCCTTGTCGATAAACCCTTCGCGGGCCATCTGGTAAGCCAGTTCGATGCCGGACGCACCCGCCGTGGCACCGCCGGCAGTGAGTTGGTCGATGGCGTTGCGGATCTTGGCCTTGTCTCGCCCGGAAGTGGGCTTGAGCACTACGCGGGACTCACCGGCATAGACCACCAGCGAAACCCGGTCCTGGTCGCGCAACTGATCCACCAGCAACTTCAGGGTGCTTTTGACCAAGGGCAGACCCTCGCGGCGGTCCATGGAGCCGGACACATCCACCAGGAACACCAGGTTGGCCGGGGCCAGGTCCGCCACGGCGCGGTCGGAGGCCTTGATGCCGATGCGCAGCAATTGGGTGTGCGGGTTCCACGGCGTGGTGGCGACTTCAGTGGTGACACCAAAGGGCGAGCCATCGGTGGGCAGCGCGTAGTTGTAGGGGAAGTAGTTGACCATTTCCTCCAGTCGCACAGCGCCTTCGGGCGGCAGGCTGCCTTGATTGAGGAAACGTCTTACGTTGGCATAGCTGCCTGTGTCGACATCGACGCTGAAGGTGGACACCGGCGTTTCGGCCACGCGGTGCACAGGGTTATCCGGCAGGTCCTGGTATTGCTCGCGGGGCTCACTGCGGTAGGCCATCGCTGCCGAATCCTGCATCACCAGGCGCGTGGTCATGGGGGCGGGCGACGGCATGCGCTGGCTCACGGCGCCCTGCACGGCGGCACTTTTCAACTCGGCGACCGGCGCAACGTTGGCAGGCTTAGCCACATCATGCGAGGCAGACAGCCCGCAGCCAGCCAGCGCCACCAACAAGGTCACGGCAAAGCCCTGGGCAGCAGGACGCAGGAAGAGCGGGGAGTAGGACATGGGTCTGAACCTCGTGAATGAATGATCCGTTCACAAGGTCAGACGCAAGCTTCAGGTGGTTCGGGTTAAGCCGTGTCTACTCAATCGACCCGCACCTCAACGGCACGGGCGATCGGCTGCCAATGTCGACTCCATCGCCATCGGGATGCCCTGGTTCGGCGCCAGCAACTCGTAGACAAAGAAGGGGCAGCGCACACCCATCTTGCCCTCGGTATCCGAGCCATACACCATGCCGACGTAAGCCTCGTACTGGCGGCCCTTTTCAAAGGTGTACACCCGCGAAAGCGCCGGGCACTTGCTGTAGGTGCTGCCGTAGCTGCCCACCGCCAACTCCTCGCGCACCATCAGAAACGGCTTACCCGCCGGCACCTGGTATTCGGCAACGATCTCGGTGTACATCCCTTCGGCCATGCTGGTCACACCAAGGTATTCGGCCATCTTCGGCAGCACGCGCGGGGCCATGCCCAACTTTGGCGGCACCAAGGGTGATTGCGGGTAATTGATGCTCGGCTTGACCACGTCATAAAAACGCCCGGCCTTGGCCAAGCCTTGCTCATTGCCGACGCAGCCGGTGTACGCGCCGCCCCGCACTTCGCCATTGGTGATCACACGCAACTTGGCCGTGTCAGTACCGGCGGGCGGTGCAACATAGGGCACCCAGGGTTGGTGGTTGCAGGCAGACAGCAGCAACAGCGTGCTGCACAGGGCGAGAGGTTTCAGGTCCATTGAGCGGGTTTCCATGCAACGAATGCGAGGGGAATGTCAGGTAACGGGCGCGACTTTACTCCTGTGCCCCGCCGCTCGCAAAGCCGCCCGAGGGCCTTTTGGCGAAATAAACAATGGAGGCTCAAGTTATCCCCGGATGGGTCGAGACACTGACTTGGTTCGTTCACTTATAGGGATATTGCGTGCTTAAACTTCTCCTCCGGGCCGCGGCCGTGATCGCGACGCTGTCGATGACCGGCTGCGTCTCCTACACCGTCACCGGCCCTATCGGCGCCCCGCTCCACCCGGCAGCGGCCAGCAGCCCGCGCAGCGCGCAAATCGCCGATGTGGCGGTAAGTGACGCCGACGTCAACGAGGCCAACAAGACGGCGATCAGCCGCTCCCTGACGGCCCAGCTCAACCAGTACGTGCGCACGGCGGGTTACTTCAAGCAAGTCACCGAGTACCCCGTGCGCCTGGAAGAAAACGACGTCGTGCTCAAGTTCAACATGACCTCCCTCAAGGGCCATCGCAGCCCGCACCCGGCCTACGTGCCCGGCGCGCTGCTGACGCTGACGATCTGGATCTGGGTCAACGGCCCGATCTATGTCGACAGCTTCGACGTCGCCGGCGACCTGGTGATCGTCGACCGCAACGGCAAGGAATTGGCTGCGGCCAAGGAATCGATCAAGTTCGAGCACAACGTCGGCCTCTACAGCGGCGAGTATTGGGCACCGTCCATGGGCGCCCAGCAATTGAGCAAACTGGTCGCGCAACTGCTCGACACGGCCACCGCCAAACTGGCCAAGCCATAACTTCAAGGAGCACTGCATGAAAGGATTGATCAAACACTGCCTGGTACTCGCCGCCGTCCTGTTGACGGGCTGCGTGTCGTACTCGCAACACGAACTGCCAGCCGTGCAGACCTGGCCACCGACCGCCAATGCGCCGGAGCAAAAACCTACGGTGTACGTGCGCACCACCGCGCAGAACCACGTCAACGGCGGCCCAGGCAATGCGGCGGCGGGTGCACCGGCGGCGCTGTGGGAAAAGACTGTGGCGGATACGTTTCGCCAGTCCAACCGCTTCGCGCGGGTGAGCACTGACAAGGCCGACTCGGACATCTATGTGGATGCCACGCTGCACAACAATGAAGAATACAGCCCGGTGTCGGCGTTCATTACCGGCTTCACGTTCTGTGTCATCCCGACCACCGCGAAGAACATCTTCACCCTTGAAACGGTGTTCAAGGACAAGGATGGCAAGGAACTGGGCCGGGTCAAGAAGAGTGAATCGGTGCGCACCTGGGTGCATCTGGTGCTGATCGTGGGACTGCCGTTCCAGAGCGATACACGCGAAGTGGTCGACGCATTGACGCGCAGCACGCTCGACGAGGCGGTGCAGCGCAAGTTGCTGTAACACGCCTGGGATCAGGATGGGAGCTGCCGCGCTCCCACCTTGAGCGCCCGCGTCAGGTATTGATAACCACCGTCTTGGCCAACATGTCGCCCAGGCGCCGACGCAGTCCCATCAATACGAACATACCGTCCAGCACACTGAGCAACAGCTTCGGCAGGTTGCGCAGGAACGACTGCACCACGGTGCAGTTCGTGGGGTATGGATAACCCACGACCGCCGTGCGGCACACGCGCTTGCCCAGGCTCTGGCCCTGGGGCAACGCATCGCAAAAGAGAAGATACCCAATCGCCAATAAGGTCAGCGCGGAGCTGGCGTATTGGAAAAGCATCAGGCTCGTCGCCGTGTGGGCATACAGGGCTGCATAGCCGAGCGGCGTCTTCAACAACAGCAAGCCAAACGCCACGCCCATATCGATGAGGTAGCCCAGCAGCCGCTTGACCGGGCTGGCCAGGTTATCGCTGCCGGCCACCGACGCTGAGTCGCTCATCAGTCATTTATCCTTAAGGGGTTGAGGGCGGCACACGTTGTGCGCCTGGTTCTCGGCGATGTCTTCCATGTGCTTGCCGACGATGGGGTTGAGCACCAACAGGCGTTCCGACTTGCCGGTGGGGCGGTAGGCCGGGCCCTGGGCATCGGTGTGCAGCGTGAAGCCGCTGGCGGCCAATGCCTTGACCAATTGCGTGCGCTTGAGCACGTCGCCATTGCCACGGAAGTCGCTGACGGTGAGGAACACGATACGGTCTTGCTGCAGCAGCCAGATCGGCCGATCACTGGTCTCGCTGTCGAAGATGTACGCACAGTCCACCGTGGCCACGGGAAAGCTGGCCTGACGCACATAGTGCCCGCCCGCATAGCCCACCAATGTGATCAGGCCCGGCTGCACCACGGCGATTGCATCCTCGGTCTGCTCGCCCTTCATCACGCCGTAGTTCGTGTACGCCCAACGCAACCTGGTGAACTCGGCGGGCGTCGCCGCAAGCTTCAGGTCAGCCGTGATCCGCGCCTGATCTTCGGCGCCGCGATAGGGAAGGCCCTGGCATCCGGCGAGGGCTGCCAGGCACAGGAGGATAAAAGCTCGGTAAATCATCTGACGTGTCCTTGTCCGTTAAATAACCATCAGCCACGGGAAGTGCCGTTGTCATAAATGTCCGCCAGGCTGCGCACCGTGGTCAGGTTGCCGGTCTGGACCACGATGGTCTTGGCGAACATATCCCCCAGGCGCGTGCGTGACTCCATGAAGATCCACACCCAATCGATCACCACCAGCACCCCGGCATTGCGGGTGAGCGACTGCGAAAGGGTACAGCCCTTGCGGGTCTTGCGGTCGACGGTGGCAATGCTCAACAGGCGCTTGCCGAGACTCTGGCCATTGGGCAATGCATCGGCCAACAGGACGTAGGCGAAGCCGGCAAAAAAGCCCGAGAGAATGCCACGCTGGGACGTTATCGCAGGCACATAGGCAGACACCGCGTCGGCGCCGGATTTGACGATGAAAAAGATCAGCACTGCGATGGCGCAATCAATGATACGAGCGGCCAGGCGGCGGCCGATGCTGGCCAGGATGGTCGCCCGTCCGGTGGTGTTCGGGACATTCATAGGGTGTTGCTCCAGCTTCAAGAAGGTATCAAGGGAATGTCGTGCCGATCCGCGTCCGGTCTTTGGAGGACCAGATACCGGTCACCTTGCCCACCACGTCCTCAACCGCGACCTGGCCCATGAAGCGGCTGTCATTGCTGTTGTGGCGGTTATCGCCCAGCAGGTAGACGTGCCCCGGCGCAACCTTGACCGGCGCGAGCGTCAGCGATTCCGGGCCTTTCACACGGTCGGCCTGGGCATGGAACAGCCCGAGGTTTTCGCCATTGTGGATCAGCTCGCCGTTGACGATTTCCAAGGTGTCCCCGGCGACGCCCGCCACGCGCTTGATCGCTTCGGTGCCATTCCAGCGGTACACCACGATGTCACCGACCTTGGGTGGCCCCGCGCGCAGGTCGGACACGATGTAGTCGCCGATCGACACGGTGGGCGCCATCGAGGCTGTCGGTACGAAGTAGGTGTTGAAGCCCAGCAGCGGTGCACGCAGCACCGAGAGCAAGACCAGCGTGACCACCACCAGCACGCCCACATAGAGCACGTGGACACGTTTGCGCGGCACATTCAGCGGGCCGGTGTAGCGGCGCGCCAGCACCGCAGCGGTGACCGCCGAGGCAAGCTTGACGCTGATGATGAAGCCCAACAGGACATACAAACCGAGCGGCGTCGAGATCAGCCCGCACAGGCCCAGCAGCACGATGCCGATATACATCAACGCCGCGACGCGGATGCCCCACTGGATGCGGTCGACATACACCAGGCCCCAGCCGGCCACCAGGCAGGACATCAGGAAGGCCTGCAGGGAAAGTTTTACGGGTTTCATTCATCGTCCTTGAAAAGGTAAAGGCGCCTAGCCGAACAACGGGCCGGAGTTTAACGCAGTGTCCGCCTGATACGCTCCGCTGCCCGTGGATAATCAGCGCACATTAAAGAACCAAAGCACCCACCCCGCGATGAATCCAACCCCGGCCACTTTCAGGTACAGCAGGCTGTTTTCCTTCACCAGTCCGATGACATCCTCGCCACCACTCAACCAGTACCCCGCCACCTGGAAGAACACACTCATGAACAGCAGCGCCAACGCAAAGGCACACGGCAGATAAATGGCGACCCACCAGGGTTCATTTCTTCTCATTGAGGTCTCTTTTCTTCATATAGTACTCAACGCTTTTGTTGAAAAGCCCGGAGGCCGTGGAGTCACCCAAATTACCCGCGATGGAAGGAATGGAGCTTGGCGGGGCGGGCTTTGTAATAGTCCATATTCCGGCCGGTACCCACTCGTACTGCTTGGACAAAGGGTTAAGGCCCTTCTCCAAGGGTAATTTGACCATGTTACCAATGCCGAACCCTACGGTTGCGCCCGCTTTACCTACCAAGGCCGCCATGAACGGATCATCGCCCTTCATTTCAGCCTGATAATAACTACCTGTTGCATTCCACGTGACCGTAGGGCTGTACCCTTTACCGGGGGTGATGGCCCCGACTATCCCAGAGCCAATCACGTCCGCCAGTGTCACCTTGCCATCCGTCACGTATTGGATACCGGCGCCAACACCGGCGGAAACGCCCACGGAGACTAACTGTTCTCGCCCTTTGGTCACTGCATTGGTGAGAATGGATTTACCGCCCATCAAAATGGCAGGCCACGTGAACGGATCGATGACAACCGACATCACGCGGTCTGAGTCGGTAATGTTTTCCTTCAGAAACTTGAGGTCCGCGCCATTCAGATAATTAACCAGCGCAATGGCCTCGGGGTTCTTCAACTTTTCACTCATGCGGAACTGTGAGGGATCGGCATCTCTGGCAACATTGGTACTTGCCTGGATTTCCTCTTCGCGCGGGACACACGTCCATCCCCCGCCCGTACAGCGACCCGCCATTCTTTTACTGTTTTCATTACTGATATCGATGTATTTCTTTATCACCGGCGCGCAGTCTCCACCCCTGACGTTTTTACAGGCTGTCAGTTCTTTATCAAGTGCACGGGCTTCTGTCTCGCTCAGCCAGTTATTTTCCACCGCATTACGTCCTGCTTGAGCGCCGGCGACAGCGCCGAACATGTCACCGCCCGCGAGCCCTCCGCCCACACCCGCAGCCAAGCTCGACAGCGCGGAAACCGTTGCCTTTTGCGCCTGGGTCAAGTCAGCGGTCGTAGTGCCCGGATACAGCTGACGGGCAATAAATTCGCCGGTTGCAGCACCGGCTGCCCCTGACAACGCCGAGTTACCCTGGGCTTGCGCCACCACCGCACCCAGCACTGCGTGAGCCATCAGGTTGGCGTAGGGGTCGCCTTCAGTCTGCTGCTTGATTTCATGGGCCAGGTACGGTGCCGCCGCACCCGCCAGCGCACCGCCAACACTGCCACCCATGACCGCCTGCACCACGGCCGTCACGGCCTGGCTGGCCTTCTGGAAGCTGCTGCCGACGCCATAATCCTTCTGGGCTTGCTGGCTGATCTGCGCCGGTGTCGGGTTAGCGATACCGTCCTCAATCAGCTTCTGCCGTGTGGCTTTATTGATGTCGCTGTTGGGGTCATTGGCGGCATTGATCCTGGCGGCGGCGATGGCGTCGCCGATCCCCTTGGTCAACTCCATCGAGCTTTTGATCAGGTCCATACGTTCTTGCATGGCCTTCTGGTCAGGTTTGTCGAGGTGCTGGTTGGCATTGGCCGTGTCGCGGTTCAGGCCGATCAGGTCGCCCGCGCCTTCCGGGTTGCGCACCACGATCGTGCCTTCACTCACGGCACTGCGGGTGTGGCTGTGGTCCGAATCATTCAGCGCCATGCCATACAGGGCCCCGGGTGTGAGCGTACCGACACCGCCACCGTAGGAACCGGACACACTCATGCCCGCCGATCTGCTTTCGATCTCGCTCTTGTTCTTGATGTCACTGACCAGCAGACGATCGGTGAGCAGTAAATTCCTGTCAGCCGTGGCTTCGCTGGCAATCACCGCACCCTGCAGGGTGGTGTTCTTGGCCACGTCGATGGTGTAGCCGCCCTTGCGGGCAAAGAACCCGCTCTGGTCGGTCACCGCCTGGTAATCGCTGTTCATCTTCGACGCCGCCAGGTTCGCCGACGCCGCCACGGTGGAGCCGTAGCAGAACGGCGGGATACAGATGCTCGCCCCGAAGCCTGCGCTGTCCTGCTTGCTCTTGGAGGTCTCGGTGTCCTGTCGCGACAGGATGTTGAGGTTGCCGCCGATGTCGGCATCAATGCGATCAGCCCGTACCTGCGCTCCCGCCAAGGTCGTGTCCTGGCCGCTGCGCAGCACCAGTGAACCGGTGTCCAGGGTGGTATTGACTTGCGTCACCGAGCCACCCGACCCCAGGTTCTTGGCGGTTTGTGCGCCGAGGTCGAGAGTGAAGCCGTTTTGCTCGCCAATGTTGAAGCTGGCGCCGATGGCAGTCCGGTTGCGCGAGCCATCGTTTTTACGCTCAGTGGTGTTCTGCGCGCTTTGCAGCAGGATGTTGTTTTTCGCCGACAACAGAGTGTTGCCCGCTTTCAATGAACTGCCGGTGATCAGCAGGTCGCCCAAGGTCTGCGGCGCGTCGCCCGCCGCGACAATCAGCAGGTTTTCACCCGCATTGAGACTGCTCTGATGGGCGGTCTGGGCTGTGTATTCACTGCTGCTTTTGGTCCGCGTGTTGGCCAGTTCAGTCCCAATCTTGATCAGCGAGCCGTTACCGGCGGAGCCGCCGGTCTTGTCCTTGAAACCGGTGCTTTGCTTATTGAGCTCGCCCGCCTGGTTATTGAGGTTGTAGACCGACAGCGCCGCCTGGGCGATTTTCACGGCCTTCAGACGCGGGTCGTCGGAGCTGCGCGCTGCCTCGGCGGCATCACGGATACTTTTAGTGGTATCGACCACGGTGCCCGCGATCACACGGCCTACCGCCAGGCTCTTGGAACTGTCCTTGCTGGTCTGGCTGGCGGTTTCCATGCCGGCCGTAATGCTGACGTTCGCACCGGTGAGCGCCATGTTTTTGGTACTCACCAGATCACTGGCAATCACCGCCAGCTCACGCCCTGCAGTCAGCGACACATTGCCTGCACTGGAGCCAATCGTGCTGCCGGTCAGGGTCATTTCATTGGCGGTGCCGTTGTGCTTCGAGCTGTTGATGTAGAGTTTCTGGTTGCCGGTGATGTCATCCAGGCCCAGCGTGTTGCCGGTCAACACACCGGTGAGGTCGCGGTTTTTTTCCTTGTGCATGTCGGTGCGGGCGAAGGTGTTCTGCGCCGCATCGATGGTCAGGTCGCGGCCGGCCTGCACGGCGAGGTCGCCGGTGCTGACCAGCGCGGAGCCGGTGACCACGGCATCGCGCTTGGCCGCGACGGTGACGGTTTCGCCGGAGACCATGCTGCCCATGGCGGTGGTGCGTTTTTCGTCGACCTTGTCCTCGACCTTGCTCGCCTTGAGCCCGCCCCAGCTGCTTTTGCTCTCTTGGCGCTCGTGGCGGGCGCTGTCCGAATTGCTCACCGCGAGGATGCTCACGTCCTGCCCGGCGACCAAGTGCGCCGCGCCTTTTTCGGCGGTGACGGCACTGCCGGCCAATAGCAGGTTTTCGCCGGCGACGACCGTGCTGTGAGTGCCAGCGCTGACGAGGCTGCCGACGTTGTTCACGGCGTCGGTTTCGTCGAGGCGAAATTTCTTGCCCTGGGAGGTTTTCTTGGTCTTGCTGTAGAAGCTGTAGTCCTGGTCTTCAGCGGTTTTAAGGCTGAGGTTTTTACCCGACACCAGATAGGCCTCGCTGCCGGCATTGACCTGGCTCGCCACCAGTTGCAGGTCCTGCCCGGCGCTCAGGCTGGCGTCGCCACCGGCCTTGATCACGCTGGAGACTTGCTGGACGTGGTCCTCGATGCGCTTGACCTTTTTCGAGTTGAACGTCGAGTGCTGCTCATTGGCCGCTGCTCCCGCGTTGAAATCGCGGGTGGCAACCAGGTTGATATCGCGCGTGGCTTGCACCTGGCTGGCCACGATGCTGATGTCGCGCCCGGCGGCCACGTGCAGGTCGCGACCGGCTTCCACCACGGAGCCTTGCTGCGCGATGGTCTTGTAGTTGGAGCGCGTGCCGATGGCGCCGCTGTCGAGGGTTTGCGAGGCGCTGATGTTGACGTCGCCCACGGCTTGCGCGGTGGTGTCCGCGCCGCTCTTGAGCACACCACCGACGTTGTTGAGGTTGGCCCCGGCCTGCAAGGTCAGTGCGTTGGCTGACTCGATGCGCGCGGCGCTGTCGACGAAATCGCTGCGCTCGGTGCGATAGGCACTGGCGCTTTCGTGGGTGGTCACCGTGCGCTCGTTGAGCAGGTCGGTGCCGGCGGCGAGGTTGACGTCGTGCCCGGCAATGACACCGCCCGCGCGGTTGGTCAGGTTGTTGCCGCTGAGCAGGTCGAGACGCCCGCCGGCTTCCATCAAGCCGCTGTTGGTGAGGTTGCTGCCGACATTGGCCAGCAGGCTGCCGTTGGCGCGCAAGGTGCCGGCGTTATTGAGGCGGCTGCCGCTGATCAAGCTGACGTCTCTACCGGTAATCAATGCACCATTGGGCGCCAGGCGGTTGCTGGCCTGGGCCAGGTACAGCACCGGGACCAGCACTTGCTGCCCGGCGACGGTAGCGTTTTCCAGCCACACGATGTCGTGCGTCAGGGCCGCAACCTGTTCGGCGGTGAGGCTGACACCCACCGACAGGCTGAGAGCGTCCTTGCTGCTGATGGCGTTGTCCATCAGGTGCTTGAACAGGTCGGCATCGCTGGTCTGGCCGTCGATGAAACGCTGGCCGGTGCGCGCAAGCACGGCCTGCTGGATCAGGCGCTGTTCGTAGAAGCCGTCGCCGAGGCGCCGTTGCGCGGTGTCGGGGTCGTAATCGAGCTTGCTGAGCATGTAGTCCGAGCTCATGAACTGGCGCATGTCGGTGAGCAGCGGGTTGGTTTCGATCAGGTATTTGTGCGGGTTGGCCGCGAACTGGCTGGTGGGCACGCCGTTCACGCCGTTGCCGTCATTGAGGTGGAACAAGCCGTTCTGCCCGGTGGGCAGGTCGAAGCCTGGCAGGCCCAACGGGTTGACTTGTTGCTGGGCGACGTCCGGCGGCAGCTGGGGGTTGAGGCTGACCTCGGTCGAGTAGCCCGGCGCATGGCTGTTGGCGCCGCTGCCGACGTAGGTGTAGCCGCCGCGCACGACGTTGTTGTCGATACCGGCCTGGGCCTGCACATTCACAGCGCCACCGGCCTGGATCACGGCCGCGTAGCTCTGGTCCACCGGTGCCAGTTCGGTGGTCTTGCGCAGGGGGAGCTTCTCCATCTGCATCGCGCCGATAAACGTCGCCAGCGACGCTTCCAGGCCGCCGAGGTTATTGGCGTCGTACCGAGTGCCGCCAATCGAATATTGGTCAGTGAAGTTCGCGGCGTAGCGGTACCAACCCTCTGGCTTGCGCTCGCGATCGGAAGTAAACACGCGGTCGTACTGGGTGTCGTGGGTCACCACACCGACGTTGGTCAATTGGTTGACCCGCACCGTCATGTTGCCACCCGAGGCGATGCTACTGCTGCTGTTGAGCAGGTCGCCGCCGGTCAGCAGCATGTCGGCGCCCGAGGTAATGCTGGAGGCCGCCGTCGCGTCGCTGACGATGAAGCGATCGCGCTGGGTGATCTGGAACGGTCGGTTCTGCTTGCCACCGTCGCAGTCGCCACCGGTCACGCCCTCGACACAGGCGATAGGGGTGATGGAGGCGCTGTAGATGCCCGATTCGGTGGTCAGCACAGTACGGATGTTGTCGATTGTGCTGGCCGCCAGGACCAGGTTGCGCTCGCTTTCGATGGTGCCCGAGCTGTTGATGATGCTGGTGGCCAGCCCACCCTGGCCGTCGCGGTCAACGCGCAGGTTGCCCATGGCGTAGATGCTGGCGCCGAGGTTTTTCAGGCGGTCGACCTTCAGGTTCATGTCGCCGCCGCTGAAGATCAACCCGTGGTCATTGAGCAGGTTGCCCACCGACAGGTCGAGGCTGCCCTGGCTGGCAACGGAGCCGCCCACTGTCCAGTCCTGGCCGCTGCCGACCAGGCTGCGGGTACCGAGCAATTGCCCGGTGGCCGTCTGATGCAGGTTGTCGACATTCACCGTCAGGCGCCCGGCCTGAATCGCGGTGCTGTTGGTCCAGTGGGTCTTGTCGAGGGTCAAGTCGCCCTGGGTCACCAGGCTGCCGCCGA
Source organism: Pseudomonas sp. GW821-FHT05D12 (assembly GCF_059419825.1). Taxonomy (NCBI): domain Bacteria; kingdom Pseudomonadati; phylum Pseudomonadota; class Gammaproteobacteria; order Pseudomonadales; family Pseudomonadaceae; genus Pseudomonas; species Pseudomonas sp. GW821-FHT05D12. The sequence goes on along the minus strand of NZ_JBWKSN010000003.1, from coordinate 50,030 downwards.
CGTCATCGAGGCTGATGCCACTGAGGTCGAGCACGCCGGTGCCGACGTGCAACACCTTGCCGCCGGTGTTCTGGAAGGTGCCGGCGGCGAGGCTCAATTGGTCGTTGGCGGTCTCCAGGCTGCCGCTGTTGTTCAGCAGGCCACCGATGGCGTAGCGGGTCTTGCCGACGACGCCGAGGGCGCGCATTTGCCCGCTGTTGGTGAGGCTTGCGCTGTCGACATCCAGGGTCGTGGCGCTTTCGATCAAGCCACGGTTGACCAGCGCGCCACGCAGGCTGACGTCGACCCGGTTGGCGGCGATCTCCCCGCCGTTATCCACATTCACGCCACTCAGGCGCACGCGGTCACGGGCGAACAGGTTGCCACTGCCGTTGTTGAAATCCGTGGCATCGATAAGCGCATCGCCGCCTTTGGCCGCGATGCGTCCGCCGTTGTTATCGAGGGTGCCGGCGGTGATGCCGAGGCCGGCCTTTTCGCTGTGGATCAGGCCGTTGGTGCCGTTCTGCACGCCTTCGGAGGCGGTCAGGCTCAGGCCATCGTTGGCGGCCAGGGTGCCGCTGTTCTGGTTGTCGATGCTGGTGGCGAACACCGTCAGCAAGCTTTGGCTTGCGAGCTTGCCGCCCTGGTTGTCGAGGTGGGCCGCACGCTGGACCAGCAAGGGCCCGACACTCGCCAGCTTGCCGTTGCGGTTGATCAGGTCACCGAGCAAATCCAGGGTAAGCGTGCTGGCGCCGGTGAGGTTGCCGGCACTGTTGTCCAGGGTATTGCCGTGCAGGGTGAATGCGCCCGTGCTGTCGATGATGCCGCCCTGGCTGTTGTCCAGCAGGCCGCTGACGTTGAGGGTTTGAGTGCCGTCGCTGAGCAATTGGCCCTTGTTGCGGTTATCGAGGCTGCCGGCGGTGATGTTCAGCGCTTGCTTGGCGCTCATGCTGGCGCCTTGGTTATCCAGGTCTTGGGTGACGGTCGCGGTCAGGTTGCGATTGGCGATTACGGTGCCGGTGTTGGTGACCTGCTGGCTGTCGAGCGTGACGTCGCCCCCGGCGTTGCGGGTGTTGTCGGCGTTGACCCCGGCTTCGATGATGCCGTTGTTGGTCAGCTTGCCGTTGCTCGCGAGGGTGATGCTGTCACGGGCAGCGAGGCTCTTGCGGTTTTTCAGCTCGCCCTTGGTCTTTGCCTTCAGGGTGGTGCCGGCGTAGACCGGGCCCTGGGCATCCAGGCTTGCCGCCTTGATGTCCACCGCACCGCTGGAGGCGGCCTGGGCCATGCTCAGGTGGCCGTTGACATCGAGTTGGATATCGCCGCCGCTGGCGGCCAATGTGCCGTCGAGCTTCACGCCGACGCCGGCCTCGGTGCCCACCAGCTTGATGGCGCCGGCGTACATGCCGCCCAGTGCCGAAGAGTCGATCGCCAGCTCCGGCTTGGCGCTGCCGTCGTCGGCGCGCGCGGTGGTTTTCAGGCTTTTGGCATCGACGTCATTGCGACCGGCGATCACCGTAAGCTCGCGTGCATTGATCTGCGCGTTGATCTTGGCCGAACGGGTGATGATCTCGAAATGGTCGACGTTGCTCGCGTTCAAGCCCTTGCCGTCGATGGTCACCGCACCGCCATCCACCTGGTAATGGTCCAGGCGGCCGACTTTGTCGATAACTGGCTTGCCGGTGGTCAGGGTGACATTCGGGGTGTTGATAAAACCGCAGCCGTTGCAGCTGATGCCATACGGGTTGGCGACGATCACCTTGGCCGACTGGCCCGCCACTTCGGTGTAGCCGCGCAACTGGCTGGGGCTGCCGCCGTTGACTTCGTTGAGGATGACATTCGCAGCGCCGCCCTTGAGGTTCGGGTTACCGACGATGATCCCGCCCAGCTGCGTGTTCTGGACCATGCCCGTGGCGTTGTTGAGGATCACGCCATTGGGGCCGACGTTGTAGTCCTGGAACTGGTTATGGGACAGGCCGCTGCCATTGGGCGTGGCGATGTTCACCACCGGCACGCCGTTGCCCGCCTGGCCGACAGTCGTGCCCGGACCGCTGACCACGATACCGTCGGCCTGGGCCAGCAGCGGCTGCCAGAACAGCGCATTGGCCAGGATCAGGGCCAGGCCACGCTGGGACAGGGTTTTCAGGGCAACAACAGGGCGAACGTCCATATTCAGAATCTCACGGCAGCGGCGTTGAATTACAGGAAGAAATCCAGGCGGAAGTAGATCGGCGCTTCGCGCTCGGTCACCACGCCAGGTCGCTCCAGGGAATGGGCAAACGTCACACTGGTGCTGACGTATTTGCCCCGCGCGAACAACTCAACGGAGTTGCTCGACACCCGGCCATGCTGGGTGTCGTTGTAACGGTCATTGCGAATCACGCCCTGGTCGTAACCGACGCCGGCGCCGTATTCGAGCAAGGCCGGGCGCAGCCAGCCGACCGTGACCGGACGGGTCCAGCGCAGGTCGTTGCGCCAGTAGCCGCCGCTGTCACCGTTCAGTTGCTGGTCCTTGAACCCGCGCACCGAGTAGGAGCCGCCCAGGCTCATGCGTTGCGACGGATACAACACATCTTCACTGCGCTGCCCGGTGGCCAGGCTGGTGAAACTGAACGACTCGCCCCACAGCGTGAACGGCTGCAGGTAGCTTGCGGTGGCTGTGTATTTACGGTAGCGAGGGGTGGGCGTGAGGTTGCCGAAGCCGTCGCGACGCTGTTCGTCTCGCTGGGCATCGAAGGCGCCGATGCCGTTTTGCATGCCAACGTCCAGGTTGACGAAGGCACTGGCGATCCGCCGCCCGTGGCTGAGGCCGACCTGGAACTCACTGAGGCGGTTGCTGCTGACGCCCAGGCGCTCGTCGTTGATGTAGTTGTTGGTGCGCAAATGAGTGAGGCCGACGTTGACCGAAGTCTTGCTCACGTCATCGCGATGCACCACGCGCTCGGCGCGCAGCTGGTGGTTCTGGCTGTCGCCCGTCTGCTTGTATTTGTAGCCCTGGAGGTCACCTGGCGTGCGGTAGTCGCTTTCACTGTAGCTGTAGCTGAAGTTCCACCAGCCCCACGGCAGGTTGTAGTAGAGCATGCTGCTTTTCGAGGTTTTCTGGTGGTCGCTGATCGCGTCGTGGCCGCCGCGCACTATCAACTGGTCAGCCAGGCCCAGCGGGCTGTCCCACTCCAGGCCCGCGCCCCATTGCTGTTCGCCGGTGCTTTTCTGCCCGTCATTGTTGCGCGACAGGCTGGCGCGCCAGGGCTTTTGCGGCTGGTTTTTCACCACCACTTCGCTGCCGCCGACCTGGCTGCCGGGGATCAATTCCATCTGCGCCTGCTTGGACGGCAAGCGGCTGAGCTGGTCCACCAGTTGCTCGACTTCGCGCAGGTTGAGCGCCTCGCCGACCTTGCCGGGAAACGCCATGGCCAGTTCACGGTCGGTCACGCTGCTGCCCTCGGCGCCCTTCAGGCCTTCGAGCTTGCCTTCCACCACCAGCACCTGGAGGTGACCGCTGGAGAGGTCTTGTTGCGGCAGGTAGGCGCGGCTGGTGACCCGGCCCTTGGCGATGTAATAGTCGGTGATGACCTTGAGCAGTTCATTGAGCTGTGCCACGCCCAGGCACTGGCCGATATAGGGCTTGAGCAGGCGCGTGCGGTCGGCGGCGGACAGGCTGTCGGCGCCCTTGAGTTCGATATCCTGGATCGGGAAGCAGCGGGTATCGACGGGCGTGGCCGGCGCCTGGGCCTTGGTGTCTTTGCCGGGCAGGTCCTGGAGTTCTTCCAGGCGCCGGCGCTGCTCTTCGAGAAGGCGGTTCTGGCGGTCGCGAATCAGGTCCTGATCCCCTGGCGTAGGGGCGGCCATGGCACTGTTCATACTCAAATAAGCGAGCAGGAAAGTGCACAGCAAATACCGAGTCCGTGGCGATAACAAAAACATGTTCGATCCGTCGAAAATCAAGGGGCGGCAAACTAACATCGAACTTGCGCCAACCCAAGAAGCTGGATTAGTTGCACAGCCGTACTAGTTACTCACTTAACCTATTGATTAATAACAACTAAAAATCATCAAAAAGAAATACAGCCTGTGACTGGCGGTATTATTCCGACAAGCGGCAATAGTTTTGATAGCGATTCGTCGGAGAACTTTAAAGTTGCCATTAGTTGGCCATCAAGTTCTTGCCGAGATAAGTTAGTACCGGAAAAGGCAGAAAAGTTCGCGGCGTTTTTGTGAATTGGATCCCACTTATCGGTATTACCCAAGAGTGTTCCCACATTGCGCGGGGACACTCTCCAGCGTAAATCCTAGCTGGCGTCCTTGTTGCGATCCTGGCCAGGCACCAGGGTCAGTCCCGGCTTTTCCACATCCCGCGAGACATGGGATTTGACCTCCGCCACCCCGCCGTCGTCGTCATTGTGGATCACCAGCACGCCAGGCCGGCGCAGTTGCTCCAGGTCGCCCTCGCCGAGGCTGAAGCTGTCGCTCAGGTTCTGGTCGGTGAGGGCCTTGGCCTCGGCGCGACGCTGGGCGAACTTGCGGCCCCGGCGTTGCTGGTAGCGCGCCCAGCTGATCAGGATCACGGCGTTGAACAAGGCAATCCACAGGTAAACCTGCAGGGTGTTGAGCGCCGCAAAAATCGGCGCCTCGATACGCGGACCGCCGTGGGTGTCGAGCATCGAGGTAATCCCGCGAGCCAGTAGCCAAATCAAGCCGGCCCAGGCCATCAGGGTCAACAGCACATCGATGATCCACATCACGGAGCGTTGGCGGGTTCTGACCAGTTTCATGCTCACGCCTCCTCTTCAAGGGGTTTGATACCGCGATCCGGGCTGACCCAGCGGGCGCGCTTCTGGTGCTGGTTGAACAGCACCTTGGGGAAACTGACCAAAGTGGTGAACAGGCTGACCAGCCAGAACACCATCGGGTACCACACGGTCCAGAACAGGGTTTTCCACAGGTCTTTCTCGTAGCGCCGGTCAATCAGGATGCTCACCGCAAACTGCACCAGGCACACCATCGCCAGCACCAGCCCGGTAAACGCCGGCGGCACCAGGGAGTCCACGGTAATTGCCTGTGGCAGCGGGATGAATTTACCCACGCCCCAGAAGATCACCGACAGCAGGAAGGTGAAGGCCCATCCGGTGGACAGGCAGTACTCGAACAGCAACGGCCACAGGTAGCGATGGCGCCACTGCCAGATGCCACGGATATTCTTGAACAGCACCTCGGCGCCGCCCTGGGCCCAGCGCAGGCGCTGCTTCCACAGGCCGCCGACGGTTTCCGGCATGAGGATCCAGCACAGGGCACGCGGCTCGTAGAAGATGCTCCAGTGATCGAGCTGCAGCTTCCAACTGACGTCGATGTCCTCGGTGATCATGTCGGTGCTCCAGTAGTCGATGCGGTCCAGCGCTTTCTTGCGAAACGCCACCACCACACCCGACACCGTGAAGATCCGCCCGAACACCCGCTGCGTGCGCTTGATCAAGCCGATGATCGACGAGAACTCGCCCACCTGCACCCGCCCGATCAGCGTCGAGCGCGTGCGAATCCGTGGGTTGCCGGTGACGGCGCCCAGGCGCGGGTTGTCGAGCATCGGCGCAACCATGTAGGCCGCCGCATTCTTATCCAGCAACGCGTCGCCATCGATGCACACCAGGTATTCGCTGCGCGCGGCGACCGCGCCCATGCGCAACGCCACCGCCTTGCCCTGGTTCTGCGCCAGGTGCAATACGCGCAGGCGTGGCTGCTGCAAGGCCAGGGCATCCAGTACTGCGGCAGTGTTGTCGGAGGAACCGTCGTTGACCGCGATCACCTCGATATTCGGGTACACCTGGGCCAGCGCGGCCTCCATGGTGTCGGCGACGTTTTCTCCCTCGTTGTAGCAAGGGATGATGATCGAGATCAGCGGGTTGCCGGCCAGCACCGGCGCCGGGGTGTCTTCTTCCCACGGCCAGTGGCGCTCCCAGTGCAACCAGAAATACAGCCCGCCGGCGATCCACAGCGCCGACATGAACAGCGGGTAGAAAAACACGAAGTCCATCAGGAACTGCCCGGTGACCAGGAAAATCAGGCCCAGGGGCACACCCAACACCAGTGCCAGCACGAATAACGCCAGGATTCTGTCGAACATGGTCAAGGGTTCCATTGGTTGGAAAGGGCCGGACGCACTGTCTTCAGATCCGGCGAGTTTTCCAGGAAGTTGTCCGGGTAATAACCAAAACTCGTGACCCCCTGGCGTTTGAGTACACCCATCCACTGTGCCATCTGCGCCCCGTCGATATCGGGCGCGGCCTGGGTGCGCCAATCCTTGGCTTGCAGTTCGAATACGGTCCGTTGCAGCGCACCGGGGCGCGCCTTGACCGTGGCGACCAATTTTTCCAACCAGGCATTGGAGTTCTTCAGCGTTTCGCCTTCCATCAGCGGCATGGCCATGGGCGCGGTCCAGTCGTAGGTCTGGAGGAAGTCATCTAGGTTCTGCGCGAACCAGGCTTCGCTGCCGGGGTTGAGCATCGGCTCGGCGAAGATATTGCGCGCGGTCTGCACCTGCGGCCCACGGATGGCGCGCACCTTGGCAGTCAGCTCCTGGGTGAAGTCGATCAGGTAGCGACTCTTGAAGCGTGTCCAGCGTTGCATCACGGCCGGGTCGGCGCGCAGGGCGGCGATGGTGTCGGGCAGGCCGTTGGCGGCGTAGGCCTTGAGCGCCGCCGGGCTCGCGTCTTCGAAGTCCGAGAGGATCGCATCATCGTGGAACAGCACGCCGTCGACAGCGGTGTTGCGCGCCAGGTCTTCGTAGATCTCACCGATCTGCTGGCGCACTTTCGGATCGAACGGCGACAGGCGCTTGTACTGGTCCGGATCAAGGCCGAGCTGGCCGGTCTTCGGGTCCCACCGGGTGACGCGCGGCAACGCCGGGTCGAGGGCAAAACTGAGCACCGGCATCCACGCGAAGATCGCCACATGACCACGGGTGCGCAGTTGCCAGGTCACGCGGTTGAACAGGTCGCGGCGCACCGGCAGGTGGCGGTTGGGGAAGTACAGCGAATGCACCAGGCCGTCGCCCTTGGGGTCGGCGAAGGCTTGCAGGAACACGGTACTCACGCCCATGTCCACCACGCGCTGCACCAACTGGTCGAGGTTGCGCGCCTCCTGGGCCGGGTCAGGGTCGTAGACGTTGTCGAGGTCGACATGCAGCACGCGCATCGAGGCCTTGGTCTCAGTGCCGACAATCGCGTTGGCGTAGTGCTCGCCGTCCGGGTCGGACGCCACCAGAAAGCGCGGGCTGCTCTTGAGGTTGGCAAGGTCGTCGAGGCCGTCGTCCAGGGTCAGGGCCATCTGGTAGCCCTGCTCGCCCACAACGGCCAGGGACGTGCCATCGGCGGCGCCATAAGGCCACACCCACACACGCGGCGCCTTGCCGGTGACGGCGCGCAGCTTGTTGGAGATGGCCGTCACGTCGGCACGCATCCGCGCCTGGAACTGCGCGTCGGTTTCGTACTTGCCGGTAGCGGCATCGTAGCGCCGTGTGGCGGCGGCGGGCTCCAGGTTGCCCTGGGGGTTGGCCAGGATGCCGGTGTGGCTGGCGTCGGTATGCGCGGCGATTTCGACCAGGCCCGATTGGGAAATCTCCTTCACCTGCTGCCAGGTGAGGAAGTCCGAGCGCGCGCGGGGCGTGCCGGCGAAGTCCACCGGTTTGTTCAGCGGCGTGTCGATCCAATAGCCCACCGGGGCCAGGATCGCCGGCCAATGATAGGCCCGCAGGATCGGCATCACGCGGGTGTAGAAACTCGAATAACCGTCGTCGAAGCTGAGCAGGATGGCCTTGGGCGGTAGCTCACGCCCACCGCTGCGTGCAGCCAGGATCTGGTCGACGCTGACCGGCTGGTAGCCGTTCTCGCGCAGCCAGGCCAATTGGTCGATCAACCGCTCGGTGCGCACCGCCACCACCGCCTGGTCCGGGTCGCGATCCTCGACATCGTGGTAGGCGATGCCGAGGAAATGGTTCTTCGGCCACGGCGCCTCATTGGGCGGCGTCGGCCGCTCGGCGGGTGGGGTGTAAGGCGCGGGTTGCTGGGCGCAGGCACTGGCCAGCAATACACCCAGGACCAACAAGCAACGGCTGAGGACGGTCATGGTCAGGCTCTTCTAGAAACGGTAAGTGAGGTCGACGAGCAGGCGCAGATCGCGTTCGCGATCGCCGTCATAAGGTCGGCTGATCAAGCTCAGGTTGGCGCCGGCTTCCAGCACGTCATTCCAGCGAATGCGTTGGCCGTAGCCGATCAGGCCGACCCCGCCGGTGGAGTAGTCGCGCTGGCTATAGGTACCCGCACCGACCTGGAACTGCTGACTCCACTGGGTCTCGTAGCGGTGATAGAGCACATGATTGACGGTGACGCTGGGCAACACGCTGAGGTCCGACTTGGGGTTGAAGTACACCGTGTCGTCCTTGGTGTTGCGGCTCGCGCCGACCTCCAGGCCCAGGTCGACTTGCACATGGGGCGAGCTGTAGATGCCCTCGCGGCCGGTGAGCAAGGCTTCGAGCCGATTGTTGCCGTCGCTGAAGTGGGACGGGCTCAGGGACAGTTTCCACTCGCGGCTTTCATTCGCGCGCCAGCGGATAAAGCCGCTGCCGCCGTTGGCGGTGACGTCGGCGTTCAACGCCCGCAACGGCGTGGTGGCCAGCAGGTAGCCGAGGCTGCCGCCGTATTGCCAGTTGTCGTTGATGTCGCGGGTGATCGACACCGCGGCGCCTTGCTTGGAGCCGTAGCCGTAGGAATGGTTGGAGACTTCAGCCTCCAGGGTCATGTCGCGGGTGCGCTGCTCCACGCCAACCCGCTGGAAACGGTGCTGGCCGGTGCCTTCGGTGAAGTCGGCGGTGGCATAACCGGCGCCGGCGAACACGCGCCAATCTTCATTGATGGGCGGGCTGTAGAGCACGCTTTCGATGCCCCAGTCGCGGCTGCCCGCGACCGCGCCCACGTCGTCATTGCCGCCACCGCCGTAGCTTTTACCGGTGTAGGCCTCGACACGCAGCTCGGCCATGTCGTGTACATCGCGCAGGCGGCTGAGGCGCTGCACCTGGCGGTTGTCCGGGTTGCGCGCGAGCACGTCGTCGGTCAGCGCGTCCATTTGCCGCCATTCCTGCAGATCCATCGCGGTGTAGGCCTGGCTCACTTCCAGGCCGATGTCGCGCGGCGCCTGGGCTTCGGTTTCCTTGAGGCTGCCCTCGGCCCGACGCGGCCATTCACGGGCGCGGTACATATCGGCCTGGGCCAGGCGCAAGCCGACGTTGCCCGGGGCCTTGGCCACCAGCGCTTCGAGGCCGGCTTCACTGCCTGGCAGGTCGCCGCCGTAAGTGCCGGCCTGGGCCGACAGTTGTTGCGCATCCATCCAGCTGTCGTTGGGGTTGCCGATCGGCAGGCCCTTGAGTTCCACCCGTGGGTTCTGGCTGTCGGCCAGGTTGCTGGCGACCTCGCGCGCTTCCATCACCTTGTCGCTCTCGAGCAAGGCATAGAACAGCGCGGTGCTGTCTTCGACGTGGTCCGCCGGGTCGGCGTCCGGCGCCGTGATGGCCTGGCGATAGAGTGGCTCGGCCTTTTCCGGCTCGCGCTGGTCGAGGTAGGCGGCGGCGACCCAGCGCACGGCATACGTCGGCAACTGCACGCCTTCGCTCTTGAGGGTTTCGTATTCGCGGATGACCTGCGCCATGCGCGCACGGGCCTTGAGTGCACCGAGGCGGTCGATGCGCCAGCGCACGACGTCGTCATGCGCAGTGGGGTCCGGGGTCCAGCGAGCGAGCAGCTTGTCGTAGTCCTGCAGCGCCCGGTCGGCGATGACATAGCGTTCCTGCTCCGTGCGCGTAGCGAACTCGGCCATGCGCACACGCTCGGCCGCCACGTCGCCTTCCAGGCGGCGCTGGGTGACATCATCCAGCAGGCCCGGACGCTTGGCCGACAGGCGCAGCGCGGCTTCCGGCAAGCGCGCCTTTTGCAGCGCGACGATGTACTCGCGAGCGACTTCAGGCTTGTCGCCGGTGCGGATAAACGCCTGGTCGAATTCAAACAGCGCGTCGTAATTGAGACCGGCACGGGTCAGCGCGTAGCCCAGCGCCATGCGGCGGTTGGGATCGTCCGGCTTGGCCGCCACCAGCGCGCGGGTGCGCTGCACGGCTTCGTTGGCCTGGCCGCCGTCGGCCTGGGTGAGCGCAAGGCCCAGTTGCAGGTCGACATTGTTCGGTTCACGCAGCAGCGCACGGCGATAGACTGCCTCGGCCTGCGCCCACTGCTTCTGGTTGCGATAGGTGCGCGCAACAGTGGCCAGCGCCTGGGAGGTCAGGTTGCGGTTCGCGCCCTGGGCCTCGTAAACCTTCAGCACTTCAGCGTCTTGCCCGGCCCAGCCGGCGATCACCAGATGGTCACTGATCTGGCCTGGCGTCTGGCGCTCGGCGGGCCATTGGCGCAGTTGCGTGAGGGCGGGAGTGAAGTTGCCGTTGCGCGCCTGAATGATCAGGGCGTCATAGGCCGCATCGGCCATGGCGAAGGTGGGGACCAGCAATTGGCTGCACAAGGCGACCCCGATGAGCAGTCGCAACCGTCCTGTGGCACTGAGTGGTAGGTTTCGCAACATATCGTGAGCTTCCTTACACACGGAAAGCTGTAACGATAGGTGGTCCTGAGCAATTTGCCTCAGGGTGTCGGCGTCTCGTGACCCGACCTAGCTTTCCTGTAGGAACTATCCCCGACGCTTGTATCGAAATGGACAATTCAGAACAATTGTTCAGAATTGCCGCAGATTCTGAAAAGCGAATGGGGGAGCGGGGTTGCGTGCGATAAGGGGGTGACGGCAAGGCTACGCGCCGACCGTTTGACCCTTATCGCAGGCAACCCCGCTCCCCCATTATTTATTTCGGGGTGATGGCGAAATTCTTACTGCGCGCCGCTCACCGCACCGACTTTGGACATCACGAAGCCAATGAACTGCTCAACGGTCATCTTCTGGCCGTTGAAGGTCACTTCATTGTTGGCGTAGTGCAGCTTGGACACCACGTCGCTGCCGACCAGGGTCGCCAGTTGCGTGCCGACCGCCATGCCGCTGACCATCTCGCTGGCCATCTGGGATTGCTGCTCGATGGCTTTAGGATCGGTCACGCCACCTACCTGCGCTTGCAGGGCGGCCACGTCGGCGATCATTGGCTTGGACAGGGTCAGGTTGGCGTCCAGCAGGGACACCATCTGCTTGCCCAGCTCGATCGGCGGCAGTTCCATGGAGGCCGGCTTGGCCAGGTCCACGACCAGGCTGAGCTTGCTTTCGCCGTGGGTGGTTTTCAACGACAGGTTTTCCAGCGCCAGGTGCGGCTTGGCGGCCAGCAACTGGTTGACGTTGGCTTCGGCCAGGGTCTGCTCGGCTTCGGTCAGTTGCAGCTCCGGCACCGGTTGGCCGGCAGCGGCGGCGGCTTGCACCGGCTGCATCTTGTCCTGGTACAGCTTGGTCAGCACCAGGCCCGACGGCACGTCGATGTTCTTCAGGCTCACGGCCATGGCAGCGGAGCCAACCGGTTTGCCCTGGTAGCCGATCTCGTCGATCTTGTAGTCAACGCGGCCATCCATGCTGTTGTCTTTGATTTCGCTGGTGTCTTTCTGCTCGAAGCCCTTGAGGGTCAGCACGGCTTTCTGCGGACCGAAGGTCAGCTTGCTGTCGGTCAGTTCAACGGTGTTCTGCCCGGTGTAGAAGCCGAAGGTGGATTTCTCCAGGTTGCTGGCGACGGTCAGGCCTGCAAACTCGGCGTCGAACGGCGTGCCATTGGCATCGATCACGGCGATCTTGAGGCTGTTCATGTAGCCATCGGCCTTGACCTTCTTGCCTTCGGCGGTGCTGTCGAAGTCCAGGTTGGCGCCGGAGAAGCTTGCCGAGGACGTTTCGTCCTTGTACTCCAGGGGCAGCAGTTCGAGGTTACCGCTGACCGAACGGTTGTAGCCGATATTGGCCACGCCCTTGAGCGGCGACACGTCCTTGGCGGCGGCGAACCATTTTTCGGTGGTGGCGTTCTTTTCCAGTTCGTAGTGACTGGTGGCCATGACCGGCAGCCATTTCAGCGACACCAGCCGCGAGAACGGCAGCGGGCCGTGTTCGATATGGTCGACAAACAGCAGTTCGGGATTGGGGTTCTGCTCGCCGAAGAACGAGCCTTGCGCCTTGAGGCGGTAGTGCGCGGTGCTGCTGAACAAGCCACGGTCCAGGGAGACCAGTTCCAGGGCGACGCTGCCGTCGACGCCGGCCATGGACCGTTGCAGTTCCTTGTTGGCGTCCTGCACCGCCGTTTGCAGCACGGGCTCCAGCTGCTTACCGGTGTACCAGGCGCCGCCTGCACTGACGACGCCAACGGCGACAACGAAACCCAAAAGAACAACTGCTGGCTTATTCATGAAGTGACCTGATCAAATCCTGTGAGAAGTGGGCTGTCTTCCTTGAACCCCAAAGGGGTTGGCTCAAGCCCGCCGAAAGCGGGGGAAGATTAGCACTGGCGGCCGCGGACGGCCCAGCTTTTCAGAGGGGTCAGGCGTGCAGTTGGTTCACGAGTACTCCAATTCGATCTCGTCGAGCTGGTGGTCAAAACTCTTCAGACGCGCGGTCCAGGTGTACACCAACACCTCAAACTCGCGGTGTATGACGGCATTGCCCGGGGTGTCGGTCTTGGGGTCGCAGAAGTCCAGTTGGTAGCGCTCGCGGGCCATCTGCGTGGCGACATCGGACAATTCCCGCGCGTTATTCAGCCAATGCCTACCTTCGGCGACCTGCTGATCGAGGGCCACACATTGTTTTTTCAGGACTTCGAGGCTTTTTTCCAGGGGCGTGCCAGTGAGGTCGCCCATGACTTCCTGAAAGGTGCGCCCAGGCTGCCAGTAGCTGCCCCAGAAATAGCGGTCGAACACGGTTTCGACCCGGCGCAGGGCAACCTTGGTGTCCCAGATGGCCACGCGGGTCTTGCCTTGTTCGAGGAGCTTTTTCTTCACGCGTTGATTTTGGTAGGAGGCCCACGCCACGACGCCGATGGACAGCGTGCCAATCACCAGGCACGCGCTGTCGAGAAACACCATGGCCTTGTCGATCTGATGGGCAAGCATGACGCCGTAGAAATAGGCAGCCGATAACAACACCAGTGCGAAGCACACGCACCAGAAAGCGGGAGCATAAGGGTTTTTCATTATTGGAATCCCCATGAGCAAACGCGAGCAGTGTCAGGCGGATCGTCACGGCGATCCACCTGACAAAGCATAGCTACCTGCTCAGGGTTTGCTGCCCTGTGACGCTTGCGTTCGTCCGCTTTCCCAACCACCGCCCAGGGCCAGGAACAGATCGATCTGGCTCATGGCAACCTGGGTGTTGGCCGCGGCCAGTTGCGCGCGGACGTCGGTGTAGGTGCGGGTGGCCTGCAGGTCGGCCAGGAACGACGCGCGGCCGGCCTGGAAGAAGCGGTGGGTCTGGTCGGCGGCTTCCCGTGCGGACTCGCCGGCCTCGGCCAGCGCGTCGCGCCGTTGCAGCTGCGCGGTGTATTGCGCGAGGCCGGTCTGGGTCTCGCGGATGGCATTCAGCACCACGCCATCGAAGTGGGCCAGGGCACCCTGGGTCGCGGCTTCGGCTTCGTGGATGCGCGCACGCGCGCCATTGGTGGGTAACGACCAGCTGATCAGCGGGCCAAAGCCCCAGCGGTTGGTGGGAGCGGTACCCAGGTCGTCGAGGATACCGACGGTGCCCACCGTGGCGCCGATGCTGATGTCCGGGTACAGCGCACCGGTCGCCACGCCGATACGCGCGGTGGCGGCGGCGAGTTGACGCTCGGCCTGGCGCACGTCGGGACGGCGCTTGAGCAGGGCCGCGCCGTCGCCCACCGGCAACAACTGGGCGATGTGCGGCAGCTCGGCGCAGGTGGCGGTGCCGGCCGGCAGTTGGTCCAGCGGCTTGGCCAGCAGCATCGACAGGCGGAACAGCCCGGCCTGGCGTGCGGCTTCGTAGCGCGGCATGTCGGCACGCAGGGATTTGTATTGGGTCTGCGAGCGGGTTACCTGGGTTTCATCCCCACGCCCGGCGTCGCGCAGGCGCTGGGTCAGCTTAGTGCTCTGGCCTTGCAGGTCGAGGGATTCGTTGGCAATCGCCAGCTCTTCATTGGCCGCGCAGACCTGGGTATAGGAGCGCACCACATCGGCCACCAGGGTGATGCGGGCGATATCGGCGGCGGCTTGCGCGGCGTCGGCGCTGGCCTGGGCGCTTTCGATACCGCGTTGCAGGGTGCCGAACAGATCGAACTGGTACGAGGTGCTGATGCTGGCGCTGCCGATGTTGGCCACCGGGACTTTTTCCGTCAGCAAATAGGCCTCACCCGACTCCTGCAGGCGCTGGGCCTCGGCCTTGGCGCCGGCACTCCAACCGCCGGCGGATTCGGCTTCCTGGGTCTGGAAACGCGCGCGTTGCAGGTTGGCGGCGGCCACGCGCAGGTCAGTGTTGGAAGCCATGGCCTGGCGCACCAACTCATCCAGGCGTGGGTCCTTGTAGAGCTTCCACCAGTCAGCCGGCACCGGCGCCGACACCACATTGTTGCCCTCGCCCGCCAGCTGCCCTTGCAGGTCGCCACGGTTGACGGCGGACTTTTCCGGCAGCTTGTAATCCGGCCCTACCACCTGGCAGGCCGACAGCAACAACCCCAACGCAGCGGTTGCCAGGAGCTGCTTCATGGTTTGTCTCCATCTTTGACCTTGTCACCGATGATCGACACCGTCGCCGTACGCCCGGCGATCATGCGAAAGTCCGCCGGCACATCGTCAAAGGCAATGCGCACCGGGATCCGCTGGGCCAGGCGCACCCAGCTGAACGCCGGGTTGACGTTGGGCAGCAGGTTGGAGCCGCTGGTGCGGTCACGGTCTTCGATACCGGCGACGATGCTTTGCACATGGCCGCGCAGACGCGCGTTGTCGCCGATCACGCGGATGTCCACGCTCATGCCGACGTGGATACCGTCGAGCTTGGTCTCCTCGAAGTAGCCGTCGATATGGAACGAGTTGCTGTCGACCACCGAGAGCACCGGGCGCCCGGCCGTCACGAACTCCTGGGCACGCGGCGCGCGGTCGTTGACGTAGCCGTCCACCGGGCTGCGGATCACCGAGCGGTCGAGGTTGAGCTGGGCGGAATCCACCGTCACCTGGGCTTCGGCCAGGGCCGATTGGGCACGGGCCACGCGCGATTGGCTTTCTTCCAGTTGCTCGCTGGGCACCAGGTTGCCGAGGCCGCGGTTACGCTTGTACTCGCGCTGGGCCTGGGCCAGGGTTTCCTGGCGGTCGGCCACGGCGGCCTGGGCTTGGCGCAGGGCCAGCTTGAAGCGGTCCTGGTCGACGGCGAACAGCACCTGGCCCTTGGTCACCAGTTGGTTGTCGCGCACCTCTACCTGCTGGATCAGCCCGGACACGTCCGGGGCGATTTGCACGATGTCGGCACGGATGTGCCCGTCACGGGTCCAGGGTGCAAACATGTAGTACATGACCATGCGCCACACAACGACAACCGCAAACGTCACGATCAACAACGTGAGGACTACACGGCCGATGGTCAAAAAAGGTTTTTTCATGTCATCAGGTATCGACTGAGTGAGTCCACCGCGCCCAGCAACAGCGCGTAGAGCCCCACATTGAACAATGCCCGGTGCCAGACCAGGCGATAGAAGTGGACGCGGGTCAACAGCCCGTGCACCACCAGGAACAACACGTACGTAATGCCCATCAGCACCAGCAGCGTGGGCAGGAACACCCCGCTGATATCCAGATCACCGATCATAAAGGCGCTCCATCAGGCAGCGGCGCTTCCATCTCCGTGCCACCAATAAATTCCACCCCCGGCAGCAGCGACAGGCGCAGGCCGGCCAGCGCATGCAGCAGGTGCAGGCGGGTGTCGTCTTCGTCTTGCAGGCCCTGGCCGTTGAGCGCGCGCCGGGTGCGGTCGAGGGTCATCAGCAGACCGCTGGGCGCGGGCAAGCGTTCACCCGCCTTGAGGCAGGCCTTGAAGTAACCGCCCACGCCTTCCACCACCTGGTTGAGCAGCACGCGCGGCACGCCGTAGATGCGCGGCGAGTACGCCAGCAGATCGAGCAGGTTGAGCGCCACGCGCAAATCGCGCAGGGCGGTGCCGGTGTCCTGGTTGATCAGGGCCAGGCGCGGCAGGTGCTGCATCAGGCGGTCGAGCATCTGCACGGCCATGTGCCGGTGTTCGGCCAGGGTCGCAGGCTCGGTGAGGCTGACGATGTCGCGCCAGCTGAAACGGGTCAGGCGCTTGGCCGCCAGCTCGGCACCGAAGGGCCGCGCGATCAGCGTCCACACGAACGCGAACAGCAGGCCCACGGGCCCGGCCAGGTTGACGTTGGCGAAGTTGAGGAAGTCCGCGTCGTAGGCGCCCTGGATGCTGATGAACGACGAGGTATTGACCAGCGTCAGCAGCATGCCGAGGTAGAAACGCGGCTGCACCGTGAGCGTGCCGATGCAGATAAACGGCACCGCGAACGCCAGTACCAGCATCGGGAAATCATGCAGGTTGGGCAGCACCAGGAACAGGTACAGGCTGGCGAACAGCACCGACATGGCAGTCCAGAAAAAGAACCGGTAGATCTGCGGCGCCGGGTCGTCCATCGAGGCGAAAAAGCTGCAGGCTACGGCGGCCAGGATCACTGCACTACCGCCGTCGGTCCAGCCGAGCAGGATCCACAGCACCGAGGCGACGATGATCGCGGTGACCGTGGAAAACGCCGAGTAGAACATCAGGCCACGGTCGAGAAACGGCGTGAGCCGGCCCAGGCGCCAGTGGCGGTAGACCGCGCGCCAGGTGTCCTGGCTTTCGCACTGGATGGCGGCTTGCAGGCTGCGGCAGTCCTGCCACAGGTCGATCCATTCGCCGAGGCGATACAGCGCATTGGAAAACAGCAGCGTGTGGCGGTCGTCCAGGGCTTCGCTTTCGGGTTGCAGGGCGTCGAGTTGGTCACGCAGGGCACGCCAGGCTTCGAGCGGCGCAGCGTGCGTGGTGCTTTCCAGCCATTGCCGGGAGGCTTCCAGTATCGGCGTGATGCGCTCGAGAAACTCCGGCGCGCGATGCTCCAGGGCATACAGGGCATCGTCGAGGGCATCCACCACCGGCAACAGGTGGATCATGCGCCCGCGCAATTCCTTGGTGTTGCGCACCGTCTGCGGCCGCGCGCCTTCGTGAGGCAACTGGCCGATCATCAATTCCAGGGTGTTGAAGGTGGCGACCATGCCGCCACGCAAGGTGCTGACCTCTTCCGGCTGCACATTGCGGCTAAGGAAACGCAGGCTGTAGACCTGCGCGTCGGCAAACCACTTGGCCACCGAGCCGTCGAACACCGGCATCAGGCGACGCGGCCAGAACATCGCACCGACCACCGCCGCGACCGCGATGCCCAGGAAGATTTCTTCCGTGCGCGCCTCGGCCACATCCCACACGGCCAGCGGGTTATCCACCACCGGCAGGGCGATCAGCGGCAAGGTGTAGCCAGCCAGCATCAGAGCGTAGTTGTTGGCGGTGCGCAGGTGCATGGAAAGGAACAGCAGAATCCCGGTCCACAGCGCGATCACCACCACCAGCACGTAGGGCGACTGCACGAACATCGGCACAAAAACCACCGCCGCCGCCGCGCCCATGAAGGTGCCGATGGCGCGGTACAGGGCTTTGGAGCTGGTAGGCCCGACAAACGGGCTGGAGACGATATACACCGTGGCCATCGCCCAATACGGGCGCGGCATCTGCATGAGCATGGCGATATACAGGGCGATCATCGACGCCGCAAAGGTGCGCACGCCGTAGAACCAGTCGCGGGCCGGTGGGAAACCGGTAAAAAATCCGTTCAAAGTGTCGCCGCCTCAAAGGCACGCAATACCCGCAGGGCCGCTTCCAGGTCGTTCGCAGCGATGTCCGCCAGCACGTCCTTGCGCAGGCGCACCAGTTGTTCTTCAACCGCTTGCACCAGCTCGCGCCCACGCTCGGTGAGGCTCAAGGCCTTGGCCCGGCGGTCGTGGACATCTTCGGTGCGGCACACGTAGCCGCCGCTGCACAACTGGTCGAGCAGGCGCACCAGCGACGGGCTTTCCATGCCGGAGGCCTGGGCCACCTTGACCTGATGCACACCGTCGCCCAAGCGGCCGATCATCAACAACGGCACGGCGCAGGCTTCGGAAATGCCATAGCTCACCAGCGTGGTCTGGCAGATTTTGCGCCAGTTGCGGGCGCCCACCACCATGCTGCTGCTGAGGTTCATCTGGAGTTGTTCGAGGGTCTGGGACACTGAATAATTCGCATACAGTTAGTTTGCTAACTATCAATATGGTGGATGGATCCAGAGCCGTCAAGTTTTGAAACAATTTGCCGGATGGGTGGTGGAGACGCAGGGGTAAGTAAAGCGGGATTCGGCGCCGGCGCTGGATTTTCAGCGGGGAATGCTACTTGGCAGCACCTCTGTGGGAGAGGGCTTGCTCCCACGTGCAGATCAGTGATGGATTCAAAGCGACTGAGGCACAGGGCGCCTAGCCCCCTCGACCACCGCGCAACATCAGGTTCAACTCATCCACCACTTCAGCCCAATCCGCATCCTCCAGAATCTCCTCGCGCAGAAACGCGCGCTGACTCTCTGACCAGAAAAACGCCTCCGCCAGGTTCAAATCCGGCTTGAGCGGCGAATGCACCGCCACAAACTGCTCGATACTCACCGGGTCATCCGGCAACCCCAGTTGTTTGAACAGTGACGGCAAGCTGTGCACGGGCGATTCCATGATGGGCTCCTGATGGAAGGGGTTTAACCGAGTCTAGCGGCAGCCCTCGGGTTGCGCCGACGGCACGTTGCACAACACAAACAGACGCGCCCTCGCGCCGCCGCCGTCCTGACGACTCAGCTCGCGCCAACCCTCGGGCAGCGGGGCGAAGTCATCCGGCGCCTCGTTGCTGCTGATCAGCCACACGCGACGGCTTTCGACAGGCAGCGCCGATAGACGGTCGAGGTAGATGCGCCCGCCGTCCTGGTCCACCAGGGTGCCGAAGCCGTAGGCGTTCGGCCGGGTGGGCGTACCGTCGGGCTTGGGCGGGGTGTAGAGCTGCAATTGCGCGTCGGTCTGGTCGTAATACACGTAGCTGAGGTACCACAGCATGTCGCTGAGGACGATGCGGTCACCTTCCTGGTAGTTGCGGTTGACGAACTCCACCGGCACGTTGAATTGGTCGTGCTCATCCACCGTGAAGTTGTTTTTGAGGCCCACCAATTCCACGCCGACAAACAGCACGAACAGCGCCGCCCCCAGCAATGAAAAACGTGCCGGCAGGCGGTCGATGGCCAGCGCCACGAGCATCGGCAAGGCCAGGGCATAGGCGGTGAGATAGCGCTCGATAAACACCGGGGAGATGAACGACACCCCATACACCAGCAACAGCGGCAGCAGCAGGAACAGCGCCAGCAGGCAGGCCGGACGGTAACGTTCACGGTCACGCACGGCGGTGATCACCACCACGGCAACCAGCAGCAGCGGGTACAGCCAGAACAGCAGGGGCCAGAAACCGACGCCTTCATCCTGAAGCACGAACTGCCAGATCATCGACGGCAGGGAGAACAGGTTGACCGGATCTTCCCAGCCAATATCACCGCCGACCTTGAGCTGGTCGACGTGCTGGACCAAATCCCACAGGTTCGGCAACCACGGCAGGTACAGCAACACAATCACGGCGTTGGTCACCCACCAGGCCGGGCGCGCGAGCAAGCGCTGGCCGCGCGGCTGCGTGCGCCACAGCACACCGAGGTAGGCCCAATGCACCAACACGCACAGTGCAGTGAAGTAATGGGTGTAGAAACCGGCAGTCATCAACAGCACATACACCGCCAGGTAACGCGTGCGCCCGGGGTGGCGCACCCAGTACACCAGCGCCAGCGTGGCAGCCAGCAGCCACACACCCAGCAACGAATACATGCGCACTTCCTGGCTGTAGCGCACTGCCGTGGGCAGCAGCGCCAGCAGGATCCCCGCCAGCACCGCGGCACGCCGGGTGGACAGTTGCCGCGTCAGCCAGATCCCCAGGCCCACGGCGATCACGCCGGGGATCGCACTCATGCCGCGAATCGACAGGATGCTGTCACCGAACAGTTCGATCCAGCCGCGCAGCAGGAAAAAGTACAGCGGCGGGTGCACATCGTGGGCCGCGTGAAACCACAGGTCGGCCGCCGCGTACTCGCTGAGCAGCAGGCTGGAACCTTCATCGCCCCAGATCGCCGCCGAGGTCAGGCCATAAAAACGCAGGCCCACGGCCAGGGCCAGGATCGGCACCCACCACAATCGGCTGAGCCAACCGGCACCTTCCCACGTGAGTCGATTGAATGCGGGCAACGTCCCGACCTTTTCGTTTTGCTCTACCACAGACCGACGCACCTCGATTTCCCTAGCACTGCCCTGATTGCCTCAGTGCAAACACCGCCACTCTAGGACAAAAGCCCCCGGTTCGCTTCTGGAATCGGACAAATCAGCAATTTGTGTAGGGCTTCACCGAAGCACCCGCAGGAACAGGCTATTATTGGCGCCCTCCAAGGACTCAGGATCAAGGACACGTCATGCGCATCGGTTTTCTGTCACCCCTGGCACTGGCACTGCTCGCCGGTATTTCCCAGCCGGCACTCGCCAGCTCCGACGACTCGTGCTACCCCGACTGGCGGGTCTCGCATGACAGCCTCGATGCGTGCAGCAACCAGCCCTTTCTCAGCCCGGGCAACGACAGTCGCGTGAACCTGCGCTTGCTGCTGGCCGACAAAAAGGCCGCGCCCCTGGCGCCGAATGCCTTGAGCGAGGACGACCTCTCCCAGGGATTCGGCCCGGTGCCGTTCCCGGCATACCGCCTTGTACCGATTCCCGCTGCGAACGAAGCGTCCGACACCCCGCCGGGCAACTCGCGTACAGCCGAACTCGAGACGTTGCTGCAACCCCTGGGCATCCCGCGCGGCGACGTCACGCCCGCCGGTGACGCCTTCCTCAACGGCGAAGGCAGCCGTTGCCGCAGCAACAACGAGGACAGCGCCACCGCGTTTATCCGCCAGGTGATCAAGGCCGACATGCCGCCGGCCGAGCGCGACCTGCTGATCAAGGCGCGCCTGCAGTTGCTCGGCACCTGCACCTGGGAGGGCCAGGTGCTCGACGCGCAGCAGACCTCGTCACCCAATGCACAACTGCTGCGCACTTACCTGCAGGCCGCCGCCGACTTCTACAGCGGACGCTTCAGCGATGCCGAACGGGGCTTTGCCGCCGCCAGCAGCAGCGAGCTGCCGTGGCTGAAGGAAACCGCGCTGTACATGACTGCGCGCGCGTCACTCAACCAGGCGCAGGCTGAGGCGTTCGACCAATACGACATGCCGCAGCTCGACCATGTGGATAAGTCCGCGCTGGGCGATGCCGAAGCGGGCTTTCTCGGCTATCTGAAAACTTATCCACAGGGCGCTTATGTGGCCTCTGCCCATGGCCTGCTGCGCCGGGTGCATTGGCTGGCGAACGATGACGACAAGCTCGCCGCCGACTTTGCCTGGCAACTCACCGACGCCAGCGACGCCCAGCGCAATGTGTCGGTGGACGAACTGGTGGAGGAAGCCGACCTCAAGTTGCTGATAGGCAGCAGTCGCCTCGGCGACCCGATGCTGCAGGCGGTCAGGGACCTGATGCTGATGCGCACCCAAAACCCGCCGCGCTTGAGCCGCGAAGATCTCGACAAGCAGAAAGCCACATTTGCCAACGAGCCGGCCCTGTTCGACTACCTGCAGGCGGTGTACGCCTTGTACGTGGAACATCAACCCGAAAATGCCTTGAAGCACCTGCCCCGGGACGTGCCGTCAAACCTGGATTACTTCGCCTTCAGCCAGCAGACCCTGCGCGCCCTGGCGCTGGAAGCCCAGCAAGACTGGAAAGGCGCCGAGGCGCTCTGGCTGCAACTGCTGCCGCTGGCCAAGCAACCACTGCAACGCGATCAGCTGGAACTGGCCCTGGCCATGAACTACGAGCGCAGCGGCCAGTTGGCCAAGGTGTTTGCGGCCGACTCGCCGATCAGCGCCAAGCAGGTGCGCTACATCCTGCTGCGCAACGTCGCCGGGCCTGAGTTGCTGCGTCAGCAAATTGCCCAGGCCAGCGACCCGCTGGAGCGCCAGACCGCGCAATTCGTGCTGCTCTACAAAGACCTGCTGCACGGCCAGTTCGCGACCTTCGCCGAGGACTTCAAGCAACTGCCCGCCCAGGCGCCGGAAGACAAACTGGGCACCAGCCTGGGCTACGTCTACAGCGCCAGCCAGAGCTTGAAACTGTTCCAATGGAACGGCGACAAAGCCGAATCCGGCTATGCCTGCCCGAGCATTTTGCACACCGCCGGGATGCTTCAAGCCGACGCGAAAAACCCTCAGGGCCTGAACTGCTTCGGTGAGTTCATCCTGCGCAACGGCCTCGACGGCATGCCGCTTGAGCAAGCGCGCGCCGCCGGTAGCCTGGGCAGCACTGCATCGGACTTCAAGGGTGAGACCTTCTCGCGGCTGGACGGTTACAAGCTCGTCATCGGCAATCCCAAGGCGCCGAAGAATGACAAGGCCTATGCACTGTTCCGCGCCATCAACTGCTACGCGCCCGCCGGCTACAACAGCTGCGGCGGCCAGGACGTCGAGCCGGCCGTGCGCAAGGCCTGGTTCCGCCAGCTCAAGAGCGGGTTTGCCGACACCCAGTGGGGCAAGTCGCTGCAGTACTACTGGTGAAGCACCTGTGGCTCGGCTTGCTGTTGCTGGCAAGCCCGGCCTTCGGCGCCGTCGACGCGGGTGACTATGACGCCTTCTGGCTGTGGAGCGGCGTCGCACCGCAGCCGGTGCTCAAGCAGGCCAAGACCCTGTACATCCTCCAGGGCCAGATCAACGCTACACGCCGCGCCCCGCAGCGCGGCGTGCAACTGATCGCCCAGGGCATCAGCGTGCCGCGCCTGAGCCGCGGTGCAGTCTGGGTGGTGTATCGCGCCCACACCCTTCACTGGCCGGAGCGCGTCTACACCCAACTGCTGGGCCAGGTGCAACGTTGGCGCGACGCGGGCAACCCGGTGGTCGGCATCCAGATCGACTTCGACGCCCGCACCCAATACCTGCACGAATACGCCGACTTCCTGCGCGACCTGCGCCAACGCCTGCCGGCCGACCTGCGCCTGAGCATCACCGGCCTGATGGACTGGAGCAGCAACGCCGACCCCGCCGCCATCGCCCAGCTCAAGGGCGTGGTGGACGAGGTCGTGGTGCAGACCTATCAAGGGCGCCAGAGCATCCCGGACTACGCGGCATACCTGCCCCGCATGAATCGGCTGGGGCTGCCGTTCAAGATCGGGCTGATCCAGGGTGGGGAGTGGGATGAGCCTGGGTATTTGCAAGGGAGTGAGTGGTTCAGAGGGTATGTGGTGTTTCTACGGAACCCGTGAAAGGCACAAAACTGTAGGAGCCCGGCTTGCCGGCGATGGCGGCCTGAAGAGCTGAGGTGCTTTCAGACCTTATCGCCGGCAAGCCGGGCTCCTAAAGGTTCAGGGGGTCACCAGTCATACGTCAGGCTTGAGACCACCGTGCGCCCTGCTCCGTAGTAGCAATCCAGGTCGCTGGTGCACTGCGACACATACGTCTTGTTGGTGAGGTTCTGCACGTTCATCGCCAGTTTCACGCCCTTGAGCTTGAGCGGTGAGGCGCCCAGGTCGTAACTCAGGCTCGCGTCGTAGACGCTGTACGACGGCACGCTGAACGCGCCTTCGAAGTAGTCGCCCAGGCTTTGGCGCGCATAGCGAACGCCCAGTCCGGCGCCGACGCCGGCCAGCGGCGTATCGCCCAGCACGGTGTAGTTGACCCACATCGAGGCAGTGAGCGGCGAGATCCCGGCAGGATGGCGGCCTTCACGGCCTTCTTCATCCTTGGTGTACTTGATGTCGTTGCGCGAGGCCGAGGCGATGACCTCCCAGGCATCGCTGAGGGCCGCCTTGGCTTCCAGCTCCACACCGCGCGAGCGCATGGCGCCGCTCTGGGTGCTGAAGGTCTCGGTGGGGTTGGTGGTGATCACGTTTTCCTGGTCCAGCTGATACACCGACACCTGCACAAAACTCTTCTGGCCCGGCGGCTGGTACTTCATGCCGACTTCATATTGCTTGCCGGTGGAGGGGTCGAACGGTTTGCGCTGGGCGTCGGTACCGGTCAGCGGCAGGAACGACTCCGAGTAGCTGACAAAAGGCGCCAAGCCGTTATCGAACAGATACACCAGGCCCGCGCGGCCGGTGAAGGCTTCGTCCTTGCTGGCAAAACGTGTGCCTTGCAGCGGTTCCTTGTTCACCACGCTGGCCCAGTCATAGCGACCACCGAGCACCACGGCCCACTTATCCAGTTTGATCTGGTCCTGCACGTACAGCCCGGTCTGGCTCAGGGTGCGGTCCCAACGATACGGCTGGCCGAAATCCAGGCGTTGGCCGTAGACCGGCTTGAACAGGTCGATCACCGGCGGATTGCGGTCATACCGGCCATGGAACAGGGAACCGGAGTGGTAGTAATCCAGGCCGATGATCAGGGTGTGAGCCAACGCCCCCGTGTCGAATTCGGCCTGGGCAATGCTGTCCACGCCAAACACTTTGTTGTTCTGCGCCCAGTCCACGCCGAAGCGTTGCAGGTAGCGTTGGTCCTGCACGCCGGTGGCCGGGTTGGCGACGAAACGGTAGCCGTGCAACGGTGCGGTGTAGCGGTCATCCACCTCGGCGTAGCGCGCGTTTTGCTTGAGGGTCCAGGTGTCGTTGAGGCGATGGGAAATCTCGTAGCCCAGCGCGTACTGCTCGCGGTTGTACTGGTTGACGCCCGGCTCGCCGAGGAACAAGTCGCGCTTGATCTTGCCGTTGGGGTTCGCCCACAAGGTGCCGGACGCCGGCAGGCCTTGGGCTTCGGGCACGCCTTTGTCTTTCTGATACTGGGCGAACAGCGTCACGCGGGTGTCGTCGTTGGGCTGCCAGGTGAGGCTGGGCGCGATGAACTGGCGCTTGTTTTCGACGTAATTGATCTCGTCCTGCCCGTCGTTGGCCAGGCCGGTGAGGCGGTAGAGGAATTGCCCCTGCTCATCCAGCGGGCCGCTGAGGTCGATGGCCGCGCTCTTGTGCTCATAGGTGCCGGCTTGCAGCACCACCTGGTGCACCGGGGTTTCGCTGGGGCGCTTGCTGACCATGTTAACGATACCGCCGGGCTGGTTCTGCCCATACAGCACCGAGGCCGGGCCCTTGAGCACTTCGATGCGCTCCAGGGAGTAGGGCTCGATCTGCAACGCGCCACCCGTGCTGCCGCCGCCGTAGGGCAGGTGCAACCCGTCGAGGTACAAGGGCGTTGGCGTGAAGCCGCGCGAGGTCGGCTCGTCGAACAACTTGACCCGGTCAGCAAAGCCGCCGGCGGTCATGCCTGGGGTGTAGAGCAACGCCTGGGTGACACTCTGGGCACCGCGCGCCTTGATCTCGGCGGCGGTGATCACGTTGATGGTCTGGGGAATTTCCACCAGTGCCGAATCAGTCTTGCTGCCGGACGCGCTGCGCGTGGCGACGATACCGTCCACCGGTCCCCAGGCGCTTTCCTGGGCCTGCTGGCCGCTGATCTGGGTGGCACCGAGCTGCAACGGCCCGCCACCGGAAATCGCCTGCAACGACCACCCGCCCTGGGCCTGCACCGCCACCAGGCCGCTGCCCGCGAGCAACCGCTCCAGGCCCGACCCGACGCCGTAACGCCCCTGCAGGCCGCCACTGCGTTTGCCCTCGGTCAATGTGGCGTCGACCGATAACAAAATGCCCGAGGCACTCGCGAAATGGTTCAAGGCCTGATCGAGACTGCCCGCCGGGATGTTGTAGGCGCGCGTTGCCTCAGTGGTGTCTTCGGCGTGAACCTGGATCGGCAGCATCGGCACCGTCGCCAGCAGGCTGACAAACAAGCCACGGCGCAGGGCGCGGGCCAAGGGTTGGATTGGGTGGTGCAGCATTGCAGGACTCCCCGTGAGAACGCTTCTTGATTGGCTTTCAAGAGGTATCCCGAACGGATCGCGCAAACCGACAAGAGCTGAAGAAAAAATAATCAGGCCCGCGCCTTGATGGTCACCCAGTAGCGCGTCACCGACTGTACCTGCACCGGCAGCGAACGCTCCAGGGCCGCGAGGATTGCGTCGGTATCGTTCAGGGGGAAGACGCCGGTGAGCAACAGGCCCGATACCGCCTGGTCACAACGCAACAGGCCCGGGCGGTAACGGCTCAGTTGCGCGACGAACTCGCCCAACGGCTGGCGCTCGGCGATCAGCCGATGCTCGGTCCAACTGCTGGCTGCGGCGCTCACTGGCGGCAGCGCTGAACTGTGCCGCGCATCGAACCACAGGCTGTCGCCGGCATTCATCTGCACCGCCGGGCCATGTCGCGGGGTCACTCGCACGCGGCCTTCGTACAGGTCGACGCGGCTCCCCTCGGGCAGTTCGCGCACGGCGAAACGAGTGCCCAGCGCCTGCACATCACCGGCAGGCGTTTCGACGATCAGCGGGCGCACCGGGTCGTGGCCGCTGGTCAGCAGGACCTCGCCACGGATCAAGCGAATGCGCCGCTCGCTGGCGCTGAAACGCAGGTCCACCGCGCTGTCGCTGTTCAGGTCCAGGCGCGTGCCGTCGCTGAGGGTAACGTGGCGAATCTCGCCGGTGG
Organism: Pseudomonas sp. GW821-FHT05D12; assembly: GCF_059419825.1. Classification (NCBI taxonomy): domain Bacteria; kingdom Pseudomonadati; phylum Pseudomonadota; class Gammaproteobacteria; order Pseudomonadales; family Pseudomonadaceae; genus Pseudomonas; species Pseudomonas sp. GW821-FHT05D12. Next base: position 23,318 of record NZ_JBWKSN010000003.1, on the reverse strand, counting down.
GGGTGCGGTAGTCGGCGAAGGTGGCCTGCCAGGGTTCGCTGCGTTGCACCAGGTAGCCGCTGCCGCCGGCCACCAGCAGCAGGCCGAGCAGCTTGAGCGCGGCGCGGCGCTGAGTGTCCGGGGTGTCGCGCAACACCGCGCGGGCGCTGTCGACCGGCACGCCGCCGAGGGTTTGCTGCAGGTGCTGCAAGCGTTGCCAGGCGCGGCGATGCTCCGGATCGGCGGCCTGCCATTGGGCAAACGCCTCGTGCTGCTGGCCCTGCAGCTCACCGCCCCACTGCAGCATCAGCCATTCGCTGGCCTGCTCGACAATGGCCGGGGCGATGGGCGCGTCATGCCTCATTCTGCGTACGCCACCTGGTAGCAGGCGACGATGGCGCGGGTCATGTACTTTTGCACCGAGCTGACGGTCACGCCCAGGCGCTCGGCGATCTGCGCATAGCTCAAGCCTTCGAACTGTGACAGCAGGAATGCACGGCGCACATTATCGGGCATGCGGTCGAGCATGGCGTCGATCTGCATCAGCGTTTCGAGGATCAGCGCGCGGGTCTCCAGCGACGGCGACTCAGGCTCAGGCAAGTGCGCAATGCTTTCCAGGTAGGCGCGCTCGATGCGCAGGCGACGCCATTGGTCGATCACCAGGTTGCGCGCGATCTGTGCCAGGTAGCTGCGGCTTTCCTTGTCACCGGGGAAGCGCCCGGAGACCAGCAGGCGCAGGAAGGTGTCCTGCGCCACGTCAGCGGCATGTTCACGATCGCCCAGGCGCTTGCGCAGCCAGCCTTGCAGCCAGCCGTGATGATCGCGGTACAGGAGGTGAAGCTGTTGCTGGCCGTTGGTCGCGGTGTCCATGAAAAGCTCAGATACACTATTGAGAGCAATTATCATTACACCTTGTTTCGCGGCTGGCAAAAACTCTTTGCGGTTCAGCGCCCGGCCGTTTGCAGCGGATACACCGATTCCCAGCCGCCACCCAGCGCTTTGTACAAGCCGACCATGGCCAGCGACACCCCGGTAGAACTCTCCACCCACTGCTCCTGAGTCGCGAGCAGCGCGCTCTGGACGGTGAGTACGTTGACGAAATCCACCACGCCTTCGACGTACTGTTGTTGTGCCGTGCTCAGGGCGATCTGGTTCTGACGCACCGCTTCGGCGAGGCTGTCGCGGCGCAGTTGGCTGGCGTTGTAGCGGGTCAGTTGGTCGTCGATTTCATGCCAGGCGCGCAGCACCGTCTGCTGGTACGCGAGGGCCGCTTCCTGCTGCTGGGCTTCGCGCAGGTCCAGCATGCCTTGCAGGCGCCCGCCGTTGAACAACGGCAGGCTCAATTGCGGGCCGAAGGCAAACGCGCGCGAGCCCCACGAGCCAAAATCCGACAGCTGCATGGCCTGCGAGCCGAGGCTGCCGGACAAGGTGATGCGCGGGTAAAAATCACCCTTGGCCACGCCAATACTGGCGGTGGCGGCGTGCAGGCGCGCCTCGGCCTGGCGGATATCCGGACGACGCTCGGCCAGCTCCGACGGCAGGCCGATGGCAACCTGGCGCTGGGTCTGCGGCACGCCAGCGTCCTTGGACAGTTGCGCGTGCAAGGCCTGGGGCGGTTCGCCCATCAACAGGCTCAGGGCGTTGATCAATTGGTCCTGGCGTTGCTGCAGATCCGGCAGGCGCGCTTCGATGGCGGCGACCTGGGCGGCGGCTTCGGCCACGTCCAGGTCGGTGGCCACGCCGTCGGCCAGGCGCAGTTGCGACAGCTTGAGGCTGTGGCGCGCGACGTCGAGGTTTTGCTCGGTGACGGCGCGGGTGTTCTGCACGCCGCGCAGTTGGATGTAGTCCTGGGCAGTCTCGGCGAGCACCGACAACAGCACCGCGCGGCGGTCGTTTTCGGCCACTTGCAGGGTGGCGTCGGCGGCTTCGGTTTCGCGTTTGACGCGACCCCAGAAATCCAACTCCCACGACGCGGTGAACCCCATGTCCCACTGGTTGAAGGCCGACCGGCCATTTTTGCCGGACGGGTCGCTCAAGCCTTTGCCGCTGTTGCGCTGGCGCAGGTAATCGCCGGTAGCGTTGACGTTGGGATAGCGCTCGGCGGTGGTCACCTGGCGCACCGCGCGGCTTTGTTGCAGGCGGCTGCTGGCGAGCTTCAAGTCGAGGTTATCGGTCAGCGCACGGCGTGTAAGTGCCGACAGTTGCGTGTCGTGGAACACATCCCACCAGCGCTCCTGCAGCGGGTCGCTGACCGCGCGACTGGCGGCCTGACGGCCCTGCGGCTCGGCCCATTGCGTCACCTGCGGGCTCTGGGGCCGCTGGAAATCCGGGCCGACGGTGCACGCGCTCAGGCTGATCAGGCTCACGGTGAGCCAGGCAAGGTGTCTCATTGCTGGGCCACCTCACGCTGCTGTGCGACAGGCCGGGTGTCGACACTTGCTTCCACCGACATCCCCACGCGCAGGCGCTCGGTGTGGGCCTGGTTGGGCTCGAGCACGATCTTCACCGGAATGCGCTGCACCACCTTGGTGAAGTTGCCGGTGGCGTTGTCCGGCTTGACCGAAGCGAAGGTCACCCCGGTCGCCGGCGCAAGGCTTTCCAGGTGGCCGTTGAGCAACTCGCCGTCGAGGCTGTCGACGCGCACCTGCACGGCCTGGCCGGCGTGCATGTGCGAGAGCTGGGTTTCCTGGAAGTTGGCCACCACGTAGGCCTCGGCCAGCGGCACCACCGCGAGGATCTTGCTGCCCGGCGTCACGTAGGCGCCGACCCGCACCGCACGCTCACCGACCATGCCATCCACCGGCGCGACGATGCGCGTGTAGGACAGCTGATAACTGGCCATTTCCAGCGCCGCCTGGGCGCGCTTGAGCCCACCTTCGGCGGCATCGCGCTGGGCCGTGAGGATTTCCACCTGCTTGCGCTCGGCCGCCAGCACCGCCGTGGCATTGGCCAGGCGTGCGGTGGCCTGGTCGATGCGGGTCTTGGCTTGCTGAGCGTTTTGCACGGTGCCCGCGCCGACGCCGGCCAGATGGTTGTAGCGATTCAGTTCGTGCTCGGCGAAGGCCACTTCAGCGCGGTCTGCCGCCACGGTGGCCTGGGCCTGGGCGATCACCGAGCTTTGACGCTCCAGGGTCGCGCTGGCGTTTTTCAGCTGGGCCTGGGCGACCAGGGTGTCGGCATCGGCCGCTTGGGCGGCGGCGCGAAAATCACGGTCGTCGATCAGCGCCAGCAGTTGGCCGGCCTTGACGCGCTGGTTGTCTTCCACCAGCACTTCCTTGATAAAACCGGCCACGCGCGGCGCGACCAGGGTGAAGTCGGCGGCGACGAAGGCATCGTTGGTGGTCTGGCGCTTGCTGCCCAACACACCGGGCGCCACCAGGTACACCAGCACGCCGACGGCGAACACGGCGATTACGGAGACGGCAATTTTGTCTTTGCGTTTCATGAAAATTCCTTGTGGCTAGGTCGGTGCGCGAGGCGGGAAAATCCGCGTGGGCATCCAGAAAATCAGCAGGATCAACGCCACCGCGACGGCGGCCATGACGTAGTAGAGATCCGAAGAAGTGAGCACCACGGCCTGCTCGTGCAGGCGGTGGGCAAGGCCCGGCGCATCACCCTCGGACAGCGGCGAGTTGCCAAGGCCGTCGACCAGCATGGTCGAGTGAAAATGCAGGCGCTGGGTCGTCAGCGCATCCAGCACGCCGGTGGCGATCACGGCGGCCAGGCCTTTGACGGTGTTGAACCAGGCCGAGGCGAACGGCCCGTCCGCCGGCTGGATACTGCCGGTGGAGAGCATCAGCAGCGGCAGCACGGCCATGGGTTGCCCGAAAATCTGCAGCAGGTACAAGCCGTAGAAATCGTCGCGAATCCACTCCGATGTGAGGTGCGCACTGCCGACGCAGCACAGCACCAGCATGCCCAGCCCGGTGCCCAGTACCCAGCGGCAATCGATCCAGCGCAGGTTGCACAAGGCGGCTACCAGCGGCAGCGCGATCAATTGCGGCAGCGCCATCAACAGCATCACCGGCGCGGTTTGCAGCGGGCGATAACCCTGGACCTGGGCAAGGAAACTCGACGGGATGATGATCACCGAGGTCAGCACCATCAGCACGCCGGCCAGCACGATCAAGGCAAACGACAGATTGCGCAGGCCGAGCATCTGCAGCTTGAAAAATGGCATCGGGTGCGACCATTCGTTGAGCATGAACAGCACCAGCAACACGGTGCCGCCACTCAGCAGGAAGGTGATCAGGCCCGACTCGAACCAGTCCAGGCGATTGCCCTGCAGGATGCCGATCACCAGCATGCAAATCGCTGGAAACCCCAACAGCAGGCCGCGCCAGTTGAACTGCTTGAAGCGCTCCAGACGCACGGGGTCCTGCGGCAAGCCGTAGGCCACGGCGGCCATCGCCACAAGGCAGGGGCCGACGATCTGCCAGAACGCCCACTGCCAACCGACATATTCGGTCCATAGCGCCGCCAGCGGCGTGCCGAGGCTCGGACCGAAGGTGGCAGTGAGCGCATAACCGGCCAGACCATACAGCTTGACGTTGGCGGGCAGGAAACGCAGCGCCACGGTCATCAGCATCGGCGGCAACGCCCCGCCGGCCAGGCCTTGTACGGTGCGCAGCACCAGCAGGCTTTCGTAGTTCGGCGCAAACGGGCACAGGATGCCGAGCACAGTGAACAGGCCGATGGCGCACAGGGTGAAGCGGCGCAGCGAGAAGGTCACCGAGCACCAGGGCGCAAAGGCCATGGCCGACACCGAAGTGGCGGTGTAGGCGGCAACCAGCCAGGTGCCTTCGTCGAAACCGATGTAGAGCGCGCCGCGAATATCCGCGAGGGCCACTTTGGTGACCATCTCGTTGAGACCGGAGACCAGCACGGCCAGCAACACGCCGACCAGGCCGATGATGATGCGCGGGCCGAATACAGGCGGGGTGATAGCGGTGGGCTTGGCTGCGGCCTGGAGTGCGGGAGCAGCGAGGGAAGTCATGAACAGGCAACTCGGAATGGTAAATACCCGAGCAGTTTAATCAGGCGTACACATGACAAAAAGTTACTTGTCGGCAGGTTATAACTGCACCAGACGTAATCCTTAACTCACTATGAACTCGTGCTTGGGGCGATTGCGGCCTGGTTCACGTAGAGGTATTCGCCGAGCCTGCGCTATCGCCGGCAAGCCGGCTCCTACAGGGGCTATGGGGTGTCAGGTGGGTTGCGCTTCGAGCCAGGTGGCGTGGCAACTCTCGCGCATGGTTTCGCGCAGCCATTTGTGGGCCGGGTCTTTGTCGAAACGCGGGTGCCAGGATTGGGCCAATACCAGCGTCGGCAGCGAGATCGGCAAGGCAAACGCGCGCAGTGGCAGCTTCAGGCGATTGGCGCTGAGCAGCGCTTCCTTGGGCACCGGCAGCAGCAGGTCGGAATCGGGCAGCATGAACATCGCGCCGTGAAAGCCCGGGGCGATCATCGCCACGCGGCGCTCCAGGCCCTGGGCGTTCAACGCGGTGTCAATCGGGCCGCGGGCGATGCCACGCCGCGAGATGCTGATGTGGGAATAGCTGGCGAAGCGCGCTGCGGTGATCTCTTCGTCGAACAACGGGTGATCTTCCCGCGCCAGGCCGACGAAAGTGGTGGAAAACAGGTTCTGCACTTTCACTTCGGGACTGACCGGCATGGTGTTGCTCACGCGCAAATCCAGGCGCCCTTCACGCAGCGCCTCGTCGTCGGTGTCACCCTCGGGCACGAAGCACAGCTCGCACAGCGGCGCCATGCGCTCCATGGTGTCGAACAGACGACCGCCATACACGCCGATAAAAAAGTCGTTGGCGCGCACGCTGAAGCGCCGGCGCAAGGTGCTCAGGTCGACCTGGTCCGCCGAACGAAACAGCAATGCAGCCTGCTCCACCACGTTGCGCACCTGGCCTTGCAACTGCAGGGCCTTGGGCGTCGGCACCAGGCCGCGACCGGCGCGCACCAGGATCGGGTCGCCTACCGCCTCGCGAATACGCGTAAGGGTGCGGCTCATGGCCGCCGGGCTGAGGTTCATCCGTCGCGCGGCACCGACCACGCTGCCCTCGTCGAGTAATGCGTCGAGGGCGACCAGCAGGTTCATGTCCGGTAGTTGCATGCCAAGCACTCGTGATCAGTGGGGAGTGAGCGGAATGCAATCCTAGCAGGCCGGACGAATCAGCGCTGCATGCCCCAGCGCTTTACCGTCAGACGCTCGAAGGTGTCGAACACCAGGTTTTCCACGAGCAGGCCGATCAGGATCACCACCGCGAGCCCGGCAAACACCTTGTCGGTGTAAAGCTCGTTGCGGTTCTGGAAGATGTACCAACCCAGGCCGCCCTTGCCGCTGGTAGCCCCGAACACCAACTCGGCGGCGATCAGCGTACGCCAGGCAAAGGCCCAGCCGATCTTGAGGCCGGCGAGGATCGACGGCAGCGCCGCCGGGATCAGGATGAACAGCACAAAACGCATGCCCTTGAGCCCATAGTTGCGGCCGGCCATGCGCAGGGTTTCGGAGACGCCGAGAAATCCCGAATAGGTGTTGAGCGCCAGCGCCCACAGCACCGAATGCACCAGCACGAAGATCAGGCTGTTCTGCCCCAGGCCAAACCACAGCAGCGCCAGCGGCAGCAAGGCGATGGCCGGCAACGGGTTGAACATCGAGGTCAGGGTGCTGAGCAGGTCGCGGCCCAGTTGCGTCGACACCGCCAGGGTGGTCAGCGCGAACGCCAGCACGATACCAATCAGGTAGCCCTTGATCAGCACCACCAGCGAAATGCTCACTTTGCTCAGCAATTCACCGCTGAGCAAGCCGTCGTACAGTGCGTGAGCGGTCTGCAGGAAACTGGGCAGCAACAGGTCGTTGTTCTGATAACGCGCGACCGCTTCCCAGAGGATCGCGAGCACGATCAGGATCAGGCCTTTGCGCAGCCAGCCCTGTTGCCACAGGCGTTGGCGCAGGGGCAGCTCGCGTTCCACGGGAACGCTGAGCAGCGGCTCGAGAGTAATTTTGTATTCCTGGCGCATGGGTTGTCCCTTCAGTAAGCGATGCGGATATCGGCGAAACCCAACTCACGTTCGGCCTCGGGCGCTTCATCGAACAACAGGCGATGAATGCGTCGCGCCGACGCCTGGAACTCCACGCCGCCGAGGCTGTGCAGGTCGTATTGATGGCTGTGGATTTCCGCACGCACCCGCCCCGGATGCGGCGACAGCAACAGGATGCGATTGCCCACCACCAGCGCTTCTTCGATGGAGTGAGTGACAAACAACAGGGTGAAGCGCACCTCCTCCCAGAGCAGCAGCAGCTCTTCCTGCATCTTGCGCCGGGTCAGGGCGTCGAGGGCGGCAAAGGGTTCGTCCATCAGCAGGATTTTCGGCTGCATCGCCAAGGCGCGGGCGATCGCCACGCGGGCTTTCATGCCGCCGGAAAGGGTGTGCGGGTAAGCGTCGGCAAAGGCGCTGAGGCCAACCTTATCGAGGTAATGTAACGCGCGCTCTTCGGCCTCAGCACGCTTGAGGGTTTTCGACGCCAGCAACGGAAACATCACGTTCTGCTTGACGGTTTTCCAGGGTGGCAGTTGGTCGAATTCCTGGAACACCACGATGCGGTCCGGGCCCGGGTGTTCGACCTTTTGCCCCAGCAGGCGGATCTCGCCTTCGCAGGGTCTGATAAACCCGGCGATGGATTTGAGCAAGGTGGACTTTCCGCAGCCCGACGGGCCCAGCAACACGTAGCGATCGGCCGGATCGATTTCGAAACTGACCTGGTGCGTGGCCCGCACCACGCGCTCGGGGGTGCGATATTCCAGGCTGACTTTATCCACCGCCAGCAGCGGGGCGGTGGTGTGCAGGTTGCTGGCCGTGTGGCCTTGCAAGGGCGCGTTCATCTCAACTTCCTTGCAGGGGCTTGGCGTCCTGGAAGAAGTAGTCCTTCCACGATTCCGGCTTGTTCTTGATGGCGCCGACGCGGTAGAGGAATTCCGCCAGCGGGTAGGTGTTTTTCGGCGTGACGCTGAACTCGAACTGCGGGTTCTCGATGATTTTCAGCAGCTCGGCGCGGTCGATCTTGGCCTTGGTCACGCGGATGTAAGTGTCGGCGGCGGCGCCTTTGTCGTTCTGGGCGAACTGCGCCGCTTCGGTCAACGCTTCCACGAATGCCTTGTAGGTCTTCGGGTTGTCGTTGCGGAATTTTTCGGTGGCGAACAGTACCGTCGGCGAGTTCGGGCCGAGCAGGTCGTAGGTGTTCAGCACCACATGCACGTTAGGGTTGGTGAGGGCCTGCTCCTGGAATGGCGGGTTGGAGAAGTGCCCGGTCAGTTCGGTACCGCCGGCGATCAGTGCCGCCGTGGCGTCCGGGTGCGGGACGGCAACGGTGTACTTGTCGAGGCGATTGAATTCCTTGTCGCCCCACTGCTTGGCGACGGCATATTGCAGGAAGCGCGACTGCACCGAAACACCCACGGCCGGCACCGCGATGCGGTCCTTTTCAGTGAAATCGGCGATGGTCTTGACCTTCGGATTGTTGCTCACCAGGTAGTACGGGAAGTTACCCAGGGACGCCACGGCCTTGACGTTCTGCTTGCCGTGGGTGCGATCCCAGATGGTCAGCAGCGGGCCGACACCGGCCCCGGCAATGTCGATGGAACCGGAGAGCAACGCGTCGTTGACCGCCGCGCCACCGGACAGCTGGGTCCAGTCGACCTTGATGTCGATGCCTTCTTGCTTGCCGTATTTCTCGATCAGGTTCTGGTCGCGTACGACGTTGAGCAACAGGTAGACGATGCCGAACTGCTCGGCAATGCGGATCTCACCTTCGGCGTGCGCAGCCGCCGGAGCTACCAGGCTGCCGGCCAACAGGCTGACACCCAGGCCAACCGTCGCGGCCAATCGTGCAAATGGGATTTTCCTGGACATGGTCATGCTCCGAATCAGAAAGGCGCGTCGCCCTGGATGGTGGTGCGATAGAGCTTGCGGCGCAGATTGCTCGGGCAACCGGCGGCCAGGTGGATCAACGAACGGTTATCCCAGAACACCAGGTCATGGGGCTGCCATTGATGACGGTAGATGTTGTGTGGCAACACGCTGTGGGCGTAGAGCTGGGCGAGCAGGTCACGACTTTCGTCTTCCGGCAAGCCAACAATGCGGGTGGTGAAGCCTTCACTGACGAACAGCGCCTTGCGTCCGTTTTCCGGGTGGGTGCGCACGATGGGGTGCACGACCTCGGCCACCTGGGCGAGCTGCTCGGGGGTCAGCGTCGGACGCCAGTTACCTTCGAATTTGGTTTCGCTGTAGCGCGCGGTATAGGAGTGCGCGGCGCTGCGGCCTTCAACGGCTTTGCGCAGGTGCTCGGGCAATTGGTCCCAGGCCTTGTGCATGTCGGCGAACAACGTGTCGCCGCCTTCGGAGGGCAGCTCCTGGGCGTGGAGCATCGAGCCCAGGCTCGGCAGTTCTTTATAAGACAGGTCCGAATGCCAGAATTTGCCCGCATCCCCCAGGCCGATGGATTGGCCATTTTCGATGATGTTGGAAACGATGAGGATTTCCGGGTGATTGGCCAGCAGGAACTGCTTGAGCACGTGGATCTGCAGCACACCGAAGCGGCGACTGAAGGCGATCTGCTGCTCGGGGGTGATGCGCTGGTCGCGGAAGACCACCACGTGGTGGTCCAGGTGGGCGCGGTGAATGCGCGCGAAATCCTCGTCGCTGACCGGGCGGGACAAGTCCAGGCCGATGATCTCGGCACCAACGCTGCCGGGCAGTGGATGAATCTCGAATGTTTGGGCGGTGGTCGCTGTTGGAACAGTAGAGGTGGCGGACATGAGGTCACTCCCGATCAGACAGGAGAGTGACTTTATAGATATAAGAACAGCAGTTTAAATACCGTTAGTGAATATCGATATGCGGGAATGTAGCGGCGCAACCCCGCCCGGCGCGTTATCGATGCAATAAACAGCGGGGTAGAAGAACGTTGAGTCCAGGGCAACACCTGCGGCGATTGCCGACTCGGCGGGCGGCTCTTGAAACCGGGTCGCGTAAGACGCCATAAAGGCTGGATGTGGGCGCCGGGAGCGCTGTGTTGAACCGCTTACAAGCCGAAACCGTGCCCGTTTGACAAGCCTATAAGCAGTCTCTAGTGTGCATTGGATCCAATTAGCCACCCCTATTCTAATAAGGAGGATAGCGTAACCGTGACGCAGAAGCCGAACCCATTGAACAGCATCAAGATCAGCGGTCCTATTCCCGCCCATCTCGCTCGCTCCGTGATTGAAGAAACCTTGCGCAATGCCATCCTGGATGGGCGATTGCCTTGCGGTACTGCCATGCGCCAACAGGAGCTGGCCAGCCTGTTCGGGGTCAGCCGCATGCCGGTGCGTGAAGCCCTGCGCCAGCTCGAAGCCCAGTCGCTGCTGCATGTGGTGACACACAAGGGCGCCGTGGTCGCACCGTTGATCGAAGATAACTCGGCGGAAACCTATGCACTGCGAATGTTGCTGGAGTCTGAAGCCCTGCGCTTGTCGATCCCCTTGCTCACCGAGGCCGATATTGCCGAGGCTGACGCCTTGATCTGTGCGCTGGAGCAAGAAAAAGACTACGCCGAGATTGGCCGCCTCAACCGCCTGTTCCACATGGCACTTTATGGCAAGGCACCCAACCAGCGGTTGCTCAAGTTGGTGGAGCACGGGTTGAATGAGGAGGAACGCTTCTTGCGTTTCAACCTGGAAGCGATGGGGCTGAGCGAAACCTCCCAGGAAGACCACCGTGAGCTGCTGCAACTGGTGGCCCAGAAGAAAATCGATGAAAGCATCCTGACCCTGCGCAATCACCTGATGCGTGGCATGGAAGTGATTACGACCTACCTCAATGGCCTGGACAAAGGCGGCAACTAAGCCGCGCACCTCTGTTTACTCCTACTGCCCTTCAAGAGCTATGCCCCACCGTCGGACAGGGGTGTAGCACTGAAGATACCTCCTACTTGCAATAGAGCAACTTACTGACAGCACATATTATTTAGAAAAACTTCTAACACATTTATATGCTCGCCAAACTGTTTAACCCGCTTATTATCTTTTATCACTAAACCAGCCGCCCTCTTCAACAGCGCCACACCGCCTGTGGGCGGCCGTGCGCATCACGCCTGGTTTACATCCGCTTTTCTTTATTGCCGATCACAATAGCCCCTCGCTGTTCCTACAGCAGACGCAACAACTTATAGGCATCAACCATGTATCAACCGTTACTTGAACAGACCAAACTGCAGTTATGCAATCACCCGTTATTTGCAGAAATAACTTCTCGCCACAAGTTACAACTTTTTATGGAAAGTCATGTATTTGCGGTGTGGGATTTCATGACCCTCACCAAACGCCTGCAACAGGACCTGGCCGGTACTCGCCTGCCCTGGCTGCCACCTGCCGACCCGCACGCTGCGCGCCTGATCAATGAAATTGTACTGGGCGAAGAATCGGACCCGCATCCCCGACAAGGCTATTGCAGCCACTTCGAACTGTACCTGGAGGCCATGGGCGAGGTTGGCGCCAGCACTTCGACGATAGAGCATTTTATCGCGCTGCTGCGCCAGGGCCTGGAGGCCGACTCGGCGTTGCAGGCGGTCGATGTGCCTGCCGGTGTTGCCCGCTTTGTCAGTGCCACGCTGCACATTGCATTGAACGCGCCCACTCATTGTGTCGCGGCGGCGTTTCTTCACGGCCGTGAACGGGTCATCCCGACGATGTTCGAGCATCTCCTGCAAGCCGATGAACTCACTCATGACCCGGCGCCTACCTTCCAGGGCTATCTCAAGCGCCATATCGAAGTGGACTCCCAGGAGCACGGGCCGGCGGCCGAGCGGTTGCTGGAGCGCCTGGTCAGCGCGGATCCGGATTACCCGCGACAAGCCTGCGAGACAGCCCTTGCGGCGGTGCAGAGCCGCCTTGCCTTCTGGGATGAGGTGCGGGCCTCGCTGCACAGGGTGCGCCCATGAACAGCACCGACTACCCCTCCATTGCCGACGACTGGGAGCGCCGCGCAACCATTCGCACCCGCCCCCGTCGCTGGCTCGAAAACGATGACAAATTGATCTATCCCCTGAGCCGCCAACCCCTGGTTCTCAGCGCGACCTTTCTCGAACACTGTGCGCATTGGCGCGACTTCGTGCTGGTGCAGAGCTTCTACAAATTCATCAACGACGTGGTGATTTTCGAAACCGAAATCGTCGACAAGACCGCGCGCAGCATTGCCAAGAATCGCTTCTCGCTGCCCTTCCCGCTGGCCTGCCGCGTAGACGCGATGACGGTCGTGGTCGACGAGGATTATCACGCGCTGGTCGCGCTGGATTTCCTGCAACAAACCGTGGCCATGACCGGTATCCAACCGCTGGACCTGCCAGGCCAGATCGAATTGAGCCACGCCCTGCCGGCGGCACAAGCGCAGGTACCCGCTCACCTTCGCGATGCCGTGGAGCTGATCGGGGTGGCCATCGCCGAAAATACCGTCACCCAGGAGGTGGCGGCGTTCTCCAAGGACAGCAGCGTCAAGGCCTCTGTCCGTGGATTGATGGCCGACCACCTGTTTGACGAAGGTCGTCATGCGCAATTCTGGACGCGGCTGGTGCGCCTGTATTGGCAATCCGCGAGCGCGGCCGACCGCGACAGCATCGCTCAGGTACTGCCGACGTTCCTCGCCCATTACCTGACCAATGACTTGCAGAAAAACTTCGACCTGCACCTGATTGACCACCTCGACATCAGCCACAGCTTGCGCAATGCACTGCGCGATGAAGTCGCCGCGCTGGCGTTCCCCATCCACCGCCAGCATCCCTTGCTGGGAAATATCATGGGCTTCCTGCAGCACAGCGGCTTGCTGCAGACACCCAGTGTGGCGCTGGCGTTGAAGGACTATCTGCCGGTGCCCGGGAGGCCGATATGAGGCGCCTGGAGATCGGCTGGAGCGGCACCAGCAGCGCCCTTGGTGCTATCCGGCAAGAGCTGGAACGGTATGGGCATATCGCGGGCGACGAGGCCATCGACCTGTTGATTGAAGACGGTAGCCAGGCATTGCCGACACATGCGGACCACCACCCGATGCTAAGCCTGCGCGCCGGCATGGGGCCGTTGAACGAGCACGGCCTGCCCGCCCTGCAACTACGGGCCTACGGGCATGAGCGGCAACTGCTGGCGGTGCTGGACATCGCCGATGAGCCCAGTGGCAACGGCCAGCGCCTGCGCCAACAAGTGACCGGTGCGCTGGTTGAATGGATCGCGCTGCACGTCAGCAGTTTCTCGCGGGACCCTGGGTACTTCTGTTCGAGTGCGGTAGCCAACGACTGGCCGGAGCACGACTTGCGAGCGCTTGAGGCGCTGGCGTTCATACACCGATTCAATCAGACCGCAGACCCTGCATTGCTGCAGGAGGCCCGGGTCCCCGTGATCGAACAGGTGCAGGCCAGCCTTCAAACGTTCGCCGACAGGCCTGCGTTGAATATCGCCGGACGCCAGGTGACCTACCGCCAGTTGCAGGTCCTGACGCTGGCGATCCAGCGCCGGTTGCGCCCTCTGCTGGAAGCAGTCGAGACGCCAGCGGTGGTCGGCGTATACCTGGAGAAATCCATCGAGCTGTACGCCAGCATTCTTGCAGTGTTGGGCTGTGGGGCGGTGTACCTGCCCTTGGGCCTGGAACAGCCTCCCCACCGCCATCAGGGTATGCTCGACAGCGCGGGAGCACGGGTGTTGCTGGATGCCGGCCAACACCCCTTGCGGGGGCACTTCAGTGCTTTGGATGTGAGTAGGGTGAGCCCGCACGATGCCGACACCAACGCGGCACTGATGCACCCTCGCCACTGCCCCGATGCGCCTTGCATGGCGCTCTTCACCTCGGGCACCACCGGCCAGCCCAAGGGCGTGCTGCTCAGCCAGGGCAACCTGGCGCATTTCACGGCCTGGTTCAGGTCCTGCATGGACATGGGAGAACACAGCCGTGTGCTGCAGTTTTCGCCGTTGAGCTTCGATTCGTCGCTGATCGATATCTTTCCCGCGCTGATAGCAGGCGCCGAGCTGATCGTCCCCAGCGAAGCGCAACGACGCGATCCCCGGCAACTGCTCGACCTGCTGCGCCGGCAACACGTCACTCACGCCTTTCTACCCCCGGCTTTTCTCAACATTCTGCCGCTTGATCAACCACTGGGCCTCACGCACCTGCTGACCGGAGGCGATGTCTGCGAGCCCCATGTGATCGAGCAGTTGGCGGGACAATGCCAGTTTCACAACCTCTATGGCCCCACCGAGGCCACGGTGCTGGTCTGCCATCGCACCTTGCGCCCCGGCGACAGCAATCGCAGCCTTGGCCAGCCTATCGCCAACAGCCAGGTGCTGATCCTCGACGACCAGCTGCAACCGGTGGATGAACAGGTGATGGGCGAGGTGTATATCGTCGGCCCCGGTGTGAGCCTGGGGTATGTGAACGTACCCCAAGGGGCCGCCAACCCTTTTGTGACGCTGGCGGTGCCTGGCGGCCAGACCCTGCCGGCCTACCGCAGCGGTGACCTGGCCAAGTGGACTGCCGACGGCATTGTGTTTGGAGGGCGGCGCGATGATCAGGTGAAGATCCGTGGTTTTCGGGTCGAGCCCCAGGACATTGAACATTGCCTGCGCAACAGTCAGCTGTATCGCCAGGTGGCGGTGGTGATCGACCGAGACGGCAGCATCCGGGCGTTCGTCGCCCAACCCCGACCGGGCGCCACAATCGCGGCCCTGCAACAGCATGCGCGGCAACAGCTACCGGATTACATGCAGCCCGGTTGCTGGAGCGAGTTGCCCTGTATGCCGCCCACCAGCAACGGCAAGGTCGACCGACAGGCTCTGCGGGCCCTGCCGATGCCAGCGCCGACGCAGCCCAGCCAACGCACTGCACGCACCCCGTTGCAGGTGCGATTGACCCACCTGTGGAGCGAACTGTTGGCAGTACCCGCCGGTGGGTTGTCTATCGATGAGGGGTTCTTCGACCTCGGTGGTCACTCCATTTTGCTGTCGACCTTGTTGCTGCGCACTCGCGAGCTATTCGGACGCAGTTTCGCCTTGAGCCATTTCATTGAAGTCCCGACGATTCGTACGCTTGCGACCTTGCTGGAAGATGGTCAACGACCCGACTCTCCGTCTGGCCAGGCAGTGAAGGATGCTCAACGGCAGCGGGTGATCCACACACTGCCCGAGGACCGCGCAGGCGACGCGCACAAAGTGATCGTGACAGGCGCCAACAGCTTCGTCGGCGTGCATATCGTCGAAGCGCTATTGGCCGGTGGCGCAACCGAGGTGGCGTGCCTGGTAAGGGAAGAACCGGGGCACACAGCGATGGCGCGCTTCCAGCATGCGTTGCGCGAATACCACCTGGAAGGTCTCGACCTGAGCCGAGTACGGGTGTTCGCGGCCGACATCAGCCTGCCGCTGTTGGGCCTGGCCAATGAGGTGTATGACGCGCTTGCCGAAGACTACGGCGTGTTGGTGCACAACGCCGCGCGCGTCAACCACGTGATGGAATACGCCACGCTGGCCAGGGACAACGTCGAGCCTATCTTCGAGTGCTTGCGCCTGTGCGAGACCCGCCGCAAGAAAGTCTTCAATTTTATCTCGACGCTGTCGGCCTGCAGCAGCATCGACGCCTCGGGGCACGTGCTCGAAGCGCCGGCATCAGAAACGTTGCCGCTGTATCTGAAGAACGGCTACAACCTCTCCAAATGGGTTGCCGAACGGCAGTTGGGGCACGCGGTAAGCCAAGGTGCCTGGGTGAATATCCATCGCCCCGGAAACATCAGTTTCAACAGCCGCAACGGTGCCTGCCAGCCGCAGAAAAATCGCCTGATGCTGATGCTCAAAGGCTCGCTCCAGTTGGGCCTGCTACCGCGTCTGGAACTCAATTTCGACCTGATGCCGGTGGACTTCCTGGCCCGGTTCATTGCGTTCCACTGCGCCAGCTTTCAAGCAGGCGCAAGCGTGTTCAACCTGCACAACCCACAGCCTTTGAGTTGGGCGCACTACCTGGATGCCTTCAGCCAGGCGGGCCACAGGTTCGAACGGGTGAGCGTCGCGCACTGGCAGCAGGCGCTGCGTACGGTCAACCAGGACAACGCATTGTTTGGCGTGCTCGGCTTTTACCTCGACCGCCTGGACGAAGACATCGGCGACACCTCAATGATTCGTCATGACAACGCGCGGCAAGGCGTCCGGCAGATGGGGAAGCAGTACCCGGAAAAAGACGCGGCACTGTTGAGCAAAGGCTGCAATTACCTCAAGGCCATCGGCTTTCTTTGAAACGCCTCAGGACACCCTCATGAAACCACTGCAACCCGATACATTAATCCGCAACCCGAGCGCCCCGCCGATCGTGGCCTCTGTCGTGGTCGACTGCCCTGCCGCCCGCCTGTGGAGCATGGTGGGGCAGTTTGCCGGCTTCAACGTGTTCATCCCCGCGCTCACGCATATCGAAATGATCGGCACCGGCGTGGGCGCTTTACGTCGCAAGTTTTTCCGCGACGGCCACTGTGTCGTGGAGCAACTCAACAGCCGCGACGAACACGCCATGCACATGACCTGGACCACCCTTTACAACACGCTGGGCGTGGCCAGGTTGTGGGCGGCCATCCAGGTGGAAGCCATGGGTACGGAGTGTTCCAGGGTGACCTGGACCCTCGTTGCCGAGCCCATGGATGCAGCACAGGCTGGATTCGAACAGTTCTTGCAGGGGTTCGCCGACAGTGCGCTGGAGAATGTGCGGCGGTTGCTGGGTTGAGCGGCAGGAGCAGAATGCTCCGCGCCTGCCAGGTTGATCAGCGGTTCAAATCTTGAAGCTGTCGACCAGTTGCTTCAACCGATTGGCCTGCTGCGACAGCGCATCGCAGTCCTTCAAGGTTTCATTCAGGTTGGCCACACCCTGCTGGTTCAGCAGGTTAATCTGGTTGATGTCGACGTTGAGTGTTTCCACTACCGCGGTCTGCTCCTCGGTGGCCGCGGCGACGGATTGGTTCATGCCATCGATCTCGACGATCCGCTGCGTCACGCTGACCAGGCGCTCACCGGCCTGGTTGGCGACTTCTACGCTCTCTTCGCTGGATGCCTGGCTGGCATTCATGGTGGTCACCGCTTCACGCGAGCCCACTTGCAGCGAGGTGATCATCTTGTGGATCTCTTCGGCCGACTCCTGGGTACGGTGAGCCAGGTTGCGGACCTCATCGGCGACCACTGCAAAACCACGTCCGGCCTCGCCAGCGCGCGCTGCCTCGATGGCGGCGTTGAGCGCGAGCAAGTTGGTTTGCTGGGAGATGCCTTTGATCACATCAAGGATGTGGCCAATATTGTCGGTGCTGGCATTCAGGGTTTCGATCTGCGTGCAGGACAGGCTGATCTTCTGCGACAGCGCAGACATCGCCAGGATGGTCTGCTCCACCACTTTGCGGCCATCGTCGGCCTGCTCACTGGCACCGCTGGCATGCTGGGAAGCGTCGGCGGCGTTACGTGCAATTTCCTGGGTGGCCGCCCCCAACTCATTGATCGCGGCGGCCACGCTATTGGTGCGGGCGCTTTGTTCGTCGGAGCCGACGATCGAGGCGTTCGAAGACGCCATCACGCGCTGCGACAAGTCATGCACCTGGCGAGTGGCCGAAGACACTTCGGAAATCGAGGCGTGAATGCGCTCCACGAACTGATTGAACGCACTGCCGACTTCGCCGAACTCATCCTTGCTGGTGACAGCCAGGCGGCGGGTCAAATCGCCCTCGCCCTGGGCAATGTCCTGCATGGCCACACCCATGGTGGTCAGAGGGCGCAGCAGTACCTGGATCAGCAAGCTCAGCAGCACAGCAATGACGACCACGGCGATCAGCATGGCGATCAGTGCGGAAGTACGGAATTTACCCAGCGGTGCGTAGGCTTTGTCTTTGTCGATCGACAGGCCGATGTACCAATCTGCACCCGGCAACCCACTGATAGGGGTGAATGACAAGATCCGGTCCTGACCATTGAGCACCACATCCTGGCTGACTTTCTCGATACGGACGTGGGTGCCTGGGTAGATGTCCTTGAGGTTTTTCATCACCTGGTCCTGATCCGGACTGACGATGACCTGGCCGTCACCACTGACCAGAAACGCGTGGCCAATACCGCCGAAATCCACCGAGTTGATGATCTTCACCAAGGTCTGCAGGCTCAGGTCGCCACCGACCACACCGAGCAATTCGCCGTTCTTTTTCACTGGCATGGCGATGGTTACGATCTGCCCACCCACTGCGGCCATGTAAGGCGGCGTGAGCATCGGCTTATCGGCGGCCACAGCTTGCTTGTACCAGGGGCGCTGGCGAGGGTCATAGCCGTCGGGCATCTTTGCGTCCGGGCGTTGGGTAAACACACCGTTGGTTTGCCCGACATAGGTGAACTGGAAGTTGGAGGTGAAGGCCGCCTGATCGACCAATCCTGGGAGGTCGGCACCACTGCCCTGATGGGCAATGTTTTGCGTCAGGCTTTCGAGCACCAGTATTCGACCACTGAGCCAGTTCTGCACACTGCTGGCAGTGAGTTCACCGGATTGCTGGATAGACGATTCCAGGTTCTGCTTGATGGTGCTGCGTTGCAGGTAGTCGTTGTAGAGGGTGAATAACGCGAAGGCCAGAACCACGACGCCTGACGCGGCCAACAGAATTTTATGACTGAATTTGAGATTCATTTCATCGACTTCTTTTGCCAAAGGGGGGTGAGCGTGCCGAGTGGAACATTCCATGTACGGTATAGGCAGCTTCTGGGGCTGCTCTATTTCGGTGCACGCATGGCTCGTCAGGCTTTCGGCCAGGCCCCGGCAAAACTTAGGAAATTGTGAGAAGGATCCTTATTTTGCGTAGGAAACCGACAAGTGGTTGTCGTACAAGGATCAGAGTTGCAAAATTTTTCAGCCTCCCAAACAATGCGACTAATTATCATTTGTAACGTTTGGCCAGGTCAGTTTGAATGCCGTCTTCTGAGTACCTCGCGTGTGAAAATGTCGTGCACACGCTTTACAGCACCCATCACCACTGGCTGAAGACCTGGCTGCGCGGGCGCCTGGGGAATGCTGCGGATGCTGCCGACCTGGCTCAAGACACCTTTGTGCGGCTGCTGCAAAAAACCGAACGGTTTGAACTGAGGGCACCTCGGGCTTTCCTGCGCACCATCGCACGCGGCTTGGTGATTGATCACTGGCGTCGCGAGGAGATCGAACGGGCCTACCTTGAGTCCATCGCCCATTTGCCGGAAGCATTGGCCCCGAGTGCCGAAGCGCGGGCATTGGTGCTGGAGTTGTTGGAAGAGGTCGCCCGGCTTCTTGAAGGACTGAAGCCAAAGGTGCGTAAGGCTTTTCTATTGGCTCAGTGCGATGGATTGACGTACAAGCAAATCGCACAACAGATGGACGTGTCGCTGCGCTCGGTCGAGCGATACGTCGCCGAAGCGCTCTACCACTGTTACGTGCTGCGGTATGAATCATGACGCCGATGGATAACGTCGCGCGTTCCGGGCCGGATCCCCAGGTGGTCAAACAAGCTATCAGCTGGGCACTGCGCCTGCGTAACAACCGCGCCAATGTGCGCCTGCGCGCGCAATGTGAGCATTGGCGCGCCGCTCACCACGACCATGAACTGGCCTGGCAACGGGTGCAGGCGCTGCAACAGGAATTGAGCAGCCAACTCACGGCGATTCCCGGGGCGCATAGGGCGCTTGAGAACAGTGCGCAAGGGCTGGGACGACGGCAGGCGCTGAAGCTGTTGTCGGGTGTTGTGCTACTCGGATCCGCGGCCTGGATCAGTCGCGACCTCACCGGCTGGCAGCGCTGGACCTCCGACCTCGCTACGGCCACCGGCGAACGGCGCAGCATCCAGTTGCCGGATGGCACCCGCCTGCAACTCAATACTGACAGTGCAGTGGACCTGGACTTCAACCCGCAGCAGCGCCTGATCACCCTGCTGCGCGGGGAAATCCTGGTGACCTGCGGCGCGGCCGCATCCACGCCGTTGCTGGTGAAAACACGCCACGGCTTGCTCGAAGGCATCGATGGCCGGTTCGCCGTACGCCAAGACAGCGAATGCACGCGGCTGAGTGTGGTCAGCGGCAATGTCGCCATTCATTCCCCGCACCAGGCAGATGGCCTGTCAACGCAGGTTCACGCGGGCCAAAACTACCTCGTGAGCCCGACCCAGGCCACCCTTGTCCCCTCCCTGGATATGGACATCAGCGCCTGGGCTGATGGGCTGATCGTGACGCGTGCCATGCGCCTGGGTGATTTCCTAGCGGAAGTAGGACGTTATCGTCATGGCTATCTGGGTTGCTCGGCAGATGTCGCCGACCTGCGGCTATCGGGGGTTTTCCGCCTGGAAGACACCGACAAGTTGCTGGCGATCTTGCCGCAGACCCTGCCCGTCCAGGTGCGCTATCGCACACGTTGGTGGGTAAGCCTTGAGCGGTCTGTCTGATGTGCTGACTTTTTTTGGCGGCTTTTTCCCGTGAGACCGGCTTAGACAGTAAGCCTTTCAATCTGCCCTCACCGGCCTCTACGGACCTTGATCATGACTGTGCGTTTTCCCCGCAACTCTTCCAACTCTTCCTACCCGTTATTGAGGAAAGCCGTACGCGCGGCAATGCTGTCGACAGCGATGGGCATCAGCGTGGTATCGACCAGCAGCATGGCCGCAGAGGCAGCTGCCGTACAGGTCAGTCAACACTATGAGATTCCCGCAGGGCCGCTGAGCGACGCGCTCAATCAGTTCGCCCGGCAGGCAGGCATCACTCTTTCCGCCACGCCTGCGCAAACTCAGGGCCGACAATCGACCGGACTGCAGGGCGAGTACTCCGCCGAACAGGGCCTGAATCATTTGCTCAACGGCTCCGGCTTGCAGGCCATTTCCGAAGACGGTGTCAGTTTCGTGCTGCAGGCGACGCCGCAAAGTACTGCGCTCACGTTACCGACCACTGATATCAAGGGATTTGCCTTGGGTAACGCACTGGGAAGCATGGAAGGCTACAACGCGACTCACAGCCAGATCGCGACCAAGACCAGCACCGCATTGCTGGAAACCTCGCAAACGGTTTCGGTCGTCACGCGCGAGCAGATGGACGACCAGGGCTCGCAGACGGTTGCTCAAGCCATGCGTTACACCCCTGGCGTGTTGACCAACCCATACGGCGCCACTCATCGATATGACTATGTGGCAATGCGCGGCTTCAACGATGGCTCTGTGGATAACATTTACCTCGATGGGCTGAAGTCCATGGGGGACAGCGGTACGTACAGCACGATGCAGGTGGATCCGTACTTTCTGGAACGCGTGGACATTCTCAAGGGCCCCTCCTCAGTGCTGTATGGACGCAGTTCGCCCGGCGGCCTGGTGGCGCTGACCAGCAAGAAGCCATTGTTCGAGCCTTATCACCAGGTGCAGGCAACCGTGGGCAGCAACGGGCAGCGCGGCATGGGCTTTGACTTCAGTGGGCCTGTGGATGATGACAAGCGCATTGCCTATCGACTCACAGGGCTAACGGATAAGTCCGACACACAGTTTGATCACGCCAAGGAAAAGCGCTTCGCATTGGCGCCGACGCTGAGCATCGATTTTACCGATGACACTTCGCTGACGCTGCAAGCGTATCTGCAGCACGATCCCGACGGCGGCTACCACGGCGGGATGCCGGCAGATGGTGCATTACATCAGCGCAATGGTCAGCGGATCTCCAGCCACTTCTTTGAGGGTGAGCCGGGGGTTGATGGCTATAAGCGCGATCAGCAGTCGTTTGGCTATCAGTTTGAGCATCGCTTCAATGATGTCTTCACCGCGCGCCAGAACTTTCGTTACCTGGACTCCAAGGTAAAGTTGGATCAGGTATACGCCTACGGCTGGACCACACCGACCAGCAATGAACTGAATCGCTACTACTCGGGCGGCGATGAGAAGCTGCATGCGTTCATCATCGATAACATGCTGCAAGCCGAATTCTTTACGGGGGCCACCAAGCACACCGTGCTGATGGGCGCAGATTATCAACGACGTAAAACGGTGGTGGACTGGACGAGCGGGTCACTGCAACCGATCAATGCGTTCAACCCGGTCTATGGCAACTCGGCTATCAGCTACTACAGCCCGACCAGTTATCTGCGACGCCTGGAACAGACCGGCGTTTATTTGCAGGACCTGATCGAAATGGATAAGTGGCGTTTTTCCCTGGGAATGCGCCAGGACTGGGTAGAGACGTCCGATGAAAATCGTATCGCTGAGGCGGGGCGACCACTTGGCACTGAGATCAGTGACAAGCGAACCAAGCTCACCGGCCGCGCGGGCGCGCTGTACTTGTTTGATAGCGGCCTGGCGCCGTATGTCAGCTACTCCGAGTCCTTCAATCCGAACTCTTATTCAGACAGCTCGGGCAACCCTCTCGCGCCTACGGACGGGACGCAGTGGGAGGTGGGGCTGAAGTATCAACCGCCGGGCACTGACAACCTGTTTACGGCCTCATGGTTCCGCATCGACCAGGAGAACCTCGCGACCAAGTTGCCACAGGAGAACTTCTATCGTGCCGTAGGCGCTGTGCGCTCTCAGGGGTTGGAGTTGGAGGCTCATATGCAGCTAACCGATAACCTGAAGGTCTTGGGTAGCTACACCTTCACCGACATCGAGTATTCCAAGTCGATGGTGAGTACCTTGAGTACCGCGGACAACGTGATTGAGAACAAGGGCAACTCGCCGACACAGGCACCTCGTCATATGGCCTCGGTGTGGGCGGACTACAAATTTGATAGTGGCGCCTTGGACGGATTGCGGCTTGGAGGCGGTGTGCGCTATGTCGGGTACAGCTGGGCAGATGCGGAGAACACCATGAAGGTACCGTCCTACACCTTGTTTGATGCTTCGCTGGGTTACGACTTAGGCAAGGTCGGCTTGAAGGGTGTGGATGTGCGACTGAATGCCAATAACCTGACCAACGAGACGTATGTAGCCTCCTGTGCCAGCCTGAACTTCTGCTATCTGGGGGAAGAACGCAACGTCAGCGCAACGCTGAGTTACCAGTTCTAATCCGATAGCGTTCAAACCCAGCCAGTGCCTGATAGCAGGCACTGGCTTTTTTGTGTCTGCAATATGGGTTGCCCTTTGGATTGCCTCTCTCGGATGCCCAGGCCTTCGAACCACAGAGGTTTCCATCTTCCCATAAACGACAAAACCCCTGTCTGCGCTAGCAGACAGGGGTTTCGGAATTCAATCTTGACGATGACCTACTCTCACATGGGGAAACCCCACACTACCATCGGCGATGCATCGTTTCACTGCTGAGTTC